>NZ_AP024412.1:1257230-1571538 GCF_016865445.1 Mariniplasma anaerobium | reverse complement strand
ACTAGGAAAAAAGACTTAGCAGCAATCGCTATGAGTTATGGTCATGTTTTTGTAGCACAAGTTTCTGCTGGTGCTTCACAAGCTCAAGTTGTGAAAGCATTTAAAGAAGCTGAAAGCTATAATGGACCATCAATTGTTATTGCTTACTCACCATGTATCGAACATGGTATCAAAGGTGGATTAACAAATTCACATCTACAATCTAAATTAGCAACTGAATGTGGCTATTGGCCAACATTTAGATTTGATCCAAGATTAGAAGTTGAAGGTAAAAATCCATTCCAAGTAGATAGTAAAAATCCAGTTTGGGATAAATATCATGATTATTTATTAAATGAAGCTAGATACTCACAATTAGCTCAAATTAATCCTGATCATGCAGCTCAACTACTTGATCAAAATATGAAAGACGCTAAGAAACGTTGGAAGATGTATCAACGATACCTAGCAATGGATTATTCACTAGAAGAACAAGAATAATTAATATATATGTTAAACTGTATGATACATTTGATGTGTCATACAGTTTTTTTTCATACAATTGCTTTGACTTTTAAGAAAAATAGATTAAAATAGTATAAAAGAAATAGGAAAGGACATTTTATATGAAAAACGCATTAATGAAAAAAATTTCATTTGCTTTGCTTTTGTTTACTATAGGCTTCACTGTAGTAGCTTGCGGAACAGATGATCCAGTGGATCCGGTAGATCCGGTAGATCCAGTAACTTATACTGTTACATTTAATACAAATGGGGGTAGCGCAGTTCCAGCTTTAACTGTCGAAGAAGACCAAAATGCCACTAGCCCTACTAATCCAACTAAAGAGGGTTTTATTTTTAGCTATTGGTATACAACAGATGATTCAGTAGAATTTTTGTTTACAACTGCAATCACTGCTGATTTAACTTTAAATGCTAAATGGGAAGAAGAAGTTCCAGTAGGCCCAACCGATGAAGAATTGATTGCAGCTGATATTGCTGCTTTAGAAGCTGACTTTTATTTAAATGATTATCAATTAGATCTTCCACTTAGAGGTAGAGTGAACGGAAGTAGAATTGCTTGGAAAAGTGATTCAACTAATGTCTCAGATGCAGGTATTATTTTGCCACTTGCAGCTGATTTAACTCCTGAAACACAAACTATAAAAGGTACATTCACTTTAAATGCTGCAAGAGTAGAATATATATTTGATGTTGATGTTCCAGTTTATGAAGAAGTAGTCATTACGAATCAAAGATCAGTACCTTTTGAAAACTTAACAACTGAATATACAGTTGAAGATGGTAATATCGATCTTTATTTTGAAGCAGATGGATATGTGCCATATGTTAGTGTTATTGACTTTTTAGGATTACTTGATGGATTTGTTGATTCAGAAGTTGAATTTACATTTACTCAAGATGTTGATACATTAGAAATTTTTTATCAATATTATGATGAAGATGAAGATCAAACATATGACTTAATTGTTACTCTAGATACTGTTGAAAATACAATTACTACAAATGACCCTGCATTTTACTGGGCATATGTTTATTCAACAGAAACAAATTATGGTCGCCATATTGAGTATGATAATGACAATCCTGATGCATATTATGATGAAGGTGAAGAAGTTGTTTATGATTTGGATTTATATAATTTAGACATGGCAATCTATAATGATGACATTTTACTTCCTTATTATATAGTGAATCAATTATTTGCAGGTTCTAGTTATTATAATGTTTACTACAATAATGATGGACTATTTGGCATCTATTCACTTCCAAGTGCATCATCAGCTGAATATAGAACAATGAAAGCTAGTTCAGTGAACAATACAGATTTCCCAGCAGATTTATTAGTTCATAATTTCAATATTTTGGCATTTAATATGGATTATTTCTATGGATTAAAAGAAATCATGGAAGTTGAAACATATTATGGATTACTTATGGAAAATCTTGATGGACTTTTAAATGATGATCCAGAAGAATTTGACAATGCGTTATCTACAATGATTTATAAGAAGATTGATGAATTACATACAAGTTATGGATATCCTTCATATTTTAATAAGACAACATGGGAAGGACCTCAATTAACATCTGTTGGACAATTTGGACCTAGAGGTCAAAATTGGTATCAAGGAGATGGAACTGGTTATTTTGATGTAGTAGATGAAATTGATGCTAAATGGGGTTCAGTTACTAATCGTCCATTCTATTGGTTCTTAGATACTGCAAAAACTTCTGTAGTTGTAACTCTTGATGGATTTGACACAGCAGATATCGAAGAAAGTGCAACATTTGATCAAGCAATTGCAGCAGATGTCTTTGGTGTAGATGATATTACAACTGTTTTACCAGATATTATGAGCGGTAATAAATTCTTTTATTATAATACAAGTGATGAAACAAACGATATGATGGAAATCATTGTAAAAGGTTCTAATATAGCTTACGTTGATACATTCAAACAAGCTTTAGTAACTTTAGGGTATACATTTGAATATGATGAAGCTAATATAGTATCGTCTAAAGATAATGGATATTATGCACTTACTATTGTAGATGCAGTTAATGGTGATAGAAATTATATGGTACAAGTTGACTTTGATGAGGATTATGACTTATTTTATGTAAGTATCGTAAATATGCTACCTACTAGTTTTGATAGACCATGGCCTCTAATTGTTGATGTTGAAGGTATGGTTAATTCAGATAGCGCTGTATATTTAGAAATGTTAATGGATAAAATATTAGCAGAATCACCAACTTTAGAAAATGTAACCATTGACCTTACTTATAATACAGGTGGTAATGTGGGTGCATTATATAGAGTCGTTGGGTTTATTACAGACCAACCATTTAGAGTAAGTTCTAAAGATGGAGATACAGGTGGAGCTTCAAGTGGTTATGTGGTTATCAATGGAACACCTACATATCCAAATTTAAATTGGTCACTTTTAACTTCAAAAGTTACTTTCTCTGCAGCTAACTCATTAGCTACAATCTTTATGGAAAATGAACTAGGACCTATCTTAGGTGTTCAATCTGGTGGTGGTGCATCATCAATTACACCAATATTACTTCCTACAGGTACTGCATTTACAATGAGTTCAAATAACATCAGTGCATATAGAACTGGATCAGGAACAACTGAAGATCCTTACGTGTTTGTTTCAAATGAATTTGGGATAGCACCTGATTATGTACTTGATATGTCAGATCTTTATGATGCAGATGTAATTTTAGGTATTTTAAACGATTAGATTAGATTTTATATAGAAAACACCCTTATAATCAAGAAATATTCTATTTTAAGGGGGCTAGAAAACGTTTTCAAGTAGTTTTTCAACTTGATATTGTATATTTAAATATTTTTTGGTATAATGAAACATAATCAATTTTGATAAGAAAAGGAGAGAAAAAAAATGAAATTTCCGAAAAAATTGCTTGTTGTATTTATGTTATTGCTTACAAGTTTAACAGTAGTGGCTTGTAAAGAAGACCCTGTAGTAGTTGATGCTAATCCATCAATCGCTGGAACAGGTGCTGTAGCAATCGTACTATTTGATGAATTTGACCCACTTGCTGGCGTCACTGCTACAGATGAAGAAGATGGTGACTTAACATCAGACATCGTTGTTAAAACTAATAACGTTGATAACACTGTTGTTGGTAACTATTCAGTTGTTTACGAAGTAGAAGACAGTGCTGGTAATGTAGTAACTGCTACTAAGAGCGTAACTGTTAGTGATCGTGCTTTAGAAGATTATCCACTTGCACAATATTTAAGCGGTGTTGATCTTTCTAAACTTAAAGCAGAAGATAAAGACATTATCTTTAATGCTGCAGAACGTTACTTATTAGAAAATGTATATGCAGGTGTTCCTCTATATACAAGTGCAGCTAGAGTTATTTATGCTGACAGAGTACAATTATTCAGTGAAACTTACAATGGTGTTATGGGATTCGGTACTAAATTCTCACAATTTACTGAAGATGATTCTAACGTATTAATGTATGGATCTACTTATGGTAATGCTGGTGAATATACTTGGAGATCTGCTTATAGCACTGACCCAACCTCATTAAACCCTTGGAATGCTGATGATTCAGCTACTTCAGATTTTGCTGATTTATTTAAAGGTGGTTTATATCAATTCTTCTTTGATTCAACTAAAGAAAGTTTTGAAATCCTTCCTGAATTAGCTGATGCTTTACCAGTACCTACAGGTGGTACAGTAATTAATGGTAAAACTTATGCTAAAACTTGGACAATTTCAGTAAGAGACGATCTTACATGGAAATTCCATCCAGATACTGACACATCAATGTTACCTGCTGGTTTTGAAGACCTAGATGCAAGTGACTATATGTGGACTTGGAAGTATGCATTAGACAACGATTGGTTCAGAGCTAGAACTGGTGGTGGCGACTTTGTATCTCAAGGTATTAAGAATGCTGCTGAATATCTAGAAGGTTCTGTTAGTTGGGAAGATGTTGGTCTTAAATTAATTGATGATTATACAATCCAACTAGAATATACTACTGAAAAAGCAGCATTTGACGTATTATACGGCTTTGCTGGTGCAGTTTTAACTCCAATCAACCAAGAATTATTTGAAGAACTTGGAGATCCAAACACTGGTGGTACTTATGGTGAAGGCCCTGCTGACGTTGCATCAAGTGGTATTTATTACTTTGATGTATGGACTCCAGGACAATTATTAACATTCAAGAAAAACGAATTATTCCCAGATGCAGATATGTATAACTATACAGGTCAACAATTTACTTATATTGATGACTCAAACCAAGTATTTGCTGAATTTATCGCTGGTAGATTAGAAAGTGCTTCAGTTCCTGCTGCAGAACTTGATAACTATGCAAGTGATCCTAGAATTAAAATTTCTCCAGATCCTACAACTTGGAGATTACAAATCAATTCATTCGGTACAGAAGCTAATAGAGATTTCTATATTGAAAACACTCCTGGTAATGCACTAGATGAAACATTTGTACCAGAACCAATCTTAATGTACAAATCTATGAGACAAGCATTAATGTATGGTTTTGATAGATATGAAGCTGCTATTAACGTTGTAGGTACTTACTTACCAGCGTTTACACTATTTACTACAACATACTTCCTTGATGGTGACTCAGGACTAGGCGTTAGATCTGGTGCTGCAGGTGCTGCTCTTGTTGAAGACTTTGGTGGTAGTTCTTATGGTTACTTCCCAGACGTTGCTTTAGATTTATTTAAACAAGCTGTTGCAGAAGGTATTGCTGATGGATATTACACAGCAGGTACTGCAAGTAACTATACTGAAATCGAATTAATCTTAACTTGGGCTTCAAGTGGTAACACTAATGCTCAAGCTATGGTAGCGAATTTAGTTGAACAATATGAAGATTTATTAGTTGATGATGTTAACTTTGTTAAAGTAGTATTCCAAGTTGATGACGTTGCATTCCCAAATAACTATTATGATTACATGATGGTTGGCGCTACTGACTTAGGTATTGGTGGTATTAGTGGTTCATTATTAGATGCTCCAAGTTTCTTGGATGTATACTCTGATGACAACCGTGGTGGATTTACTCTTAACTGGGGTATTGATACTACAACTGCATTAATTCCTGTTGCTTATAATAACTTAGATGGCGAATTAGTATACGAAAGATGGGGCTACAATGCTTTAATCTCAGCTCTAGTTGGAAACGTATATGTTAAAGATGGTCTTGAACAAGATGCTTGGGATAATGCAGAAGATCTAATTGATGCTTATCTTGACATGGGCGGCGAAGTTACAGATACTGTATCAGACGGTGCTACACTTGCTGAATACATATTAGGTGATACACTTGCTAATGTTGCTACAGACGAAGGATTTGATAGTTTAGTTGCTCATATCGCTGTTACTGAAAGCGGTAAGAACTTCTTATTTGTTATCTCAGTTGAAAACAATGCTTATAAACTTTATTCACAACTAGGTTTATCAACAGATGCTGAAGATGCAATTCAACAATTTATCTTTACTAACTATGGTAACTATAACTTAACTGTTTCTGTAGGACCTCTTACAGATGCTGAAATCGCTGCTGATGCTTATATCGGCGTAGATCAAGGTTATACTACACTTGCTGAAATCGCTACTGATGTTGCTGCACCACTTGCTTATACAGAAGTATATGCTACTACATGGGCTGAAGGTTGGTCAGATGGTGTTGTAGTTCTACACATTGGTGATTACTATATTGGTTGGGCTTGGTTATAAAATCATACTCAATTTAGACTCAAATTAATTAGTAAAAATTAATAAAATAATTAAATAGAGGTAATAGGGGAGCCATATATATTAGTTTATAGTGTGGCCCCCCTTATTACGCTTTATCTATCTAGTTCATGTGCTATTATATTTATTACATAAATATGGTGTAATAGCACATGAATTATGATATAATAAATAAAAAAGTAAGGGAAGAGATCAAATGACAAAATATATTATTCAAAGAGTTATTTGGATATTCATTATTCTTTTCACAACATTAACAATTACATTCATGTTGTTGAAATTGGCTCCTGAATATCCACCAACTAAAAATGAAGAAAAAGACACATGGCTTGAAAAACAAGTCTCTGACGGTTACTATGTTTCAGAGTACTATGATAAAAATGATCCAGAAGAAGTAGCGATTTTCAATGAAATTCGTACTACAAATCCCGGCATAAATGAGACGGTTTTTGTCGTTGAACCAGTAAGAGATAGTAATGTTTTGAAAGTTTTCTATAGAGTGCCTATTCCAGAGCAATACATAAGATGGTTAGACAATATTATTACCGATTGGGATTGGGGAACGTCAACGAAAGTTAGAGTGAACTACCCAGCGTTTAAGATTATTGCTGAAAGAATGCCAATCACATTCTATTTAAACATAGCAACATTGTTATTCTATCTGCCATTTGGATTTGCATTTGGTATTATAGCTGCACTTAAAAAAGATACTATAGTCGATAACATCATGCAAATTGTTATTATGGTATTTTTATCCGTACCTAGTTTGGTATTTATATTATTACTGATCGTGATTTTCAGTTATAAGATGGATGGATTCTTACCTTCCAGATTCCCGCTTGTTGCACTTCAATCATTTTGGGAAATTGCTCAAGGTTTTGTCATTCCAGTTATAGCTGCAGGATTACCTTCTATTGCAGGGTTAACAAGATTGTTACGTGCTGAGTTATCAGAAGTATTAACATCTGAATTTGTTTTACTTGCGAAAACTAAAGGATTGAGTCATACTCAAGCCGTTTTAAGACATGCAATTAGAAATTCACTAGTTCCAATGGTTCCAATCATTATAAGCTCGTTTGCAGCCTTATTAGGTGGTTCGTTCATTTTGGAAAAAGTTTATGGTATTCCTGGTGTTGGTCGTGTTACCTTACAAGCCCTTGCTACAGGTAACTATGATTATAATGTAATTATGGCTTCAAGTGCATTTTATGGTGTAATTGGTCTAGTTACTGTTCTTATCGTCGACTTAACATATGGTATTATTGATCCACAAATTAGAATGGGGGCTAAAAAATAATGAAAAAAGAATATACTAAAGATTATTTTCAATTAGTCCAAGAAGATGAGAGATTATTAGATAAAGAACTTAAGACAAAGCAATTGACATATTTTCAAGATGCAATGTTACGATTTACTAAAAATAAGTATAATGTAATCGCAACAATTATTCTTGTCATCTTTATTTTGATGTCAATATTTGTTCCGATTTTGACACCAGATCGTTTTTATGATCAAACCAATTCAGAATTAAAGACATTACCACCTAGAGTTCCTTTATTAGAAAAATTAGGTATTTTTGATGGTAAACAAGAGTATTTAAATCAAACAATTGACTACGATACAATTGATCCAATTACAGGTCTAGGGTATCCTACCGATAGATTCCAATTAGAATATATATTCTTAGATACTCTAACTAACAATACATTAGTTGGTACTGTAAAAAGTGCAGCATACATAGGTGGGACTGATGAATTGTATGTAGCTTATGATAAACTATCCTTTGGATTTGTTTTAGCTAATACAGTTTTCGATGAAGAAACTGAAGAAGAAAGTACAGTAGGATTCGTTTTAGCTAACGGATCAACAATTGAAGTGGACTTAAATGATATACAAACAACAGGTGTTTTAGAAGTTTATTTATCACCTACAGATATAGCGAGTGATTATACATCTTATGCTGATCTTACTTTACTTGGTACTATAGATCAAAGTGGAGTAACTTCAATTAATCCAATGGATACACTTGGTGGAACAACAACTGGATACTTAGTGTTCAGACATGTACTCCCAGAATTAAGTGAAAGTGGAGATGAGTTTGTTTCATTTAACTCTGTCACAATTAAATATAATGGTGAAGTTACTGCTGAATTTAGTGGTTATTCTTTAGTTGTCATGGATGTATTTACAATAGATACTGATTTTGAAAATGGTAGATTTGATAGAAAAAATGCCGTTGTAACTAGAGCATCATTTACTTATGACTCTTATGCAGCTTTATTAAGAGATAGAGAACGCACAATGGGTGAAGTAGAATATTTAAGAATTTTAGCAGATAATCCTGGTATGGCTGAAACTATAGTTTATGGTGATCAACCTAACACGTGGACATTTGGTGAAGGTTATCCTATAACTGAAGTCGTTGGTAAAGAAGTTAAATTGGTTCCAGGTACTGGTTTAATCAATACAAATTATTTCACAATGATTGATGGTCAATATGCTTTAGAATTTGATAATGAACCATACTTTATATTTGGTACTGATGTATTTGGAAAAGATTTATTTACATTAATCTGGCTAGGGTTAAGAACTTCATTGTTATTAGGATTCTTAGCAGCGGCAGTTAATATTGTACTTGGTGTTATATGGGGTGCTACAAGTGCCTATTATGGTGGTCAAGTCGATATTTTGATGGAAAGATTCTTGGATATTTGGGGAAGTTTCCCGCAGATTACGATGATTGGTATTATTACAGTTCTGATTGGGCCGGGCTTCATAGCTCTGTTCATATTCATGGTCTACGATGGCTGGATAGGCGCAGCCAAAGTCACCAGATTCCAGTTTTATCGATATAAAGGTCGAGAGTACGTCTTAGCCGCTAGAACGCTTGGAGCGTCGGATGGACGTATCATCTTTAAGCATATACTTCCAAATGCCTTAGGAACTATTGTAACAAGAGTTGTATTAAGTATTCCTTCAGTTATCTTCCTTGAAGTTAACTTATCTTATTTAGGATTTGGTATTGGGAACGGTCAAAGACTTGAAATAGGTCCAATCAAATTAACTGGTACATCGATTGGGGTTATTCTAAAAGATGGACAAGAACAAATCTTATCAGGTAATACTTGGTTGATTATTTACCCAACATTAATTGTTGCGATCTTAATGATTACATTTAATATGTTCGGTAACGCTCTTCGTGATGCATTAAATCCACAGTTGAGAGGTAGCGAATAATGAGTAAAGAAAAAATATTAGAGGTTAAAGATTTAACCATATCTTTTAAAACGCCTAACGGATTAGTTAGAGCAGTTAGAACAATTTCATTTGATTTATATAAAGGCGAAACCTTAGCTATAGTTGGAGAATCAGGTTCAGGTAAATCTGTTACCAATAGAGCTATTATGGGTATTTTAGCTAACAATGGTAACATTGATAAAGGTGAAATTTTATATAGCAATCAAGATTTAGCGAAACTATCTGAAGAAAATTTTCATAAAATTAGAGGTAGTAAAGTTGGTATGATCTTCCAAGATCCATCATCAAGTTTAAACCCTACAATGAGAATTGGTAAACAGATTACTGAAGCTATGCTTGTTGGTGGAGATCGCTTCAAAAATCGCTTTAGAGATTTATATCATAATGAATTTCATGATTACTTGAATTTAGAAACTAGAATTAAACTACTTAAAAAAGATAGAGATATAAGAATCTTTGAAATTAATAAAGATGATAGTATTCCTAAAGCAGATAAGAAAGTTAAAATTCAAGCACTTAAAAAATCTACACATGAAACTATTTCTAAGTTAAAAAAAGATCTTCCTGGATTAAAAACAAAATACTTAGAATCTAAAAAAGCTGCTAAAATACAAATTAAAAAAGAAATTAAAGAAGTGAAAGCAGAAGAAAAAGTAGAATATGCTAAATTAAAAGCTGATGTAGAGGCAAGTAAAAAATCTTTAGATAGCATTGAAAAAAACAGTCCATCGTATGAAGATAGTAAAAAAGCATATGATGAAACAAAAGAAGCATTAAAGAATAATAAAGAAGTTTATAGACGTCGTTTTCATGTAACCAAAAAAGAAGCATATGAACGCGCTATTACAATTATGAATGAAGTAGGTATTCCAGAACCAGAAAAACGTTTTACTCAGTATCCTTTCCAATTTTCAGGTGGGATGAGACAACGTGTTGTTATTGCGATTGCATTAACTGCAGGTCCTGAATTACTTATTTGTGATGAACCTACTACAGCATTAGATGTTACCATTCAACAACAAATTCTTGATTTGATTAAAAAAATCAAAAAAGAACGTGGTTTATCCGTTATATTTATTACCCATGACTTAGGTGTTGTAGCTAATATGGCTGATAGAGTTGCTGTAATGTATGCAGGTAAAATTGTAGAATATGGAAGTTCATCTGATATTTTCTATGATCCAAAGCATCCATATACATGGGCACTATTAGCGAGTGTACCAGACTTAGATACTAAAGAAAAACTCTTATCTATTCCTGGAACACCTCCAGATATGTTATATCCTCCAAAAGGTGATGCATTTGCAGAAAGAAATCAGTTCGCATTAAAGATTGACTTTGAAGAAGAACCTCCTTTCTTTAAAGTAAGCGACTCACATTATGCTGCAACATGGTTGTTGCATGAAAATGCACCTGATATTAAAAAGCCGAAAATTATTACAGATAGAATTACTAAATACAAGGCAGATGCAAAAAGACGTGCTGCTCAATCTAAGACAAAAAATGTTAAGAGTGCAGGTGATGTAAATTGAGTGAAAAAAGAGAAGAAATTCTAAGAGTCGAGAACCTAAAACAACATTTCAAATTAGGATCTGGGCGTAATAAAATGTATAACAAAGCCGTAGATGGAGTCTCATTTACGATTTATAAAGGTGAAGTATTTTCACTAGTTGGTGAATCCGGATGTGGTAAAACCACAACCGGTAGAACCATTATTAAACTTTACAATTCTAGTGGTGGAGAAGCATTTTTCCATGGCACTCGTATTGTAAGTGATGTTAAGGCTGCAAAAAAACAACATAAAGAAAATATGAAGAGAGCAAAATCTGCTAAAATTGAAGAAGCAGAAAAACTTCAAGAAGCATTAGAAAATCAAGTTATTAATAAAGAACTACATGCTGAAAAAACTGATGAAATTAATGCTCAATATGAAAAAGAAAAAAATGCTTCTTTAGAAGTATTTAGACTTGCAAAAAGAGACAAAAAATTCGAAAAAAATGTTAGTGATCATGCAGTAGATGCTAAAAAGAACTTAAAGAGCTTCCCTGAATATGTAGAAATCAATAAGAAATATGATGATTTAAAAGTTGATTTAAAAAAAGAAGCTGATCAATTAAAAGAAGAAGCTGCACAATCTAAAAAAGCATTGGCAGAAATGTCAAAAGAAAATAAAGATGTTTATCAACAAGCAAAAAAAGCACATCAAGCACTTGTTGAAAAAGCTGATAATGCTGTTAAAGAATTAAAATTAAATGGTATCCGTAGAAAACAAGATTTATCAAGTCTTCAATATAATCTTATTCATGAAAACAAATTATTAATGCGTAGAATGCAAATGATTTTCCAAGATCCTATCGCATCTCTTAATCCAAGAATGACTGTAAAAGAAATTATTGCAGAAGGTTTAAGAATTAATGGATATAAAAATGAAAAAGTTATTGATGACAAAGTTAAAGATGCTTTAAAGACTGTTGGACTAGTACCTGAACATGCAAGTCGTTATCCTCATGAATTTAGTGGTGGACAACGTCAACGTATCGGTATTGCGCGTGCATTAGTTGTCGAACCATCATTTATTATTGCTGATGAACCTATATCAGCTCTTGATGTTTCTATTAGAGCACAAGTTATTAATCTACTTAATGATTTAAGAGAAGAAAAAGGCATAACTATTATGTTTATTGCCCATGATTTATCTGTAGTTAAGTATTTTAGTGACCGTTTAGCAGTTATGTATTTTGGTAAGATTGTTGAAATTGGAAATAAAGATAAAATCTTTGATAACCCAATGCATCCATATACATTATCACTTATGGCTTCAATTCCTCAACCAGACCCATTATTTGAACAACAAAGAGGTAAGACTCATAGATATAGTCCTCAAGATGAACATGATTATTCTAAAGAAGGACCAACTTTAAGAGAAATAGAAGAAGATCATTTTGTGTTGTGTAATACTGAAGAGTATAAGAAATATAAGAAACAAGCTACAAAATAATGAAAATTTTTAGACTTATTCTAATTTTTATATCCCTTTTACTTATCGCAGTGTTATTACATTTATGGATATATGGATCAACTTTAACCTCAACCAATGCGTCTAATGTTTTATTTGTAGTTGGGATGATCACATTTCTTCCTACAATTATTGCAATGACTCAGTCATATAAAGTTTTTCAAGGGTTTAATTATGCATTTAGATCGTTTTTATCAACTGCATTTAGACAAACATATCCAAAATTTAGTGATTATAAAAATGAAAAAGATGTAACCATAAAAACAACCATATTTTTAGAAATGTTTATTGCATCATCTATTTTGGTTGTTGCAGGTATTATCCTTTCGGTGGTAGCGTTAAGATGAATGATGTAAAAAAAATAAATAGACAATTCTTTATGAGCTTGATGATGATGATCGGTGTAGTGATTCTTGCTGCAGCAGGTATCGTACTTCTTTATATATTCGTTAAGAATGAGAATATTACTTATCCAGTAACACTTTTAATCTTTATAGGTTTAATCATTGGTGGATCGTTATTTAAAAACCGACTTGATAGAATCACAAATATGTCATATTTAGTTCGTATTAGAGAAAGTCAAGGGCAACCTTTACCTATCACACAACTTGTTAATTTTAATACAAGTTCAAATTTATTTAAAAAGAACGGATTTGACAAATATCAAGACAATGAAACATTTACGATTTATTATAAATGTGAGTTAGACCATATTAAGAAAATTTTTAGAAATAACATTCTTACTGTTATGGTTTTAATAAAAAATAAAAATACAGACTTTTACTTAGATCGAATTGATAAAGAAATAAACAAATTAAGAGATCAACTCTTTAAAGAAAAGAGAAAAGTAAATAGAATAATCATCACTCAAATTAAAGAAATTGATGAGTTAGATGATAAAACAAGAGATATGATTAAAGAAATAATATTTGTTCGTACGAAAAGTTTTGTGATTTCTACGATTAATATTGGGATTTATAGACCACAGCATATTGCAGTAATGCTTTATTCTAATACATATAGCCCGAGCTTATATTATAAATATCATCTTGATGAAATCCGAAACATTTTATAGTAATGCTTGGAGGGCAATTTCATAGAACTAAAAAAAGATGCTAGGTACTTTGTACCTGGCATTTTTTTGCATAAAAAAAGCTTTATCAAATGATAAAGCTTAATATGTATTATTTGTTATCTAAACTCATTTTTAAGTAAATCTTAACAGCAAGTACAATACTTACAATAACGCCTATAAATGTTGATACAATTCTGTAACTTCCTCTATTTAAATCAAGGAAGACAATATTTAAGATAAACAAACCAATAAATGTAACTAATGAGATACAAACTAAAGTGAACAATAACTTATATGTGCCTTTAAAAAATGATTTTGTAACTGATTGACTACGAGATTGGTATAAATTGTAAGCAGGTATAATACCAGATGCTACAATAATGAATCCTAAAATAGAAATACCCATTTCAATTGAGCCAAGTTCATCATATCTAAATGTGAATAAGTTAATGGACAAGAATGCAATGATTGCTAATACAATAAATAAAATATAAATATACATATCATATAAAAATACGTCATATTGATGTTTTTTCTCATCTGCTAATACATAATCTTTTGACTTAAATAAAAACATTTGGAATATAAGCGCTTCTACAAAGAGAATTGCTTCAGAATTAAATCCACCAAAGATTGTTGTAATATAAGACAATGTCTTATAATTCATTGCTGAGAAATCAAAAACTAAATTAGGATTACCATAAAGTATATTATTTCTTATGATTTCAGCTGTATCATATAATAAAACATATTTATACATGAATAAGCTGAAGAAGTAAGCAATGATTGTAAAGAATCCTAAATAGATCATAATTCTTAAACTAGATTTATTAAGCTCAAAGTCTGATTTGTTTTGCCAAAGCATTAAAACTATAAAAATAAACAGAAAAATGGAAGTTTTTAAATAAATAAATATATCAGGCAACCCATATCCTTCTAGGATTGGAGAGACATATATATTTGAAACAATCGTTCCCATATCAAATAGTAATATAATCCCGACAACTATAGTTAATAATGATAATTTGTTATTAATTTTATCTAACATATTTAACACCTACTTATGTAATTTTCTTTTTGCAAGAAGTCTATTTAATGATATCATGAAGAACGGTAAATGTCCATATTTAAAACTTATAAATAAAAAAAGAACTCCAAAAGTGGAGTTCATTTTAGGGAGTTACCTTTTTAAGATGATATTCGTGGATGGCAGTCCAAATAACATCATACGTTAGGTAAACGTTGTATTTTGGGAGAAAAATACAATTACTTTGTGAGTCAACCATAAAGGGGTTAACTACTACATGTATATAATATCACATTTTTTTGAAAGTCAATGTAAATTTACATAAAATTTTCATTGAAAACGTTTACTTAATTATACCCGTTTTTTTAGCATATAATTAGAAAAATAATGACTTATAGTATATAATAGACATGGTAATTTAAGGAGGTCAATATGGCAAAATTAGAAATAAAAAATCTTCATGTTGAAATTGAAGGTAAAGAAATATTAAAAGGTGTAAATTTAACCGTTAATTCTGGTGAAGTTCACGCAATTATGGGTCCAAATGGAACAGGTAAATCAACCCTGGCGAGCGCTTTAATGGGCCATCCAAAATATGAAATCACTGAAGGTGAAGCATATTTAGATGATCAAAACATTTTAGAGATGGAAGTTGATGAAAGAGCACGTGCTGGTTTATTCTTAGCAATGCAATATCCAGCTGAAGTTCCAGGTGTTACAAATAGTGATTTTATGCGTCAAGCATTAAAAGCAACTTCTGGCAAAGATGTAGGCTTGTTTGAATTCGCATTAAAATATGAAAAAATGGTCGAAGAGTTAAAAATGAGACCAGATTTAGCACATCGTTATTTAAATGAAGGCTTTAGTGGTGGAGAAAGAAAAAGAAATGAAATTCTTCAACTAAAAGTATTAAAACCAAAATTTGCAATTTTAGATGAAATTGATTCAGGACTTGATGTAGATGCATTAAAAATTGTTGGTGAAAATGTTAATGATATGGTTGACGAAAACTTTGGATGTATTTTAATTACACATTATCAAAGAATTTTAGATCATATAACACCAACTAATGTGCATATCATGATTGATGGAAAAATTGTATTAAGTGGCGGAAAAGAGTTAATAGGCAAAATTGATACAAATGGATATGAATGGATTACAAAGGAATTAGGAATCAAGATAACTGAAGAGGAAGCATAATGGAATCAATTATTATTAAAAATAAAAAGATTCTTACAGATATTCCTAAAGATTTTATTTTTGAAGATCATAAACTTACTATTCCTAAGAACAAACAATATCCTGAACCTATAAAAATAACTTTACAAGATGACAACAATGATTCATTAACAATTGTTGTATCTGAAAATACAAGTATAAAAATTATTTTAGAAGTTGCTAGTCAAGATGCTTTAGAAAATAATTATAAATTAAACCTTATCGCAAAAGAAAACAGTCATGTTAAATATTTACTTGTAAGCGAACTAGCAAGCGAAAAAGCTCTTTTAGAGCATTATTTCACTGCAGAGCGTTTCGCTTCACTAGATTTGATTGGAGGCTTTGTATCCAATGTAATCGAGGCTAAAATGCATGTTGACTTAGTAGGAGAAGGTGCAGAAGTGAATATGAGAGCTGTTGCGGTATCTTCAGATAACCACAATCAGACTATCGATGTACTTATTGTACATAAAGCACCTAATACATATGGTAATATGACAAATATTGGTATTGCTAATAAACAAGGTAAGATTATATTAAATGGTGTTGAAAAAATTGAGAAAGGTATGAAGAACGCAAATGCTTTCCAAACCTTAAAAGGTATTATTACTTCTGATTCAGCTGTTGTAGAAGTAAACCCAATTTTATTAATTGATGAATATGATGTAAAAGCTGGTCATGGCGCAACCATTGGTAAAATAGAAGAAGATCAACTTTATTATCTACAAAGCAGAGGGCTTAACCGTAAGGAAGCGGAAAAGTTAATCATTAATGGATTTTTACAACCAATCATCGATGAAATTGATGATGAACCATTAAGAGATAGATTTGTGAATCTTGTCAATTCAAGAATATGATAGACGTAAAAGCGATTCGTAAAGATTTTCCAATATATGATAGAGAGCCTAAACTTACATATCTAGATTCTGCGGCATCTTCCTTAAAAGTGAAATCAGTTATAGATCATGTAGATCATTATTATCAAGCTTTAGGTGTTAATGTACACCGTGGCGCATATGATCTTGCATATGAAGCAACTAGACTATATGAAGAAGCTAGAACTACTGTTTCTAAATTTATAAATGCGCAGGAAAATGAGATTGTATTTACCAGAGGGACAACTACATCTCTAAATATGATTGCAAATGCATATAGAGATTTACTAAAAAAAGATGATGAGATTATCGTAACTGAATTAGAGCATCATTCATCTATTTTACCTTGGATGGTAATAGCTCAGAAAACTGGAGCAGTTTTAAAATATGTACCTTTAACAAAAGAAGGACGCATTACTGTAAAAGAATTCGAAAAAGTATTGACAGATAAGACAAAAGTGGTTGCAATCACTTATGTTTCTAATGTCATGGGATATGTTACACCGATTAAAGAGATTATCGATTTAGCGCATAAAAAAAGCGCTGTCGTTATTCTTGATGCAGCTCAAGCAGTTCCACATATGGCTGTCGATGTAAAAGCCTTAGATGTTGATTATCTAGCCTTTTCAGGACATAAAATGTTTGGTCCATCAGGTGTAGGTGTCTTATTTGGCAAAAATGAATTGTTAAATATGCTTCAACCGGTTGAATATGGTGGAGAAATGGCTGATGAAGTTTTTAAAGATCATGCAACTTTCAAAGATGCACCTTTAAGATTTGAAGCAGGGACTCCAGTTATAAGTGGTGCCATTGGTTTAGCAGCAGCTATCCGCTATATTGAAAATATTGGATATGATGATATACATGATCATACGATTGCTTTAAAAGAGTATACACTTAAAAAGTTAAAAGAATTAAAAGGAATTACAATTTATAATGAAACTTCAGATATATCTACCATAACTTTTAATGTTGATGATATACATCCACATGATATCGCAACGATGCTTGATCAATATCAAGTAAGCGTAAGAGCTGGACATCATTGTGCACAACTTGTCTCTCGATTTTTGGGAGTTAATTCTACACTTAGAGTATCATTTCATATCTACAATGATTTTAATGATTGTGATGTATTGATTTCAAGTTTGAAGGCTGCACAAGATTTCTTTTTAGCATTTTAAAAAAGGAGACAAATTATGAATATAGAACAATTATATAGACAAGTCATTATGGAACATTACAAATACCCTAAAAATAAAGGATTTGTAGCTGATCCAAGTTATATGACAGTTCATTTAAATAATCCAAGCTGTGGTGATGAAATGACAGTGCAAGTGAAGGTTGAAGATGATAAAATAACAGATGTCAAACACCAAGGAACAGGATGTTCTATATGCTGTTCAAGTGCGAGTGTAATGAGCCAAACATTGATGAATCAATCAGTGACTGATGCGCAACATATAATCCACGAGTTTTATGAACTTATTAAGGGATATCCATATAATCCAGATATTCTTAAAGGAGATGCTATTGTATATCAAGGTGTCTCACAATTTCCAGCTAGAATAAAATGTGCTACGCTTGCGTGGAAAGCATTAGAATTAGGATTAAATAAAATAAAGGAGGACGATCAAAAATGATGGACGATAATAAAAAGAAAATAGACGACATTGTCGGTGACTATAAATTTGGATTTAAAACAGAAAATACGCCCGTTATCAATACAGGTAAAGGGCTTAATGAAGAGATTGTACGTGCAATCTCTGGATATAAAAATGAACCAAAATGGATGCTTGATTTTAGATTAAAAAGTTATAAGAAATTCTTAGAACTTGAAAATCCAAAGTGGGGACCAGATTTATCATTTATAAAATTTGATGAAATTACATATTTCTTAAGAGCGAGTGATCGAGCAGAAACAAGCTGGGATGAAGTTCCTAAAGAAATTAAAGATACATTTGAAAAACTAGGAATTCCAGAAGCAGAAAGAAATTTCTTAGCAGGTGTTTCTACTCAATTTGAAAGTGAAGTAGTTTATCATAATACGATGAAAGAATTAGATGATCTTGGTGTGATTTATGTAGATACAGATACAGCACTTCGTGATCATCCTGAATTAGTTAAAAAATACTTTGGTAAAATGATACCTTATAGTGATAATAAGTATGCTGCATTAAATAGTGCTGTATGGAGTGGTGGTTCATTCATTTATATTCCTAAAGGCGTAAAAGTAGAAAAACCATTACAATCATATTTTAGAATTAACTCAGAACAAATGGGTCAATTTGAAAGAACATTGATTATTGTTGATGAAGGTGCATCTGTCAATTATGTTGAAGGATGTACAGCACCTACATATACAAAAGATTCCCTACATGCTGCAATTGTTGAAATTGTTGTTGAAAAAGATGCGACATGTAGATATACAACAATCCAAAACTGGAGTAATAATGTTATTAACTTAGTTACTAAACGTGCATTTGTTTATGAAAATGGACATATGGAATGGATTGATGGCAATATCGGATCTAGTGTAAATATGAAATACCCATCTTGTATACTTTTAGGCGAAAGAGCAAAAGGAACTACAATTTCAATTGCGTTTGCTGGTAAAGGACAAATTCAAGATGCAGGTGCAAAAATGATCCATGTTGCACCAAATACAACATCAACTATTATTTCAAAATCTATTAGCCGTGGCGGTGGATCTGTAAATTATCGTGGTAAAGTTGATTTTGGTAAAAAAGCTAAAGGTGCTAAAGCACATGTTGAATGTGATACCATCATATTAGATGATTTCTCATTCAGTGATACGATTCCAACAAATGTTGTAAGAAACAGTGATGTTTTCTTAGAACATGAAGCAACTGTTTCTAAGATAAGTGAAGAACAATTGTTTTATTTGATGAGTCGTGGACTTACTGAAGCAGAAGCAACTGAAATGATTGTCATGGGTTTTATTGAACCATTTGCTAAAGAACTTCCAATGGAATATGCGATTGAATTAAATCAATTAATTAAACTTGAGATGGAAGGTTCAATTGGATAAAATAACATAAATTATGTAAAAAGATATTTGATATGTGTCAAATATCTTTTTTTTATCACCATTTTAGCGTAAAATAGAATAAAGTATTGTATAATTAATGAAATTATAATGATTGGAAAAGATTATGAAAAGAAAACTTTTGATTGTTGTCATTTTAATCGTATTCTCAATTGGACTATCATCTTGCATTAAGGAAATGACTTATGATGATCTTCTTTTAGAGTACCAACAAGACATACAAGCTCGACAAGCGATCTATCAAAAGTATGTTGATATTTATGATGAGCTTTCTACAACAACTATACAATCCGTTGTAAAAGTCACTAAAAAGGTTTCTCTTTCTTCGATAACTTCAGTAGGGTCTGGTTTTATATTTTTTGAAGATTTACAATCCTATTATGTATTAACAAATCACCATGTTGTTTATACTGATACCACTCAAACGACAACAATTACAATTACTGATTATTTAGGTAAAGATCATACAGCAACATTATTGGCTTTAGATAGTCACTATGATTTGGCTGTTCTATCATTTTCTAAAACAAATTTTGACGTAAATCCTTTATCATTTAGTGAACATACATTAGTATTTAAAGATATGGCAATTGTCATGGGCTATCCTAACGGACAAATAAATTCTATTACAACTGGTGAGTTGGTAGATTTTGATAAAATAAATATTTCAAATGAAACAGACGAGAGCGGTGTGGATTTTGATGTTTTAATTATGGATGTTCCTGTAGAAACGGGAAGTAGTGGCAGTGTAGTTCTTGATGAAAATTACGAAGTTGTTGGTATTATTTATGCTGGGAACTTTATAGATTCAAATGAAACTTCAGAATTTTCATTTGCAATACCTACAGCTATGATTTTTGAGTTTTTTGATTTAAATGATATTCCTTATCAAGAAGAGGTGGTATCATGAAAAAAATCAGTTTATTAATCATGTTTCTTGCGCTAACTTTAGTTATTCAAGGATGTCAATTATTAGTTTTTGAAGAAAACACATTTGAATATCGTCAATTATCAGATCAATATAACGAATATGTGATGAATGATATCATAAATTTTGATGACTTTATGAGTTTCATGAATGAAGCAAGCAATGTCACTGCTACATCAGTCTTTATGATCGAAACTGATATATTAGATGTTTTTAATCGGGTAACGACTACATATCATGGAACAGGAACACTCTTTTTTGATGATGTTAGTTATTTATATATACTTACTACGTTTCAAGTCATTGATTTAAATAGTAGACGTGTACACTATTTTGTAACAGATGCATATGGAGAAAAAATGCCTGCAGAGATATTTGCAGCTGATTCAACTCTAGGATTAGGAATATTAAGAGTTGATAGAAACTCTAAAGACTATGAGGTAATCAATTTTGCTTCATATTTGCCTTTATCAGATGAATTAGTCTTAATGATCTCAGATAGTTTTCCAACACAAAATATACAAAAATTAGGTTATTTTCTTTATCAAGATGAAACTTCATATATGGAAGTAACTTCATCACAAAACGCTAATGGTGCTCCTATATTTAATTTGAAACTTGAAATGATTGGTATTCAGTATTTATATGGAGATACATATGTTCAAATCATAGATTATAATACAATAGATGATTTTATCAGACCATTATTACCAATTTAAAGAAATACACATAAGGGATGGGTTTAATGTATAGTTATTTACTTATTGAAAGTAAAGAAAATATTGATGCTTATCAAACAACGATTATTTCGTTGTTTTCTGAGTTTATCAATTTTACTAAGATTGAAGTGTTAGATCATCAAATATGGTTATACTATGAACAAGAGCTAGACATATCTTTAAAAGAGGTAATTCTAAATTTATCTCAAGATACACTTGTTGATTTCAGATTATATCAATCATTTAAATATGATTCATTAAAAAAATTAGAAGAAAATAGATTATTTATAACACAGAAACTTAAAGATATCAGCTTTAATTCATATGTATTTATGGATGATCAAATCATTGTTAAACATTTTATAAAAACACTTGATCAAACATTCAAAATTCAGATATTAAAAAAATATTATCTCAATCAAGTGATGTTAGATACAGTAAAAACATATTTAGAATCCAACCAAAATATGAGTGTTGCAGCTAAGTCGTTGTATATTCATAGAAACACACTTATTCAACGATTGGATAAGTTTTATC
The DNA here is from genome assembly GCF_016865445.1 of Mariniplasma anaerobium. Classification (GTDB taxonomy): domain Bacteria; phylum Bacillota_I; class Bacilli_A; order Acholeplasmatales; family Acholeplasmataceae; genus Mariniplasma; species Mariniplasma anaerobium. The sequence continues at coordinate 1,549,525 of NZ_AP024412.1, read as the reverse complement.
AAGCAACTGGATTTGATGTTAAGAAGTTTATCGATGGATTTTTAATATATCAGCTATTATTAATAAGATAAAAGTGTGCAACTTGCACATTTTTTTATTGAAATAAAATTGTTATAATATAAGTACGTTAGTAAATGAAAGGAAAAATGGTATGGCAACTTTACAATTAAAAGATATTAATAAAGTATATCCTAATGGTGTACAAGCAGTTTTTGATTTCAATTTAAAAATTAAAGACAAAGAATTTATTGTTTTTGTAGGACCTTCTGGTTGTGGTAAATCAACAACACTTAGAATGATTGCAGGATTAGAAGAAATTACATCAGGTGAATTATATATTGATGAAGAAATGGTGAATGATAAAGCACCTAAAGATCGTAATATCGCAATGGTATTCCAATCATATGCACTTTATCCTCATATGACTGTTTATGATAACATGGCTTTTGGATTAAAATTAAGAAAAATGCCTAAAGATGTTATTAATGAAAAAGTTTCAGATGCAGCTGAAGTTTTAGGACTTACACCTTATTTGAAACGTAAACCTAAAGCCTTATCAGGTGGGCAAAGACAACGTGTTGCCTTAGGTAGAGCTATCGTTCGTAATGCTAAAGTATTCTTAATGGATGAACCATTATCAAACTTAGATGCTAAACTCCGTGTTCAAATGCGTGGAGAATTAATTAAATTACATAATAAGATTGAAACTACAACTGTTTATGTAACCCATGACCAAATTGAAGCGATGACAATGGCATCAAGAATTGTTGTTATGAAAGATGGTTATATCATGCAAGTTGGTGCACCAAAAGATATTTATGATAATCCAGAAAATATGTTTGTTGCTGGATTTATTGGAACTCCACCTATGAACTTTATACATGGTAAAATTGATAAAAAAGGTTTATTTGTAGCTGGCGAACATACAATTCAAGTACCTGAAGATAAAATGGATATGATTAAAGCTAATGGCTTATTAGAAAAAGAAATCGTTTTAGGTATAAGACCAGAAGATATTCATGATCAAGAAGTTGTAATGAATACTTATCCAGGAGCAGTGATTAAAGTTACAGTTGATGTTGCAGAATTATTAGGCTCAGAAACTAATATTTACACAGTAGTTAATGAATCAAATATTTGTGCTGTAGTTAACGCAAGAGCTAATATTAGTATTGGTGACAAGATTAAATTAGCACTTGATATGAATAAAGCACATTTCTTCAATCCTGAAACTGAATTAGTTTTAAAACCAAAAGAATAATAAAAAGGCCATTGGCCTTTTTTTTTGAGGAAAAATATATGAATTATATGATTAACACATCTAATGGATGTCAAATATATCAAAAAAATCAAATTATTAAAAAAAACATGAATACACTAACCTATGTTAAAAAGTTATGTTTGAATCATTTGTTTACTTATCAAGGATATATTGATGCATGTAGAAAAGTTTTAAATTTGAAATATAAAATTCCACTTTATATAACTGATCATATACAACTTATCCCAATTAAAAGCATTAGAGACTATGATAACGTATGGATTAATTATGCATACGTTATGAGTTATAGGGACTATGAAGGAGGTTTAATAGTCTTTTTTTATGATGGCACACAAATAGTCGCAAATATATCAATAAAGACATTTAGAACGCAAATCGAGCGTTTAAATGCTATAAGAGATGTAAAAGTAAAACATTTTCATTGCTAATCTTATAGAAAATGTTTAGAAATAGTGTTATAATAAGAACGGCTTATAACTGAAATCAGTAACAATATAAAGGAGGAAAAAAGAATGGCAAAAAAGACAATTAGAGATATAGAACTTAAAGGTAGAAAAGTATTGATCAGAGTTGACTTTAATGTACCGTTAAAAGATGGAAAAATTAGTGATGAAAATAGAATCGTTGCTGCATTACCAACAATTAATTATGTTTTAGAACATGGTGGTAAAGCAATATTGTTTTCACATCTAGGTAGAATTAAAGAAGAAAAAGATCTAGAAAAAAATAGTTTAGAAATAGTTGCTAAAAGACTTAGTGAACATTTAAAACAAAATGTTTTATTTATCAATGAAACAAGAGGGCCAAAATTAGAATCAGCTATTAATGGTTTAAAAGATGGCGAAATTTTAATGTTTGAAAATACGCGTTTTGAAGATTTAAATGGTAAGAAAGAAAGCAAGAATGATCCAGAATTAGGTAAATATTGGGCATCACTTGGTGATGTATTCGTTAATGATGCGTTTGGGACTGCACATAGAGCTCATGCATCAAATGTAGGGATATCTTCTAACATTGGAGTTACAGTAGCTGGTTTCTTACTTGAAAAAGAAATTAATTTTATAGGTGGAACATTAGAAAATCCTGAAAGACCTTTTGTCGCTATATTAGGTGGCGCTAAAGTTTCTGATAAAATTGAAGTTATTAAAAATTTATTAAAAGTCGCTGATAAAGTATTAATTGGTGGCGGTATGGCATACACTTTCTTTAAAGCAATGGGATATGAAATTGGTACTTCATTACTTGAAGCAGATAAAGTTGATTTAGCTAAAGAATTACTTGAAATTGCTCAAGGTAAAATATTACTTGGCGATGATGTAATTACAGCAAAAGCTTTTGATCCTGAAAGTGAAAAAAACGTGCGTTCTATAGATAGCATTCCTGAAGATGAAATGGGAATGGATATTGGACCAAGAACTGTTGAAAAATTCGAGTCTATCATTAAAGACGCAAAAACAGTTGTTTGGAATGGACCATTAGGCGTATTTGAATTCCCAAGATTTGCTGAAGGTACTCGTTCAATAGCACAAGCATTGACTGAGATTAAAGATCATGCGACTACAATTATAGGTGGTGGCGATTCAGCAGCAGCAGTTATTCAATTCGGACTAGACCAAGGATTTACACATATTTCTACAGGTGGTGGAGCATCACTAGAATATCTAGAAGGTAAATTATTACCAGGTATTGAGTGTGTAGATAATAAGTAATGATGAATATTGGAAAAAAAATAAGAGCACTTCGATTAGGCAATAGCTTAACTCAAGAAGAACTCGCAAACCGTTTAGAACTCACTAAAGGATATATTTCACAATTAGAGAATAATTTAACATCACCATCGATGCAAACCTTATTTTCAATACTTGAAGTATTGGGAACTGATATCCATGAATTCTTTAGTAAAGAAGAAGAACAAACGGTAGTCTTCAAAAAAGAAGACTTTTACGAAAAAGAAAACGATACGCTTAAGCACATGATAAGTTGGATTGTGCCAAATGCGTTAAAATATGAAATGGAACCGATTATGATCGACATAGAACCGGGAGGACAATCTGAAATTGATGATCCTCATGCTGGTGAAGAATTTGGTTATGTATTAGAAGGCCAAGTAACGCTAGTACTTAATAAGAAGCGATATGTGATTAGAAAAGGTGAAACATTTTACTATTTAGCAAATAAAGAACATTATTTGATGAACCATAGTCAACAACACACAAAAGTGCTATGGATTTCAACACCACCAATGTTTTAAAAGGAGAGATTATATATGGAAAAAGAAATTACGATCAAAAGTACTACAGGCCTACATGCTAGCTTAGCTGCAAAGGTTGTACAAACTGCTTCAAAGTATTCAGTAGAAATTGAATTACATTATGGAGAAAAAATAGTTGATTTAAAATCAATACTAGCACTTATGAGTTTAGCGGTTCCTCAAGGACAAAACGTTAAAATTGTAGCTAGAGGATCTAGAGCAGAAGAAGCTATTAAAGATGTTTCTTCAATCTTAGGTTAATATGATGAAAAGAAGACCAATTATTGCAGGAAACTGGAAAATGTATAAGACTAAAGATGATGCACTAGCATTTATCTATGCAGTCAATGTTGCAGTACCAGATAAAGAAGATGTTGAATCGGTGATTTGTGCACCAGCAATATTTTTAAGAGATTTAGTTAAGCGTGAAGGCGAAGATTTAAGAATCGGCGCACAAACAATGCATGAATTAGATGAGGGTGCTTATACTGGAGAAATCAGTGCAGGTATGCTTAAGACTTACGGTGTAGAATATGTTGTTATTGGACATAGTGAACGTCGTGCATATTATAATGAAACAGATGAATCTGTAAATAAAAAAGTTATTCAGGCTGTTGTTAATGAACTTACACCTATTTTATGTGTAGGAGAATCTCTAGAAATTAGAGAAGCTGGAACAACTGATGAAGTTGTAAAAGCTCAAGTTGTAAAAGCTTATAAAGATGTAAGCAAAGAACAAGCATTAAAAACAGTTGTAGCTTATGAACCTATTTGGGCGATTGGAACGGGTAGAACAGCAACTCCAGATCAAGCAAATGACACAATTAAAGCTATTAGAAATGTATTAAAAGAATTATTTGGACCAGAAGTATCTGAAAGTATTAGAATACTGTATGGTGGTTCAGTTAAGCCAAATAACGTTGATGAATTATTAGCGAAAAGTGATATTGATGGCGCATTAGTTGGAGGCGCATCACTAGATCCTGAATCTTTTCTTACATTAGTAAAAGCAGCTTCAAAAAAACAATAAAAAGTTAAAAATCCATTTGTTAAAATGGATTTTTTTTATGCTATAATATGATTAAAGGGGTGGTTGTTTATGTTATTAGGAGACATAAGAAAAAAGAATATAAATAATAAACTAATTATTATTGCTGCAATAGGCTTTTTACCGATGGTATTTATGTTTGTAAGTGTTACAGTTATTAGTGATGTAAATATACTTATTTTAATATTTATCATTTATTTTATATTTGCTACAAGTATAGCCTTTTATTTATTAAATATGATGAAAAAAGAAAAGACTGCATTAAAAGGTATGAAAGCTAAAGTTATTTCACTTGAATATAAACTTGATTTAGAAGTTGATAAGAAAGGTAATATACAGCAGTTTTACCCAAAAGAGTATTACAAGGATGGGGTATTAAATTCTGATGTTATACCATTATTAACTATACTTGATGAAAATGAAGTTTATGAAATAGTTATTATATCCCTATATTATTATTGTGTGATAAAAAATCAATTTGGACAAAGCTACTTAGTGCACACAAATAATTTAAAACTAATCGAATAAAGAAAAAAAGTGACTTCAATTTGAAGTCACTTTTTATGTTTGTAAGTTTATTATCTGTTGTAATATTCAACGATAAGTTGTTCGTTAATTTCTTGAAGAATTTCATTTCTTTCAGGGTAACGAGCGAATGTACCTAAATTAGTGTCTTTATCGTATGTTACAAAGTCAGCTGTTGCGTATTGAGCTTCTAAAGCTTCTTTAACAACTTTTAAGTCTTTTGATTTTTCTCTTAACTTAATTTGTTGACCAGGTGTTACACGATATGATGGAATATCTACTTTTTTACCATCTACTAATAAGTGTCCATGATTTACAAGTTGACGAGCTTGAGCTCTTGTTCTTGCAAGTCCTAAACGATAGACTACATTATCAAGACGTGATTCTAATAAACGTAAGAAGTTTTCACCATGAATACCTTTTATCTTTGCAGCATCATCAAATGTTCTTCTAAATTGTTTTTCAGAAACACCATAAGTAAATCTAACCTTTTGTTTTTCTTGAAGTTGTGTGCCATAACCGCTTATTTTTGTACGGCGTTGACCATGTTGACCAGGTGCATAAGGGCGTTTTTTCAATTCTTTTCCAGTTTCTGAAATTGAATATCCTAAACGACGTGAAATTTTCCATGTTGATCCAGTGAAACGTGACATAATTTTTACCTCCTATTTTTTTGTGTGGTGGCAAAAATTGCAATGTTCTCAATGGTAAGATATCCCGATATTCTTTTCACCATAAAGCAGAATGGTTACTAAGGGCTCCTAAAGGTAGGGATCATGCTTACCAGCAAAAAACTGCCTGCTTTTTACCGACGCTATTTATTTTACCCTACTAAGGGTTAAAAGTCAATCAATTTTGTTAGTAATTTGACAAAAGATTCTAGAAACTCTACGATCGTTTTATCAAAGCGATTGTATATTGGACTATCGACGTCTAAGACGCCAAAAACTTTATCATTTATGATGATTGGAATAACAACTTCTGATCTTGAGTTTGAATCACATGCAATGTGATTATCATAGGATAAGACATCATCAACTACTATTGTTTTTCTAAATTGAGCGGCTTGACCACATACACCATTTCCTAAAGGTATGGTAGAACAGGCAACATGACCTTGAAAAGGACCTACGGTTAGTATATCTTTATTTAGTAAATAAAAACCAGCCCAGTTTAAGTTTTCAAATGAATCAAAAATAAATGCAGACGCATTTGATAGTAATGCTATTTGATTAGGTTGTGTTTCCAGCAATGCTTTTGCGGAAATTAATAATTCTTCTATTTTCATTCTTTATCACCTCATTTATTATAACATATATGTTAAAATAAGATAGGTGATACATATGAAGAAAAAAATATTAATTAGATTTGGGGACTTAATGTTAAAAGGTAAAAACATTAATTTCTTCCTCAAAAGAATTAGAGTACATGTAAAAGAAAAATTAAAAGATTTAGATGTTAAATATAAATTCGAACATGATCGTATTTATATCGAATATATGGATGAAAATGAAAAAGAAATTTGTCGAAGACTTAAACAAATTCCAGGTATTTTTTCGTTTAGTATTGTGCATTTAGCCAAATTAGATATTGATGATATTGTTAGAGTATCTATTTATGTCATTAATACAGAAATTGATAGACTTTATAAAACTTTTAAAGTTGATACAAAACGAGCAAATAAAGATTTTCCAATGACTTCTTTAGAAGTTAGTATGAAGATTGCTCCAATGATTTTATCGCAAGTAGACAAAAAATTAATTGTAGACGTAAAACATCCAGAAGAAGTTTTGCATGTAGAACTTAGAAAAGAAATGACATATATTTATTTATCAAGTATTAAAGGTATGGGTGGATTTCCGTTTGGTACAGGTGGTAAAGCATTAATGATGATGAGCGGGGGCATTGATTCACCTGTTGCAAGTTATCTTGCGATGAAACAAGGTATAGAATTAGAATTGTTCCACTTTGAATCTACTCCGATGACACCTTTAGAAAGTGTTCAAAAAGTTATTGATTTAGCTAAAGTCTTAGCTAAATATACGACTTATCAAACTATTAAATTACATATCGTACCATTTAAAGAAATTCATGAACAAATACTAGCAAATGTTTTTGATCCATATATCATTACAGTTTTAAGAAGAATGATGTATAGAATAGCAGAAATTTATGCTAAAAAGCATAAGTTATTAGCACTTTTAAATGGAGAGTCTGTTGGGCAAGTAGCAAGTCAAACGCTAAACAGTATGCAAGTCGTTGAAGGTGTCACTAAAATGCCAGTTTTAAGACCTTTAATTACTTATGATAAGCAAGACATCATTAACATCGCAAAAGAGATTGAATCCTTTGATATATCGATTCGTCCATTTAATGATTGTTGTAGTATTTATGTACCAAGAAATCCGGTTACAAAACCGATGGATTTATACGCTAGAAAATATGAAAGAACATTTGAGTATGAACCTTTAGTTGAAAAAGCTGTTCAAGATGTTATTACATTAGATGTTAATGAAACATTTGATTTTGATATTGCATCTTATGGGTTTTCAGTTAAAGAAGCATATGATAATTATTTATCACAAAGGGATGATGAGCTTGATGATCATATCGAAACAAAATAAACAATTTAAATTATGGAAAAAATTAATGACTAAAAAATATCGAGATTTACATGATATGTTTTTAGTTTATGGAAAACACTTAGTTGATAAAGCAAGAGATAAAGGCGCATTAATTGAGGTTGTTACCTCAAATTTAGAAATTGAAGGGACATTGGTATCAACCGAACTAATGGATGAATTGCAACAAACAGAAACATATATCGATCTAATTGGTGTTTGTAAGAAAACAAATGATAAACTTGAATCTAATAATATTTTAGTTTTAGATGATGTTCAAGATCCTGATAATGTAGGCGCATTAATTAGAAGTGCTGCAGCTTTTGGGTTTAAACATATCATTATGAGTCATAAAACGGCTGATTTATATAACGAAAAAGTTATTAGAGCATCAAAAGGAGCTATTTTTGATTGTTATATTGAAAGAAGTCAGTTGTTATTGAGATTAACAGAATTAAAAGATCAAGGCTATCAAATTGTAGGTGCTGATGCACATGAAACAGGAGAGCCTCAAAAAAATAAAAAATTAGCATTGGTCTTAGGAAATGAAGGCCATGGATTGTCAGATAGTATTAAAGATATATGCGATGAGTTTGTTACCATTAAAACTAATGAAGTTGAAAGTCTTAATGTTAGTGTAGCAGGTGGCATATTAATGCATGAATGGAGATTTATGATATGAAACAAACAATTACTGGGTTTTTAGACCAAGAAGGAAAACTAAAATTTAATCAACAATTAGAGCTTGCTAATAAACATAATATTGATCAAATATCTTTAAGATATTATAATCAAAAGCCTTTAATAGAAATAAATGATAAAGAAGTAAAAGAGATGCTGGTATTATTAAAAGATCATAGACTTAAAGTTGGTATTATAGATACCTTAATTAAACCTTATGATGTGAATTCAGATGCTAAATATAAAGAAGCACTCGATGAGTTTAAATATATGGTTAAATTAGCAGATAAATTTAAAACAAATTATTTAATCTTGAGATTACCTATTTTTAATGATGTAATTAAAGAACTTGATGTTATTAAAGCAAGATTACATTCATTTATTGATGTAGCTAATAAAAAAGGTAAAAAAATATTATTAATGCCAGATCAAGGCTATAAAGCAAATACGTATGCTTATTTGTTAAAAAAATTAAAATCTAACAACTTGTATGTTTTATTTGATCCTATCTATTTTATGGATATTCAAGAATCAACAACAACAGCATATAGGTTATTAAAGAAAAACATCGAAGCTTTTTCATGTCACGACCAAGATCATCAAGGTACACCAAAGCTGATTGGATATGGTAAGACTGATATTGTTAGTTTATTTAAAAAACTAATAAGAGATCGTTTTTCAGGCTTCTTACTTGTAGATAATGAATTTTATAAAGCAGTTTTTGAAGAACCGGAACATAAAGAAGGTTTTTTCAAGAAGATGTTTTCTAAGACTAAAAAGAAAAAAGAAGCTCAAAAAGATGAGCTATCTAAAAAAATATTTCCAAATGAAGAAACAAAAAATGTCACCTATGATGACATTTTAGATAATCAAGTAAAAGTATTACATGTTATATTTAAAAAATAAGTGATTACAAAGTATCTTCTTCATCTTCATCTATAAATTCGAATGCAGGTTTAGCATTTGGGATTGTATCAAATAATTTGGTCGTAAACATGATGCCATTTATATGGTCGAATTCATGTTGGAAAACAATTCCAATATAACCTTCTAGTTCTAATTTAACTGGAATGAGTTGATCAGATGCTTGGTCATAATGTAGAGCTTCAAAAGTTACTGATTTATATCTTGGTGTAATACCTTCTGTTTCTCTATCAACACTTAAACAACCTTCACCACCTGGAAGATAAATTAGTTCTAAACTTTTTTTAGTCATTACAGGATTAACTAGAGCATAAGAATAAAGTGTCCCATCAAAGTCCTGTACATGACAAGCGAACATTCTTTTTGAAACATTAACTTGTGGAGCAGCAATACCTACTGCGGGACGTAGTCCATATTTTTCTACCATTTGATTATCTTGTGAATTCTTAACATATGTTAGCAAATCTACTAAGAGCTTCTTATCAGCACTTGATAAAGGCAGTTTAACGTCTTTTGCTACAGTTTCTAATGTTTTATGGCCTTCACGAATTATATTTTTCATTAAAATCATAACATACACCTCTCGACCATATTATATCACAATTAGGAGATTTTATGCGAGTAGATAAATTTTTAAGTCAAATGAAATTTTGCTCTAGAAAACAAGCGAAATCATTTATAAAATCTCATAAAATCATTATAGATAATCATCAGATTTTTGATGCAGATTTTAGTTTTGAACCAAGTTTAGAAAAAATAAGTATAGATGATGAATTGATTTTTTATGAAGATACTATTTATTTAGCCTTAAATAAGCCAAAAGGTTATGTTTCAGCTAATAAGGATGAAATGCATCCATGTGTAATTGATTTAATTAAAAAGCCATTTGATCGATTTGATTTTAAAATAGCGGGAAGACTAGATATAGATACTGAAGGATTGATGATTCTTTCAACAGATGGGAAATTTGTTCATGAAATTACACATCCAAATCATCATCTTCCAAAGACTTATATTGCTGTTTTAGATAAAAAATTTACTGATGCAAATCTATTATTAAATGGAATTGAAATAGTTGATGGTCATCAAAAACCATTTATCGCAAAAGCTCTTGATATAAAAACCAATGGAAAAGAAGTATCCATTGTTATTGATGAAGGAAAATTCCACCAAGTTAAACGTATGTTTTTAAAGGTGGGCTATGAAGTGATATACTTAAAGAGAATACAAATAGGGAATCTAAAACTTAAAGATTTATTTCCAGGAACCTATATACAAGTAAGAAAGGATGAAATTTTGTGACCGATATAATCATTAAAACATATGATGTATTAGATGAAATCTTAAGCGATCCATCAATTAAAGAAATTAAGCATCTTAATGAAAATATAGATCTTTTGTATAAAGATGAAATTAAAGCATTTAGCGATGCTAAAATAAAATACCAAATTGTTTTAAACGAAGGGGGAACTTATCACCCTGATTATAAACAAAGCATAAAGGTATTAAGCGAAACAAAAAAGACATTATATGAAATGCCAGAAGTTAAGAAATATCTTGAATTAGAATTAGAATTTGAAGCAAAACTCAATGAGTTTTTAAATCATATATCAAAAACAATATCAGATCATATTCCAGCACCTAATAAGTTTGGAATGATTAAAAAAGGAGGCAGTTGCCATGTACACTAATAGAATCTCTTACGTAGCCATCTATCACGGCAAACACGTTTTAAACAAGCTAAAAAACCTTCCAGTAGATATATCATATATTTCAGAAAAACAGCATTACGCTGTATTATATTTTGATAAATCAAATGAAGAAATGATCATTAAACAGATGAAAAATGTTAAAGGGTTAAAACATTTTGGACCATCTCAAACATATGATCAAGAATTAAATTTTTAACTGTTAAGGAAAAAGACTTGACAGTTAGAAAAAAATCGTTATAATGGTAGTATATACAAAATAGAAAGAGAGAAAACAAATATGGCAGTTAGATTAAGATTACAAAGATTTGGTTCTAATAAAAGACCATTCTATCGTGTTGTTGCAAGTGATTCAAAAAAAGCAAGAGATGGAAGATTCTTAGAAATATTAGGAACTTATGATCCACTTTTAGGAAAAGTTTTAGTGGATTCAGAAAAAGTACAAAAATGGATGGATAATGGTGCTCTACCTACTGAGACTGTTAGAAGCTTATTTAAAAAGTACAGCGTTTTAGAAAAATAATAAGAGGGGGAATGAAGTATGGCGGTAGATTTTGAAAAATTGATCAAAAATATGATCTTGCCATTAGTCGTGAACCCTGATGATGTTATGGTCAAAATATTATCAACAGATGATACGACAATAACAATTCAACTTATGGTCAATGAAGCTGACTTAGGTCGCGTAATTGGTAAAGGTGGAAAAATTGCTAACGCAATGCGTACCATAGTATATGCAGGGGCATCAAAAGAAAACAAGCGTGTACATATTGATATAGACGCGTTTTAAGGAAGATATTCATGTATCGAATTGGTAAAATTACAAGTACACATGGCATCAGAGGAGAGGTTAAAATCTACAATTTAAGTGATTTTGACCGCTTTTTAGTTGGTTATAAGGTTTTTGTCATGATTAAAGATCAAAAACATGAATTTACAATAGAAAGAGTTAGAGAAAACAAGAATGTATTAATTGTTAAATTTTTAAAATTTGATGATATTAATGACATTCTACCTTACAAAGGTTTATATGTTTATTCTGAGGCTGATGTTTCTGAACAATTAGAAAGCAACGATTATCACTATGATGATGTGATTGGTAAAAAAGTAGTAACTGATAAGTTTGAACAAGTCGGTATAGCTAGTGCACTTATTGAAGTGCCACAAGGCCATCTATTAGAAATCGAAAAACCTAATGGTAAAAAAGCATTGGTTCCATTTATTAAAGAATTTATAGGAGATATAGATGATGAAAAAATTGTAATTAAACCGATAGAAGGTTTATTATGATTATCGACATCATCACTATTTTCCCTGAATTTTTCACTACTTTTTTAGAAACATCTATTATTAAAAGAGCAATTGAAGATGATTTAGTTGAAATTAATTGTCATCAATTAAGAGATTATTCAGATCGTAAACATCAAAAGATAGATGATACTCCATATGGTGGAGGAGCAGGAATGCTTATGCAATTTGCTCCATTTTATGAAGTAATAAAAAAGTTGAAAACAAAGGATAGTCATATTATATTATTATCCCCACAAGGTAAACTATTTACACAAAGCAGCGCTACAACATTATCACAAAAGAAACATTTGATTTTATTATGTGGACATTATGAAGGTATTGATGCTAGAGTAGAAGAACTTATAGATGAAGAAATTTCTATTGGTGATTATGTATTAACTGGTGGAGAAATACCTGCAATGATTCTAAGTGATGCAATCGTTAGATTAATTCCTAATGTAATTGCACAAGAATCATATGAAGAAGATAGTTTACAAAAGGGTTGGTTAAAATATCCACAATATACGAAACCTGAAAGCTATCAAGGATATGATGTTCCAGAGATATTAAAATCAGGACACCATAAAAACATAGAAGCATGGCGCAAAAAAGAAAGCATAAAAAAAACATATGAGAAAAGGTCAGATTTAATAGACCAAATCAAACTTACTGATGAAGAGAAAAACATTTTAGACGAACTTAAATCTAAAAACAATTCATAATCAGCAAAATTCATTAAAATTGTTGCAAGTTCTTAGGAACTTTGTTATAATAAAAAAGCCGAAATTATACACAATGGTCCGCTGCAAAAGGTGCATGAACATTGGAAGGAAAGAGAGTGAGACGAACATGGCTAGACTAAAAGGGCAAGATTTAATAGCTTCAATCACAAGTTCTTACATCAAAGAAGCACCTGAATTTGATTCTGGAGATACTGTAAAAGTATTTGTTAAGATCAAGGAAGGCACTCGTGAACGTATTCAGTTATTCGAAGGTCTTGTTATTAAAAGACAAGGCGGAGGCGTATCTGAAACATTTACTGTCCGTAAGGTATCTTATGGAATTGGCGTAGAACGTACTTTCCCACTACATTCACCTGCGATTGATCATATCGAGGTACCACGTAGAGGTAAAGTAAGACGTGCTAGATTACATTACATCCGCACGTTATCTGCTAAGGCAGCTAGAATTAAAGAAAAACGATAAGTTTTCATAAAGAGGCCAAGCCTCTTTATTTTTTTTGTAAGCGAATGAAAATATTTTCATAAAATGCTTGAAAGCCTTTACATCACGTGATATAATGTTCATGTAATTCAAATATTAAAAAGAGGTGAATATCATGGGTAATACAACCATTTATGACGTTGCTGGTGCTGCAGGTGTTTCTCTAGCAACAGTTTCACGTGTATTAAATAATCCAGAAAAAGTTAAAGAAGAAACTAGACAAAGAGTCTTGAAAGTCATTAAAGAATTAGGATATAGACCAAATGTGATTGCTAGAGGATTAGCAAGTAGAAAAACAACAACGGTTGGTATCGTTATTTCTGACGTTACAAGAGCTTCTGTTTCTGAAATGTTAGGTGGTATTGGTGATATCGCTCAAAACTATAAATACTCAGTTAAATTATTTTCAATTAGAGAAGATATGGATGTAAATGATATCTTACAAGATGTTGTTGCGGAACAATTAGACGGTGTTTTATATTTAAATGATGAACTATCAGAAAAAAGCGTCGAGGAAGTTAGACGTATTTTTGTAGACAATCAAATTCCATATGTTTTAGCTAATGTTGTGTCTGACGATCCAAGCGTACCTATGGTATGTATTGATTATGAAAAAGCAGGCTATGAAATTACTAAAGTGATGATAGATGACAATCGTAAAGATATATATCTATTAAGTACTGCACGTCGTTATTCAGTAAATGATAAAAAAGAAGCTGGATATACAAAAGCAATGTTAGAAGCTGGACTTGAACCTAAGATTTTTAGAACAAGTGGTGACACGCATGTGAATCGTCAACACTTCGCAACATTTTTTAAAGATAAAAAAATTGATGCAGCTATTGGCGTTAGAGATTCAATTGCAGTTAGCTTTATGAATATTGCAAGAGATAATGGCATAAAAGTTCCTGAAAATTTAGCAGTTGCAGGTTTTCAAAACACTAAATACGCACTATTATCAAGACCTAACTTGACATCTATCGATGTCCCAGTGTATGATATAGGTGCTGTATCTATGAGATTATTAACGAAGTTAATGAACTCTAAAGATGTAGATAATATTAGAATCAGTTTACCGCATTATATTGTAAAACGTGATTCAACAAGAAACAAGTAAATCGGTCGATGAAATAAATATAGTAAAGTTTTAAAAACCTAGGACAGAGACTTCATGATGGTGGAACATGAGGAGAAAATAAAACTTGAAGTACACTTATGGAGATCTATAAAATTTTAAGTGCTAAAGAGTAATCTTTGGAACTAAGGTGGTACCGCGAAATTTTTCGTCCTTAGCGTTTTTAACCTAAGGGCGATTTTTATTTAAATAAGGAGTGAAGAAAGATGAAATTATACGAAGATTTATTATGGCGTGGATTGATTAAAGATGTTAGTAATGAAGAAGAAGCGAAAAAACTATTAAATGAAGAAAGCGTTAAATTTTACTGTGGGTTTGATCCAACAGGACAATCTCTTACGGTTGGACATCTTGTCCAAATTGTAAGAATGCTTTTATTAGAAAAATACGGGCACACACCTATTGTTTTAATTGGTGGAGCAACTGGATTAATTGGTGATCCAAGACAAACAAGTGAAAGAAAATTATTAACATTAGAAGAGTCACTTCAAAATGCTGATAAAATTAAGATGCAATTAAGTCAGTTTTTAAATCCCCAAAATTCAATTTTTGTTAATAACTATGACTGGATTAAAAATATTGATATGATTTCATTTTTAAGAGATTATGGTAAACATTTTTCAATCAATTATATGCTTGCAAAAGATACAGTACAAAAAAGATTAGATGTAGGTATTTCTTATACTGAATTTTCTTATATGCTCATTCAAGCTATTGATTTTCTTCATTTGTATCAAAATCATGATTGTAAAATTCAATTTGGTGGGTCTGACCAATGGGGAAATATTACGACAGGCTTAGAACTTATTAGAAAAATCGAAGGTGATAAAGCAAGTGCAGTTGGACTTAGCTCACCATTATTATTAAAAGCCGACGGTCAAAAATTTGGGAAAAGTGAATCTGGTGCATTATGGCTAGACAGCGAACTTACAAGCCCTTATGAAGTTTATCAATACTTTATTAATGCATCTGATCAAGATGTGATTACTTATTTAAAAACATTGACATTATTGGATAAAGAAGTCATACTAGATTTAGAAGACAAACTGAAACATGCACCTGAATTAAGAGCTGCACAAAAGATGTTAGCTTATGAAGTCGTTAAACTTGTCCATGGACAAAAAGCAATAGACGAAGCATTAAGAGTTACAGATGCACTATTTAGTGGTGAATTTAGTGATTTAACTGAATCAGAGTTTAAGATGATTTCAAAGACCTTAGATACGTTAAGAGTTGATGAAAATTTAAATCTCATAGATTTATTAGTAGAGACTAAACTTGCTCAATCAAAAAGAGAAGCTAGACAATTTGTAACAAGTAATGCAGTTAGTGTCAATGGAGAAAAAATAAGTGATATTGAATATGAATTAAATAAAGATAATTCATATTATAATCAATATGTTATGATTAGAAGAGGCAAGAAAAAATACGCATTAGTCGTAATGAAATAGGTGAAGATATGGATATTATTCTTTATAACTCATTATCAAGAAATGGGAAGAAAGAAAGTTTCATTCAAAATATAGTTGAACAGCTAGAAGATAAAGGCAATAAAGTCAGAACAGTAAATATCTTAGAAGTTCAAGAAATTCAACCATTTTTAGATACACTTAATGACGATGATAGAGTTATACTAGTTGGTGGAGATGGCACATTAAATAGACTTGCTAATCACATCTATGATCTTAATTATCCACAACAACTATTTATGTATCAAGCAGGAACAGGTAATGATTTTATTAGAAGTTTAAAGACAAAACAAAAAGTTGTTTTAATTAAACCCTATTTAAAAGACTTACCAGTTGTTGAGTATATGGATCAAAAAAAGCATTTCTTAAATGGTGCTGGTGCTGGACTTGATGGATATATTGGCGATTTAGTCAATAACTCTAAATATAAGAAGAATAAACGTAATTATTTTCGTCATGCTTTTGAAGGATTTGTTAAATTTAAACCAATTTATGCAAAATTAGACATTGATTCTAAAATCATTGAAGAAAATAAAGTCTGGTTTGCGTCAGTCATGCATGCACCTTATTTTGGTGGAGGGATGAAAATCGCCCCTAAAGCAAGTAGAAACGAAAAAGCATTATATGTTGTTATCGTTAAAAAGATACCAAAATGGATGTTGATTCTTATTTTTCCAACAATCTATTTGGGTTGGCATGTCATCTTTAAAAGATATGTCTCAGTTTACAGAGCTGAACATGTAAAAATAGAGTTTAAAGAAGATACTTATCTTCAAATTGATGGAGATGTTGTTTATCCAATTAAGAAATTTGAAGCACATATATAGATAAAAAAGAAGGGGCTGTAATGAAATGAAGAATATTTAATCTTCATGGACTACACAGTCCCTTTTTCTTTTGTTTTGTGGATAAACATAAAAAAATACCTGTTTTTAGGCATATTTAAAAGAGAACTTCAAAATTCTTTAGTTTTCCACAGGATAACTATTGAACGAATCGTTGTTGCTTGTTATGATATTTTGATAAATTATACCCAATTGAGAGTAACATAAACTCTAATTTAACATTTTGGATGCCACGTCGCTTAAATCTTCTAAATTTAAAGTCTTCTTTTAAAACCCCAAATGCGCCTTCAACTTGAATTGAGCGTTGAATCCTAAGTTCTATACCTAAATCAGATTGAAGATTATCTCTTGCTTTTTTTTGATAGTTCCATAATTCTTCATTGACTTCAATACGTCTTGGAGCTTTCCCTTTTTTACACTTTGAAGCTAGCGGACATCTTAAACAAGTAGATGACTCATAAACATCTTTACCATTGTGTCTTGTAAATAGATAATTCATCTTTCGTCCTTTTGGACAAATTAGATTCCCGTTTTTATCTTTAGTGAAATTTTCTGCACGATAAGGACTATTTATATAGTTCTGATTGCTGGTTTCTTTTTTATACATTGGATATTTTTGATAGAGTTCCATATCTTTGGATTTTAAATATCTATAATTTATAAGTCCACCATATCCAGCATCTGCTACAGGATATTTAGGATAAAATCCATAGCTATGATTAAATCCTTCTAGAAATGGTTCTAATGTTTTATAATCGCTTCGATTCTGATAGACATCCATATGCATGATATATCCATCTGACACGCCAATTTGAATGTTGTATCCAGCCTTTAATTGACCATTTCTCATATGATCGTCTTTCATGCGCATATATGTTGCACCATGATCTGTTCTTGCATATGAATTTCTTGATGGACCTATGATCTCTAAATCATGATTATAGCTTGTTAGTTTTTCTATGTAGTCTACGATATCTTCATAATCTCTTTGTAATCCACTTTTGTGGTTCCCTTTGCCATAGACAAAATCAATGCCTTCTTTGTCAATTTCATTGACTAAGAAATCTCTAATCTTTTCTAAATATGATATCTCATAATCTTCTTTGATCAGAAAGTAGATGCCTAAATGTTTATAGTCTTCATTTAATTTGTGCAGAGTCTTGGTAATTTTGAGTTGAAGTTTTTGTTTAAACTTAAGAATTGAGTTCTTCCAAACAAATTTATATTTGTTTGCGTTTGCCTCTATCTTTGTCCCATCTATATATAAGGTATTGATATCAATTTGTTCTTTTTTTGCGATATATTGATTGATCTCTAAAAAGATATCTTCGATGGATGTTTTTAAGTGGGTATTAATAAATTCTTTGATGGTATTATGGCTTGGTTTTAACTCATTAGTCAACCACATGAGCCTAATATCATTTTTAGCTGCCTTTTCCATTGCTCTTAAACTATGGATTTTTTCCATCTGGCAAAACAATACCAATTTCAACATATTGACTGAATTGTATCCTAGTCTACCTTGATGAGATTTGGATACTAAGTATTTTTTAACCTCGATTTTTGAAAATACTTCGTCAAATGTTCTGACTTCACTATCAAATGGTATTAAAATGTTCATTTCTAGTGGTAATTTTAATTGTTTTGCGTTAAAATAATATTGATTTAATTGGGTGCTTGTCATACTTCAATTATATCAAAAACCACTCTGGATTTTCCAGAGTGGTTTTGTGTTTTATAGACTATAATGATTTTATTTCATTACAGCCCCATTTTTTTATTTAATTCTACCAAGTCCTATACGTTTATAGACTTTATAGATTTTCTTTCTAGCAATTAATGATGCTCTATCTCTACCTTTATCTAAAACTTCATCAAGATATGGACTACTTATGATTTGATCATATTTTTCTTGTATAGGTTCTAAAGTAGCAGCAACTATGTTAGCTAAATCTTCTTTAAAAACTTTGTAGTTAGAATCTTCATATTTTTTTTCTAAATCTTTAATAGATAAGTCTGTTAAAGATGAGTAGATCGTTAATAAGTTAGATATACCAGGTTTATTTTTAACATCGAATTTAATATGTGTATCAGAATCTGTCACTGCAGATCTAATCTTATTTTTCACTTGATTTAAATCATCTAATAAAAGGATGTAGGCTTTTGGGTTTTCACTTGACTTATCCATCTTTTTAAGCGGTTCTGTTAAAGACTTGATTCTGGCACCTGTCTTAGGGAAAAACCCTTCAGGAACGACAAATGTTTCCCCATAGAGGTTATTAAATCGTTGTGCTAGATGTCTTGTAAGTTCTAGATGTTGTTTTTGATCATCACCAATAGGAACGATATCTGCATCATATAATAAAATATCTGCAGCCATGAGTGCTGGATAGGTTAACAAGGATGTTCTTACACCTTCAGTTTGTTTACCTTTTTTATCTTTGAATTGAGTCATGCGCTCCATTTCGCCAATATAAGAAGTAGATTCCATGATGTAGCCAAGTGTTGCATGTTCCAAAACTTCTGATTGAACAAATAAGTTAATCTTCTCTGGGTCAAGTCCACATGCAATATATAAAGCTGCTATACTTTTTATATTTCTTTTTAAGGCTAGTTTTTCTTGGGGTGTAGTAATTGCATGAAGATCAGCAATAAAAATAAAGAATTCGGTATCCTCTAATTCGTCTTGCAGTTTTACAAATTGTTTTAATGCTCCTATGTAATTGCCTAGTGTTAATTGTCCAGTTGGCTTAATGCCTGAAACTAATCTTTTCATCAAATCATTCCTTTCGATTTTAATATAAAAATAGACGTCCTTAGAAATCTAAGGACGTCTGATAGACGCGGTGCCACCTTAGTTCTAGGTTTCCCTAGCCCTTGTAATCAGTATAGTTTGATCAGACTTTTTGCTCCAAGGGCCCATTCATTTAAAAATTTACTGTTAGATTCTCACCATCTCTAACTCTCTTAAAAAAGTAAATATTTTTAAACTACTTATTCCTTATCATTGCATTTATATTATATCACGAATTAAAATTATTGTTCAAGTGTTTTTTCTAGTTCATCTACAAGTTCATTAAAACGTTTGATAACTGCCATAAATGTTTCTTTATTTGTTAAGTCTGCACCAGCTTTTTTAGCTTGATTAACTGGATAGTCACTGCCACCAGATTTAAGTAGACCTAAAAAGTTTTCCATTGCTTGTGGTTTATTATTTTTAACGTTATCATAAATCTTTAATGAAGCAGAAAAACTTGTTGCATATTGGTAAACATAAAATGGTGTGTGGAATAGATGAGGGATATATGCCCAGACATATTCTTTTCCATTTTCAGTTGTGATATCAATATCATAGAAGTGTTTGTATAAGTCAATCATAATTTTAGATAATGATTGTTCTGTAATAGGCATACCTTGTTCAACTAATTCATTAGCTTTATATTCATAAGTTGCAAATAGCGTTTGACGGAAGAATGTTGACATAATACCATCGATTGCTTTTTCTAGTAAAGCAAGTTTTTGTTCTTTAGTTTTAGATGTTTTAACTAAATAATCTAAAAGATTATGTTCATTAAATGTTGATGCGATTTCAGCGACAAAGATTGTATAATCAGCAGATGCCATCGGTTGATTTTGATTTGAGAATAATGTGTGTGCTG
This sequence comes from Mariniplasma anaerobium, assembly GCF_016865445.1. GTDB lineage: Bacteria > Bacillota_I > Bacilli_A > Acholeplasmatales > Acholeplasmataceae > Mariniplasma > Mariniplasma anaerobium. The sequence continues at coordinate 1,528,862 of NZ_AP024412.1, read as the reverse complement.
AATGACCTGACTCATGTGCTAAAGTAAATAGAGAATCTAGTGTTTCATCATGATTTAATAAGATATATGGATGGAATCCATAAAATCCTGATGAATATGCACCTGTGCGTTTACCCTCAGCAGGGAAAGCATCTACAAATCCATCTTTTACTGCATCTTTTTGATTTTTAATAAAATCTTTATCAAGATGTGCAATTGATTCAAAGAAAATCTTTCTTGATTCTTCAAATGAATATTTAGTGTCATCTTCTACTAAAGTAAGGAAACGATCATATGTATGATATGTTTCTAATTTTAAATGCTTTTTTCTTAAAGCAAGATAGCGTTTGATGCCTTCAGTGTTTTCAGATGCCACATCCATTAAGTTTTTATAAACTTCAACTGGAATGTTGTTTCTAAATAATGCTGCTTCTAAAGACGAATTATAACCTCTTGATTTATAATTTGCTTTTAATTGTTGAAGCACAAGATTATAAGTAGCGGCAAAAGCACTCTTATTATCTTTATAACGTTTGAATGCTGCTTCAAAAACTAATTTACGATCTTCTGGATCTTTTAAAGTAGGAAGGATGGAACGATAATTAGAAGAAGTAATTGTTTTTTTAGTTCCATCTTTAAATGTAACTTCTTGATCAACTGCATCTATAATTGCAATGCCTTGATAAAGTGATGAAGGAATTTGTCTGACTGAACCGAAATTAGCCATGATTTGTTCTTGATCATCTGATAAAACATGTTTTTGTTGCAAGAAAAGTTTTTCCATTTGAAACTTATAAGTTTTTAAAAACTTATCTTTTTCGACAAATGACATAACTTTTTCTTCGCCTATTGCAATAATCTCAGGAGAAACATAACTTGTTTTTTGACCTAATTCTGATAGCATGATCATCATTTGTTGATTTTTAGATGATTTAATGCTGTCTTTTAGATTTAGATCACTATTTAAGTGAATGTATCCATATAAACGATATAATAAATTTGTTGCATCTTCTTCAGCTTTATGAAACGCTAAAAAGTCTTCGAAGTTATTGAGTTTACCTTTAAATGAAGCCAATAACTCAATATGTTTCGGCATTTTTTTAAAATCTTCATCCCATGCTTCTAAATTAGGATAAAATAAACTTAGATCCCATTTTGACATATATAATACCTCTTTCTTAATATATTTACTTAATTATAACGTATAAGACATTAAAAAACAAAAAAATAAGTATATGGCAAATTATGTAAACTTTTGATAAAACGTTTTCAAATCTTGATATTTATTATAAATAATTATATAATTAGTAAGCAAGACTACACAAAGTGCTATAGGCTGATACCTATGCTCCACAAGGAGGAAGACAATGATTACAATATATACTACACCAAGTTGTTCGTCATGTCGAAAAGCGAAGAAGTGGCTTGATGATCATAAGGTAGCTTATGAAGAAAAGAACCTTTTCAATCAACGCATCACGGAAGAAGATATCGATCGCATGTTAGAAAATTCTGAAAATGGTTTTGAAGATATCATATCAACAAGATCAAAGGTATTTAAAGAACAAGATTTAGATATAGAAGATATGCGGATCAGTGAACTTAAAGCCTTTATCTTAGAAAACCCAAGTGTATTAAAACGTCCAATCATGATTGATGGACAAAAATTACAAGTAGGATATAATGATGAAGAAATAAGAGTGTTTATTCCAAAAAGACTTAGAGAGTTAATCATGTGTACAGATTGTCCAAACGATGAACATTGTGATTATCAAAGTGCTCTTAGACGCTATTTCGATGAAATTAAACAAGAACAACAAAGAAATCATTAAATGATAAAAAAAAGAGCCGCAATTAAATTGCGGCTTTTATTTTTATAATTGACTAATTAATCTTGTTTAAGACTCAATGATGATTTAACATAAGTGAAGAATGCTAAAACAAAAGTTCCTAAGTTTAATACTAGCCCTAAAACATAAACAGTTTTTACCATTGGAGCATATCTTGATACGATATATGGGTCATTGTTTAATAAACCCCAATTGTTTAGTTGGAATCCAAAGACAATACTTAAAATGACAGCTGCTGATAAAAGTAGCCCATCAACTTCAAAATACCATCCAACCCATAAAAGTGCTACTGGTATTAATAGATAATGAATAGTTGGAATTGCTAATTGTCCATAATCATTTATATTAAACCAGGCTTGTGTTCTTGCTAATATAGATATCAGTAATAAAATACTAGCAACAAGTGCTGTTATAAAATACAGTAAATTTCTTTCTTTCATTAATATCCTCCATCGCTCATTACTTTATCTTTTATTATAGTTTCATTAAGCCATTTTGTCAATGTTATATCAAAAAAAGATAGCAATTTTGCTATCTTTTACATGTAAATGCTCTTTCGCTTTTGCGTTTTGTCGGTTTTATTTCGATGTTATGCGATTTCAGGAAGTTTTCAAATATGATTTTTCCTTCATTATAGCTAGAAGCTTCATATTCAACTTCATAGTCAGTCACATTACAATAATCACATTTATCTAAGAAAATAACTCCGCCTTCATATGGTGTCGAAACACGATGATTATTTAAATTCACTTTATAAGTAACAAAAGCATCAACATCTTCGAAAAAATCTTTTGTGTTAAACCCTTTTTCGATCATTTCTAATGCTTGTTCTTTTTGTAAAAAAACATGATTTTCAAAAGCGCCTTCTTCACTTTGACTTTTTAAAGTTACTTTAAATCTAGATTCACCTTTTTGTCTGATGCGTAAAACGATCTTTTGTTGATTAAATTTGTAATCATCTGTATCAAAATAATAATTTGTTTGTGTAAAGATATTATTCTCTAAATCAAATTTTTTCAAGAGTTCAAGATACTTTTCTCTTGTAATTGCAGATTTAAATTCAATTTCAATATTTTTAACCATAGGAGCTCCTTCTTAAAAAGTTCTATACTTTATGATTGCATATTTATTATACCAAAACCACTATCTAAATTAAAGGAAAAACGTTTACATTATAAACCTTATTTCAAATAGTTTGTAATTATAAATTAAAATGGTAAAATATTAGTGAAGAATAAAACTATTCATTAGGAGGAATATAATTATGGCTATTAAAGTAGCAATTAACGGTTTCGGCCGTATCGGACGTCTTGCATATAGACTTATGGCAGATGATCCTAAATTTGATGTTGTGGCAATTAATGATTTAACAGATCCAGAAACTCTTGCTTATTTACTTAAGTATGATACAGCACAAAGAAATTTCAAGATAGATTCAATTTCTACAGATGGTGATCAATTAGTTGTAGATGGTAAAAAAATCACTATATACTCTATTAAAGATCCAAAAGAATTACCATGGAAAAAATATGGTGTTGATGTAGTATTAGAATGCACTGGATTTTTTGCAAGTAAAGAAAAAGCTTCATGGCATATTCAAGCAGGCGCTAAGAAAGTAGTAATATCTGCACCAGCTGGTAATGATGTTAAAACAATCGTTTATAATGTAAATGATGATATCTTAGATGGTAGCGAAGATGTAATTAGTGGTGCTTCATGTACAACTAACTGTTTAGCTCCAATTGCTAAAGTATTAGATGATAACTTTGGTATTGCTGGTGGTTTCATGACAACTATTCATGCATACACAGCTGATCAATCATTACAAGATCAACCACATAAAAAAGGTTTCATGTCAAGACGTGGACGTGCTGCTGCAGAAAGTGTTATTCCATCATCAACTGGTGCTGCAAAAGCAATCGGTCTAGTATTACCTCAATTAAAAGGTAAATTAGATGGTACAGCATTAAGAGTACCAACAGTTACAGGCTCAATTGTTGATTTAACTGTAGAAGTTAAAAAACATACAACACTAGAAGAAATAGATGCTGCATTTAAAGCTGCTGCAAATGAATCTCTAGCATATGTATCTGATCCAATCGTATCAAGTGATGTTATTGGAACTAGATTTGGTTCTTTATATGATGCTAACACAACACAAATCGTTAACTATGATGATCGTCAATTAGTTAAGGTTATGGCTTGGTATGATAACGAAATGAGTTATACTGCTCAACTAGTAAGAACTGTTTCAAAATTAGCTAGTTTAATTAAATAAGTAAAAAAACACACAAATATAAAGAAAATAAACGATTTAGAATGCCTAAATCGTTTATTTTTCTAAAAAATTCAGCAAAAAATAAAAAAACAAAACAAATTTATTGACAAATTTGATATTTGTTATATAATTTACGTGAATTGCTATTATCGAGCAGTTCTAAAAAAATGTAAAAGGCAAACTTAGGGAAATCTAAGGACGCAAAACTACAGGGCCTGTTAATGGTAGCCAGTTGTCATTGAAATTATTCGATTTGAATAATACATGACTTACTGATTATCAAGAGCCTTTTTATTTTATATAAAGAAGAGCACTGATAGTCAACCGTACTAACGTTGGCTTTTTTAATAGCCTGAAGAGGGAGGTATTATATGTGCTAAAAGCAAAACACATTCAAATTATTATTATCATCTTGTTGATTGTAGGACTAGCGTTTACATCAACTGCCGCAGTTGCTTATTGGAATGATGTCAATACAAATTCAAATGTAATTATTGAATTTGGCGGAGAGCAAGCAAATTTACAGATAACAGAGACTGGAACTTCGTTTACCGGCACATTAGTTCCTGAAGGACAAGCAGTCTTCCTAGGTGAAAAAGAATCAGCAACGTTCGTTTATACTGTTTCAATAGATAAAACACTGGTTAAAAGTGTGAACTTAATTGTAGAAGCTATTGAAGTCAAGATTGGTGATTCAACAGAGTATGCACATCTTGTAGATATCCAAATTAATGGATCTAAAGATATTCATACAAATGAGTTATTTAACTCAGAAGTTGTAATTACAGTTGTGATTAGATTGTTAGAACCACTTGATTTAACTGAAGTGGAAGATCCCTTACTTGCCAATGTGGATGATTCGGTAGCCGCATTCGAAGCAATTAATGGACAAGATTTAAGTTTTACATTAAGCTTTACTGTTTTACCGAAAGAATCAGAAGAATAAAATAAAAAAAAAGAAAAAATAAAAAATCGGAAAGATTAAAAGGAGAAAAAAATTATGAAACAAAGAAAATTAGTTATAGGTTTATTAGTTATGTTAGCAGTAGCAGTTAGTGGATTTACATTTGCATTTTGGGCAGGTTCAGTAACTGGAAATAATGACACAGCATCTGGAACAGTTACAATTGGTGCTGGTGATACGGTTGCTACAACAGTTACAGTTGGAGATGAAACTAGTGCAGGTGCTTTAGTACCTTTTGGACTTAGTGGTGTTAGTGCAGGGTCACCTGTAGAATATGTATTACTTACTTTTGATGTTGCTTGGGATAGTACAGATGACTTAGGTGATGGTACAGTAGGTGCACTTAGTGTTGCAATTGGCGATAGAGAAGTTAATTCTGTTGAATTTAATTCATTATTTTTAGTTTCTTACCAAATAGGTGGAGCTGCTCCTACAGTAACTACTGGAGCTTCAAGTTATTCTTTAACTGGCACAGCAGATACTGCTATTTCAGCTGACGCGGGTTCAACAGTTCCAGTATATGTACTAGTTCAAATGACTGAACCAACTACAGAAGGAATCTATGACGATGTTACAGGTCAAGATGTTGTTTTCACCGTAACATTTACAGTAACACCTTAATTAATTGTAAAAATTATTTACAATAAAAATGACTAAGCAAAAAAGCGACTTCTTATAGTCGCTTTTATAGCAAAAAATATGGAGGTGATAATATGAAAAATATACATAAAAGAATACTTTCATCATGCTTACTCATGATTCTTTTCATGTTATCATTATCTACTCAAGATACATATACCTTTTGGGCAAACTCTATTTTAGGAAGTCAAACAAACTCAAATGGTGAAGTAACCATAGGTTCATGGACATTTGGTCCATATTCACCAGATGGAATAAGTTATTATGATGAATCAACAAGTTATGCAAATGGAGATATTATTTGGTATGACGGTAATATTTGGGTAAATCATGGATATACTTCATTAAATAATATACCTTCAACAGCAAACAATTGGACTATCTACAATGATCTTAACTGGTATTCAACTGTTACCTATAGATTAGATGATCTTATTTATTACAACGATAATATCTATCTCTCTAAATGGGAACAGACCAATAATGATCCGATTACAACTGGTGTTAATGGTCCATGGGAAAATCAAGTAACGGATACTCTATCTTGGGTCACAGGTCAAGCTACAAATCTTAATGAAATTGTCTTTTTTGATGGAGCATTGTGGATTTATAAAGGTTACTATACAACATCAGAGCCAGGATCACAAAATGATTGGGCTTTAGTTGGAAATTTAACTTATTCAACAAATTATGTTTATGCAAATGGAGACTTTACCTTATATAATGGCACTTATTATACGACAACTAATGGCGGTTGGGCATCAGGATCAGTTCCAGGCACAAATGCTGCATGGACTGCATTAACAGTTCCAACATTTAATGGTAGTGTTCCAAATAATACCAAATATACATTATATAATGGCATATTTTATAAAGCGTTAGTTGCTATTAATGGGCAAAAAAGAAATATTCAACCAGGAACATTAGCATCTAAAGGTATATGGCAAGCAATCAACACACAACAGTGGCAGCAATATAACACCTATGTAAATGGTGATCTAGTTATGTATCAAACAAATGTATATGAATTAGCAAATGTTACTAATTCATCTAATATACCAGGCACAACTACAAATAGTTGGAATGGTATGGCAACAATTAATTATAATGCATTAAATGTATATCAATTAGGTGAATATACAGTTTATAATTCAAATGTATATCAAGTCGTAAATGCTACAAACGCAAACAATAATGCACCCGGAACTATAGCTAATGCATGGAATCAAATTAGTGGTTATCAATATTATTGGTTTAATGTTTATAGTGCAGGAGATATCGTTTATTATGACGATGCAGTTTATATTGCTTTAACTCAAACGACAAACCAACAACCTGATTTAGCAGGTTCAAGTTTAGCTTGGGAGTTGTATCAAAATTAAGTGTAAATCTAAAAAATATATAATAATACTTTGCCTTTACCATAAAATTATAAAATATATGATATAATAATATCGATATTTATAAGATAGGGTGGTCTGAAAATGAATAATGATAAAGTGAAATCAATAGTCAAAAATGTATCTTTTTGGTCAATGTTTGTTATATTGGGAATTATTTTGTTATTTATATTAATGGAAGCTATTATTCCAAGTCAAACATTAAATGTTTTCCAAGTGAAATCTTATATTGCAAAATATGATACGATGGAACCTACCATCAAACCGAATAATTTAGTCTTTATTAATAAAGTTAAGCCTGAGAATCTAGAAGAGGGCGATTTAATAACATTTACGGCAGATATCAATTATGATGGTGACACTGAAATGGTTACTTATTATATTGATAGTATTGCTCCAGTTGCTAATGAAGATTATTATAGAATTACTGTAATTGCTGAAGGAGCGACCGTTCCTTTTGGTGTGATAACGTCAGATCGTATTATTGGTGGATATGCATTTAAATTACCAGTTTTAGGACCAGTAATTGAATTTGTTAAATCACCTTTTGGTATTGGTGCAATTGTTATTAATATTTTAATCATTTCAGGTATTGTTATTATTGTTAAACAAGGTCAAAAACCTGAAGTTAAAAAAGTAGAAGAAACTGAAGAAGTTGAAACAGTTAAAGAGACAAAAAAGATTGAAAAAATAGAAGAACCTGTAAAAGTAGAAAAAAAAGTAGAACCAAAAGAAAAGAAACAAGAGCCAAAAGTAGTAAAAGAAGTAGAAAAGGCAAAAAAGCCTAAGAAATAGTAACAAGATATTTGGGATGTGTAAGAATTGGATAATTTTTTAACAACAGATGAAATAATTTTATCTTTGGTTCAATCCAAAGAGAAAACTATTGCAGAATATAAAAAGCTTGAAAATAAAAATAAATTTAAAATTAATAAGAAACTTATATTTTGGAGCATTGTTATTCTAGCAGTGCTTCATTTAGTGTTCATGGGTCTACCATTAGCCTTAAAAGAAAATTCTTCATCTCTTATGGGCTACGAATATGGAGTTGTTTTTAAGAAAAATCAAGATGCAACAGGGCAACTTGTAGGTAGTGTCACTAGAGTAGAATCTATTGATCCAAATGAAATAGAAGTTGGAGATGACATTTTAATATATGGATTATATGATGTTGGTGATTATTATTGGCAAGTAGAAGTCGTTGATATTGATTCTAATGCTCAAACACTTCGCGCAACATATGATGGTAATATTAAAAACACATATACATTTGATGAAATACAAGGTGAAATAGGTAATGAAGCTAATCTTGTAGGTATGTTTTATTACACAGCATCTACACCAAGAGGATTTATCATTATGATTTTCTTTCATGCTTTAATTGTATATGTTGCACATTATATTTTAATTCAAAATAAGAAAAAAGATAAAGAAAACGAGGTACTAAAAGATGGACAAGAAGCCTAATAAAACTTATCACATCATAAAAACAGTTTTATTTTATGTAGTTACTTTGTTTTTACTAGCTTATGTATCAGTAAGTCTTTTCTTACCAGATAAAGTTATTGATATTCTTGGATTTCAAGTAACTTCAATTTCCACAGCTACCGAATCTATGAGACCAAACATAGAGCCAGGTGATATTATCGTTTTAAAAAGAATATCAGAAGATGATATTGAAGAGAACGATATCATATCATTTTTCAATTATGCCAGAGGCACAGATCAAAATGGTGCAACTGTATGGGTTAAAATAAGAATCGTCCATAGAATCATTGATATTGATGATACAACTGGGGCATATATTACGCAAGGTGATAACAATACAGCAATTGATACAATTTATGATGAAAACGGGAATATCACTGATTTAACATATGATCAAGTTATTGGTGGTTATGTCTTTAGAGTTCCATTTGTTGGAACAGTTATTACAGGATTAAGAAATCCGGTTTTAATTGGACTTCTAATTGTTAATATAGGTATAGTCGTTGTTATTGTTAAACTGCTAAAGAAAAAAGATCCTGAAAATTCAGAAGAAGATCAAGAAGTTATAGAAGAAGGCGTTAAGTAATGACTTGGGATTTATTTATCGAACAAGAATCACATAAAGCATATTATAAATCATTAATGGATTTTATAAAAAGTGAAGAACTTACACATGACATTCTACCTCCAAAGGGGTATAGATTGTCATGTTTTAATTTAACACCGTACAAAGATATTAAAGTCGTTATTTTGGGTCAAGATCCATATCATAATTATCATCAAGCTCATGGACTTGCTTTTAGTGTGTTAAATGATAAGTATCCACCAAGTTTAAAAAATATTTATAAAGAGTTAATCTCTGATCTAGGAGTTTCTTATCCGAAAACAGGAAATTTAACATCATGGGCTAAACAGGGTGTATTTCTTTTAAATACTGTTTTAACTGTAAGAGCACATGAACCATTATCTCATCAGAAAAAAGGATGGGAGATATTTACTTTAGAAGCGATTAAAGAGATTAATAAAAAAAATGATGGTGTTGTTTTCATTTTATGGGGGAATCATGCAATTCGTTTTTCTAAGTATATTGATTCATCTAAGCATAAAATTATAACATCTGTTCACCCTTCACCACTATCAGCAAGACGTGGATTCTTTGGATCTAAACCTTTTTCAAAGACAAATGAATATCTTAAATCTTATGGATATGAACCAATCAATTGGGATTTAAGTTAATCCATATACATTTATCAAGTTATGTTGTATAATCAAAGTGCAGAGTAATTGGAAAGCGTTAAGTGTCTAATCATGGGATGTTGGATTAGAACGAACACTGATAGTGGCGGTTTTCTAATGCGTCCGCTGTAAGCGATTATAGTGGACCTCAAGAAATAGGAGGTCTTTTTTCATGAAGAAAAGTAAGGAATTACAAAAGCTAGTTTTAGCTTCATCTTTGGTTGCAATCTCTATTGTGATTGATGTGTTTTTTAAACAAATCTTAAGTTTTAATAATTTTGGAGTGCCATTTTATGCGATTCCAATTATTTATGGATCAATTATTCTAGGCCCTTTATATGGCTTAATTATGGGATATGTTTCTGATCTTGTAGGATTTGTTGCATTTCCTAATGGTGCTTATGCATTCATATTTGCGCTTGGTGCAATGCTTTGGGGATTTATTCCAGGATTATTTTTATATAAGAAATTTGATAAAGTTAAGTTAGTCATTGTAGTTGCAATCACACATATATTAGTGACGATCGCAAATACAATCGGCCTATTAGCATTCTTATCTGTAGAAACCGCACTTGCAAGTTTAACCATAAGATTAGCGATGATTCCAGTTAATGTTGTTATTATCACTTTATTGGTCTCAAGTCTTTATCAGAAACTACTTCCGGTATTGGTTGATATGCAAATTAAAAATTCAAATGAACTAAAGGAATCAAAAAGCATATAAACAAGCCTAAAAATAGGCTTGTTTTTTTTAATATGACACATAATCATGTATAATAGAAGTGGTGATGAAATGGTAAAAATAATTGGTGCAGGACTTGCAGGCGTAGAGGCTGCATACTATCTTGCAAATAAAGGCATAAAAGTAAAACTATATGAAATGAGACCTAAAAAAATGACCCCAGCACATCAATCGGGTCGTTTTGCAGAATTGGTTTGTTCAAACTCTTTGCGATCTAATGATATCGCTAATGCTGTTGGTTTATTGAAACGTGAGATGCAAAGCTTCAATTCACTTGTTATGCAAGCTGCATATTATGCACAAGTCCCAGCAGGCTCTAGTTTAGCTGTTGATCGAGAAATGTTTTCAACATATATTGAAGAAAAGATTAAAAATCATGAACATATAGAAGTTATATTAGATGAAGCTAAAGATATTGATATTAATCAGTATACGATTATTGCTGCAGGACCTCTTGCAAGTGATGATTTATTTGAATCTATTAGTAAATTATTAAATCAAGAGCATTTGCATTTTTTTGATGCAATTGCTCCAATTATAGATTTTGATTCAATAAATATGGATGTTGCATATTTAAAATCTAGATATGATAAAGGTGAAGCGGCTTATATTAATTGTCCGATGAATGAAGAAGAGTATGATAAATTTTATGATGCGTTAATAAATGCAGATACTGTAGAACAAAAAGATTTTGAAAAAAATGTTTTTGAAGGATGTATGCCAGCAGAAGTTATGGCATCACGAGGGAAACAAACACTTTTATTTGGACCATTAAAACCAGTAGGTCTTGGTTTAGAAGGCAAAGACAGACCTCATGCAGTTGTTCAACTTAGACAAGATGATTTTCAAAAAACGATGTATAACATAGTAGGATTTCAAACCCATTTGACATGGCCAGCACAAAAGAAAGTTATTCAGTTAATTCCTGGATTAGAAAACGCTAAAATTGTTAGATATGGAGTTATGCATAGAAATACATACATTGAAAGCCCTAAAGTTTTAAATGCTAGTTTTCAAGTTAAAGACTATCCTAAATTGTTTTTTGCAGGACAAATTTCAGGAGTAGAAGGATATGTTGAATCAGCAGCATCTGGATTAAATGCTGCAATCCAATTGGTATCACTACTTAAATATGATAAACTTTGTCCACTTCCAGTTAATACAATGATGGGTGCGATGGCACATTATATCTCATCATACAATAGATCATTTGTTCCTATGAACGCTAATTTAGGATTACTTCCTGAATTGGGATATAAACATAAGAAAAAAGAGAGAAAAATGCTTTATGCCAATAGAGCATTAAAAGAGTTAGATGAATTTAAGGAGGAAAACGCTTGGAGTATGTAGAAGATTTTTTGAATTATATGTTAATTCAAAAGCATTATTCTGAAAATACTGTAAAAGGGTATCAAAAAGATATTCTTGATTTTCATGCGTTTATCACCAAAGAAGAGCTAGCCGCAGATATGCTTGATGCAACAAGAGAAAGACTTGCAAGACATTTTATCTCGCATTTAGATGAAAAAGGATTAAGCAAAAAAACAATTTCTAGAAAGATATCTGCATTAAGAACTTTCTATGATTACTTAATAAAAAGCAATTTAATTGATGTAAATATTTTTACTTCAGTTGAAACCCCTAAAATACCTAAAAAATTACCATCAATCATCAATGATGATGAAATGGATATGCTTTTTAAATCTATAGATAAAACGACTCCATTAGGTTTTCGTAATTATTTGATGCTTGATCTACTGTTTAGCGCAGGATTAAGAGCATCTGAACTTGTTAATATGACGATTAAAGATATTAATTTAGCACAAGAACACATATTAATTCATGGAAAAGGTTCAAAAGATAGATATGTTCCACTTCATCAGCATTTAGTTGAAGATATGAAACAATATCTAACATATATAAGACCAGTATTACTGGCTAAAGGTCAAGATACTCATATTTTATATGTATTTATTAATTACAAAGGTGGGCATTTAACAGTTAGAGGACTACAACTCATCTTAAAACAAATCATAAAAAATTCAGGTGAGACATTTAAAATTCACCCACATATGTTAAGACACGCATTTGCAACTACACTTTTAAATCACGGAGCTGATTTAAGAGTTGTACAGGAATTATTAGGGCATGAACACTTAAAATCAACACAAATATACACACATGTCTCCAGTGAAACAATTAAAGAGAAATACAAAGACATGCACCCAAGGATGATAAAAAAATGAAACCATTAGGACCGATAATTATCGAAGAAGGCATCATACAAAAACCGGATAAATTAAGAACAACCGTGAGAGCGGTTATTGTTAATGATAAACATCAAATTTTAATGGTATATTCTAAGCTTTATAATGATTATACATTTCCAGGTGGTGGGTTAAAAGAAGATGAAGATAAAACAAAAGCATTAAAAAGAGAATTAAGAGAAGAACTTGGAGCAAGAAAAATATCCATTCTTAAAAACTTAGGATATATTGAAGAAATTAAATATGGACTCTTTGATCAAAGTAGTATATATTTACAAACTTCAATATATTATTTAGTAAGAATTGAATCATTAGGTAAACAAAGACTAGAGTATAGAGAAAAAGTACATGGCATTAAACCTACATGGAAAAATGTTGTAGAAGTTATAGAACATAATCAAAGTGTCATGAATGATACAAACCATACAGCATATGGATTAAAGACTGTATTGATGCGTGAACAGATTGTTCTAGAAAAAATTAAGGAGATGGATTTATGAGAAAATTTGAAATTGTACAAGCGTATAAAGACTACGATGTGCTAGCTCCTAGACGCGCAACTAAACATAGTGCAGGATATGATTTAGCAAGTGTTGAAGATATTGTTATAAAACCAGGTGAAATCAAAATGATTCCAACAGGGTTAAAAGCACTTATTCCAGATAACGAAGTATTATTCATTTATCCAAGATCATCACTAGGACTAAAAAAAGGTTTAATGATGAGTAATGGAGTTGGTGTCGTGGATGCTGACTATTATAATAACGAGAATAATGAAGGACATATTATGGTCCCTTTATATAATTTTTCAAAAGAAAATGCATCAGTCGAAAAGGGTGAACGTGTAGCTCAAGGTGTGTTTGTTGGCTTTCAAAAAACAATAGATGATGATCCAGAGCATAAGCAAAGATTAGGTGGATTTGGAAGTAGCGATAAAAAAGTAGAAAAAATTAAGCTTTAACTTGAAAAATCGATACAAATATGATATATTTAGTAAGGCTATTAAAATACACATGTATGATGTTTAACGCTCGAGTGCCTAAAAGTTTTAGGTGAGATGTTTTAAAGTCATGCAGAGGAAAAAAACAAAAATTGGAGGAATAATTTTATGGCAGTAGTTTCAATGAAACAATTATTAGAATCTGGTGTTCACTTCGGACATGCGACACGTCGCTGGAATCCTAAAATGGCACCATACATCTTTACGTCAAGAAATGGTATTTATATCATTGACTTAAAGAGAACAGCTGTAGAAATCGAAATTGCTTACAAAGCAATGTTTGATATCGTAGCAGATGGTGGTAAAGTATTATTTATTGGTACGAAAAAGCAAGCTCAAGAATCAGTAAAAGAAGAAGCAATTCGTACAGGTCAATTTTATGTTGACCAAAGATGGTTAGGTGGAACATTAACTAACTTCAAGACGATTCGTCGTCGGATTAAAAGATTACACGAACTTTATAAAATGGAAGAAGATGGTGTATTTGACAAATTACATAAAAAAGAAGTACTAACACTTAAAAATGAACGTACTAAGCTTGAAAAATTCTTAGGTGGTATCAAAGAAATGAAGAAAGTTCCAGAAGCTATCTTTATTGTTGATCCAAGAAAAGAAAGAAATGCAATCTTAGAAGCACGTAAATTAGGAATTAAAGTGTTCGGTATTGTAGATACTAACTGTGATCCTGATGATGTTGATTACATTATCCCAGCAAATGATGACGCAATCCGTGCAGTAAAACTTATTGCTTGGGTTATGGGTAATGCAATTGTTGAAGCACAAGGTGGAGCAGTTGAAAAATTTGAAGAAGAAACTGTACAAGAAGCATCTAGAAGAGATCGTGATGACTCACCTCGTCAAGGTTCAAGAAAACCTAGACCTGAATACAAACCTAGACCACGTCAAGATGCTAAACCAGCTTATAAGCCAGCAGTTAAACCAGAAGTTAAGCCTGAAGTTGTAGCTGATGCTAAACCAGAAGTTAAAGCAGAAGTTAAGCCTGTAGCTAAACCAGAAGTTAAACCTGTCAAAGAAGTTAAAGCAGAAGCAGTTAAACCTGTCAAAGAAGTTAAAACTGAAGCAGTTAAAGCTGAACCAGTTAAAGAAGATAACAACGAATCATTAGAGTCAATGACTGTTGCTCAATTGCGTTCTTTATGTAAAGATCGTGGCATTTCCGGTTATTCAACCCTTAAAAAAGCAGAACTTATTGATGTACTAAAATAATGCGATAAGGGGATAAAAATCCCCTTATTTTTTATAAAAAAAACTAAAAATATTATATATTGAAATATCAAGGAGGAATTAATTATGGCTGTAACAGCACAAATGGTAAAAGAATTAAGACAAAGAACTGGCGCTGGAATGTTAGATTGTAAAAAGGCGTTAGAAAAAAATGATGGTGACATCGAAAAATCTATAGATTTTTTAAGAGAAAAAGGTATGGCAAGCGCTGCTAAAAAAGCAGGAAGAATTGCTGCTGAAGGTTTATGTAATGTAGTTTTAGAAGGTAACCAAGCAGTAATATATGAGTTAAATTCAGAAACAGATTTTGTATCTAAAAATAAACAATTTTTAGACTTAATTGATAAAGTAGGATCAGTATTATTAGCTTCAAAAGCAACTAACACTGAAGAAGCTTTAGCTGTCTCTGCAGATGGTATGACAGTTGAAACTTTACTAATTAATGCAACTGCAACAATTGGTGAAAAATTATCTCTACGCCGTGTTTCAAGAATCGTTAAAGAAGATGCACAAGACTTTGGCGCTTACAAACATATGGGTGGTAGAATTGCAGTATTAGCAGTTTTAGAAAATCAAGATGAAGAAGTTTCTAAAGATATGGCAATGCATATTGCTGCTCAAAATCCTAAGTACTTAAACAGATCTCAAGTTGATCAAGAAACTTTAGAACATGAAAAACACATTTTAACTCAACAAGCATTATTAGAAGGAAAACCTGCTAATATCGTTGAAAAAATGGTTGTTGGACGTTTAAATAAATATTTAAAAGATATTTGTTTAGTTGACCAACCATTTGTTAAAGATCCTGACCAAACTGTTGCTCAATATTTAAAATCAAATAAAAACAACGTTTTATCTTTCGTAAGATTAGAAGTTGGAGAAGGTATTGAAAAGAAAGAAGAAGATTTCGCAGCAGAAGTAGCAGCACAAATCCGTAAATAAATAAAATAAAGGGGTGTGGCACGATGTACAAAAGAGTAATCTTAAAGATAAGTGGAGAAGCTTTAAAAGGTGATGGAACGTATGGTATACATCCAATCACTGTAAAAAACATTGCTACAGAAATTAAAGAGATTTACGAATTAGGTGTACAAATTGGAATTGTTGTCGGCGCTGGTAATCTATGGCGTGGGAAAACTGGTGAAGAACTAGGTATGGACCGCGCACAAGCAGATTACATGGGTATGCTAGGAACAATTATGAATGGACTTGCCTTACAGGATGCCTTAGAAACACTAGAAGTACCAACAAGAGTTATGACAGTTTTACCTGTTAGTGCAGTTGCTGAACCTTATATAAGAAGAAAAGCAATGAGACATTTTGAAAAAGGTAGAGTTCTTATCTTTTCTGGTGGTACTGGTTCACCATTCTTCTCAACAGATACCGCAGCAGCTCTTAGAGCTGCAGAATTAAATGCTGATATCATCTTGATGGCGAAAAATGGTATTGAAGGTGTATATGATAAAGACCCTAAAAAATTTAGTGATGCTAAAATGTATCATCATATTACACAACTTGAAGTTTTAAAACAAAAATTAGAAGTTATGGATCAAACTGCCGCATCAATGTGCGGTGAAAATAAAATAGATATTTTAGTGTTCAATATGAATAAAGCAGGTAATATGAAAAAAGCTGTTTTACAAGAAAATATTGGAACACTTGTAAAATGGGAGGAATAACTATGAATCACGAACAAGCTGATTTAGTGTTAATGGATACTGAAGAACATATGGAAAAATCTTTACATGTTTTAATAAAAGAATTCGCTCAAGTCAGAACTGGTAGAGCAAATCCTGCATTATTAGATCATGTTACAGTTGATTACTATGGGGCACCAAGTCCTATTAGACAAATATCAAATGTATCTGTTGTAGAAGGTAGTCAACTATATATCAAACCTTTTGATAAATCTCAATTAAAAACAATTGAAACAGCTATTTATGCTTCAGATTTAGGATTAAACCCAATTAACGATGGTATTGGTATCAGACTGATTTTACCTCAACCAACTGAAGAGCGTAGACGTGAATTAGTTAAAGATGTTGATAAACTTGCAGAACATGCGAAAATAAGCGTTAGAAATATTCGTCGCGACGGAAATGATCACATTAAAAAACTTGGATTACCCGAAGATGATGAAAAAGGTTATTTAGCTGATGTTCAAGAATTGACTGATACTTATGTTAAAAAAGTTGAAGAAGAACTAAAAGTTAAGACTGAGGAATTAATGAAAATATAAAGGCTTCGGCCTTTTTATTTTGACTATGTGAAAATGTTTAAAACATACCATTTATTTCATAAATGAGTTATAATAAAAAAAGGTGATAGATAGTGAATAATAAAAATGTCCCTAATCATGTTGCGATCATCTTAGATGGTAACGGTAGATGGGCAAAAAAAAGAGGACAGTCAAGATCGTTTGGTCATTATATGGGTGGAAGAAATTTGTTTTCTGTAGCTAAACATGCAAAAGAAATGGGTATACAAAAATTATCTGTTTATGCTTTTAGCACGGAAAATTGGAAAAGACCTCAAGAAGAAGTTGACTATCTTATGACAAAGCCAATTGAACTATATTATAAAAATAAAGATAAATTTAATAATATAGATTATAAAATTACCTTTTCTGGAAGAAGAGATAGATTTAGTAAAGAATTATTAGAAGTTATGACTGAAATGGAAAATCTAACTAAAGATTATCAAGGTTTTGTTTTAAACGTTTGTGTTGATTATGGCAGTTATGATGAAATCATTACAGCTGTTAATAAATTAGATAAACCTATAACTAGAGAAACATTTGAATCTGAGCTTATGGTCAAAGAACCTGTAGACTTATTAATAAGAACTAGTGGAGAGATGAGAATATCAAATTTCTTATTATGGCAAATTGCTTATGCAGAATTTTATTTCACAAAAGTTCATTGGCCAGCATTTAACAAAAAACAACTTGAAAAAGCGGTTAAGTCTTATCAAAAAAGACAACGTCGTTTTGGAGGCTTAATATGAAAAAAAGAATGATAACAGGTGCCGTACTTGCATTAGTATTAATACCTACTGTTAGTTTCGAAATATTTTTAGGAATATTTCAAGTTTTAATGATTTTATTTGTTGTGATTGCAACAACTGAAATGATTAGAATGTATGAAACAGAAAAGAAATTTCAATTATTACCAAAGATAGGTATTGTTCTTTTAACCTTAGGAACGTTCTTTAGTGTTGGTGGAGTTATGGGAGATTTAGAACATAATCCTTTAGAAGCTAATGGGTTATTAAGTATTACCATACCTTTGATCACATTAATACTTTTTAGTTTCTTAGTATTATTTAAAAATTTTAATGGTCTTGATGTTGGTAAGGCTTTGACAATTATTAATTATGTTGGACTAGGTGCTGCATCAATTGTTATATTAAGATTTTTAGGTGTTAGATTTATTGTTTACCTACTATTAATCACATCAGCAACTGATATTTTTGCATATTTATTTGGAGTAAAATATGGTAAGCATAAACTTGCTCCTCATATAAGTCCTAAAAAATCATGGGAAGGTGCGATTGCAGGAACAATATTTGCAACAATTATTGCATCATCATTTGCTTTATTTTATGGTCAATTCTTTCAAGTTGGTACTGTCTTAGGAGATTTTTTAAACTCTGGTGGACAAATGACTTTATTAGATAACTTTTCATCACTTGGTGAAAGAACACCAGTTTGGGTACAAGGACTCATCATTGTTCCTATAACAATGGTTGCAAGTATTTTTGCACAAATTGGAGATTTAGTTGCATCAAGATTAAAACGTACATATAATATAAAGGATTTTGGAAATATTTTACCAGGACATGGTGGACTATTAGATAGGTTTGATTCAGTTTTATTTGTAGCATTATTTTTAACTTCAATATTCTTACTTATTTATAGGTTATTTCCTGCTGTCATCCTATGAAAAATATTTATCTTTTAGGATCAACAGGATCTATTGGAACGCAAAGTTTAGATGTTTTAAAAAAACACAAGAATGATTTTAAACTCATTGGGTGTTCTTTGGGCTCTGATGAGTCAAAAAATAAGAATATATTAAGCACATTTAAGCCAGAAATTGCATGTCTAAGATTTGAAAATCAAATAAAAACATATGAAAAAGAATTTCCAATGATAACATTTGTATCAGGTGATCAAGGATTAATTGATTTAGTTAGATATCCTAAACAAGGATTGGTTATTAATGCATTATCAGGTTCGACTGGTTTAATACCAACCATTGAAGCAATTAAAACAAGTAAGGATATTGCACTAGCTAATAAAGAAACATTAGTCATGGCTGGAGACATTGTTAAAGAATATCTTAATAAATTTAATGTCAAATTGTTTCCTATTGATAGTGAACACTCTGCATTATGGCAAACAATTGATCATGAAGACAAACTTTCAATTAGAAAAATAGTGATAACTGCGAGTGGTGGATCATTTAGAGATTTCACTAGAGAAGAGCTTAAAAACGTCACAAAAAAACAAGCGCTAAACCATCCAAATTGGGAAATGGGTGCTAAAATAACTATTGATAGTGCAACAATGATGAACAAAGGATTAGAGGTCATTGAAGCACATCATCTATTTGACTTAGATTATGATGCCATAGAAACCATACTCCACAAAGAAAGTGTAGTACACGGACTTACCTATTTTATAGATGGGACCATTAAAGCTAGTTTAAGTGTTTCAGATATGAGAATTCCAATTGCACATGCACTTTTTTATCCAAAAAGAGTATCATATGATAAACAATTAGAATTAACTAACTTATCATTTAAGCCTATGGATTATCAAAGATTTCCTTTATTGAAGCTTGCTTATGAAGTAGGAAGAAAAGGTGGAATCTTACCAACAGTTATGAATGCAGCAAACGAAGCTGCAGTTAAATTATTTTTAGATGAGAAAATAAATTTCTTGGACATTGAGACAATCGTATTTGATTATGTAGCTAAGACAGCAAACATAAAGATGCCTACATTAGAAGAAATCAAAGAAGTAAATCAAAACATTCAAGATGAAATTATAAGAAAGTACGAGAAGAGGTAGTTTATGTTTATACTTAATATACTATTATTTGTAGTAGTTTTAGGAGTTATTATATTAATCCATGAAGCAGGTCACTTTTATTTTGCAAAAAGAGCTGGAATTTTATGCCATGAATTTTCTATTGGTATGGGACCAGCAATTTATCAAAAAAGAAAAGGTGAAACTATATATTCTGTTAGGGGTATCCCAATTGGTGGATATGTTTCTATGGCAGGAGAAGCTATTAGCGATGCATTAATAAAAGAAGAACAAACCATTGGACTAAAGATTAATGAACAAGGATTAGTTTATCAAATCATATTAACTGATAAGGTTAGTGCAGATGTTTATGGTCAAGTTGTGGACTTTGATTTATATGGTAAAGATTTCGATCCACTTTTTATTGATTTAAAAGTAGATCAAGAAGTTAAAAAATATTCAGTTTTAAGAGATGCTAATTACAAGTTAGATGAAAAACATGAAATGTGGATTACGCCTTCTGAAAAGAGTTTTGAAAGTAAAACACTTTGGGAAAGATTTTTAGTTATATTTGCAGGACCTATGATGAATTTCATTTTAGCATTCTTGTTATTTTTGATTGTAGGATTTTTTGTTCAAAAACCTAATTTAGAATCTAATATGATTGATGAAGTATCACCTGATTATGCAGCTGATATTGCTGGCATAGAATCTGGAGATTTAATACTTGCAATCGATGGTAATCCAGTTAATTCATGGACTGACATTCCTAGTGTTCTAGCAACTCTAGATCATGCCCTATTAGATATTACATATGATAGAGATGGACAAGTTTTTATTGCTAATGATATTGCAGTCAGTGTGGCAATTCAAATGGCAGGTATCGTCAACACATATGTTGATCCAGATACTGATGAAGTTACCATTTATAATAGTGAACCAATTATTGGACAAAGCTATGGTCGTGCTCAATCAGATGGTGGGTTAAAAAAAGGTGACATTATTCAACAAATCATAATTGATAGCACAAGCTATGATGTTGATAACTGGAATGATATTGTTTCTGTATTTCGAAATTACACAAGTGGTGCTGTTGTAGTTGTTTATCAAAGAGATGGAGTATCAGCTAATGCATCATATGATTTAATTAGTGAAACTGCATTAAACAAACTTGGGACCGAAGGTATTTTATTTCAATTAGGTATCACTGCAACATCTGATTTTAACTGGGGGTATACATTACTATATGCTCCTAAGAGAGTAGCAAGTGATATGGGAGAAGTATTCACAACACTTGGATTATTATTTGATCGTAGCGAGAATTTAGGCATTGGAGATTTATCTGGTCCGGTTGGAATCTATTCACTAGTGAGTAATACAGCTAAACAAGGTCTATTATCAATCATTGCATTTACTGGATTTTTAAGTATTAATATTGGACTTTTAAATTTATTACCGATACCAGCACTTGATGGAGGTAGATTAGTATTTTTAGGCATTGAAGCAGTTACTAAGAAACCACTACCAAGAAAGCTAGAAAATAGCATAAATAATGTAATGTTTATCCTCTTATTAGCTATGTTTGTTTTCGTAACGTATAAAGATATTTTAAGATTGATTGCAAATTTATAAAATAGTTCATAAAAAAGGCGAAAAATATCGCCTTTTTTATAAAATATGGCTTAATAAGAGCCAAAAAGTATTGTTAGGAAAAAAGTATTGTTTTTATAGTCAAAACTATTGACTTTAAGTATAAAGTAAGATAGAATATAACAGGTCGCCAAAACAGGTGGCAAGCCAAAAAATTAAGAAAAATTAAACTGTAAAAAATCTTTAAAATCAGTTGACAAACTTAGTTTCATTTGGTATTATATTAAAGCACGCCTAATTAGATGTGTGCGGATTGATCTTTGAAAACTGAATTATGATGAGTGTATCAAACGAAGAAACAAAGAAACAAAGAAACAAAACAAAGCTAGAAAACAAAAAGAGCTATTAACAAACAAACTATACTATATGGAGAGTTTGATCCTGGCTCAGGATGAACGCTGGCGGCGTGCCTAATACATGCAAGTCGGACGCACTAATTTATTAGTGAGTGGCGAACGGGTGAGTAACACGTAGGTAATCTACCTTTAAGACGAGGATAACCATTGGAAACGATGGCTAAGACTGGATAGGAATATGTAAGGCATCTTATATATTTTAAAAGACCTAGCAATAGGTATACTTAAAGAGGAGCCTGCGGCGCATTAGTTAGTTGGTGAGGTGATGGCTTACCAAGACAGTGATGCGTAGCCGGACTGAGAGGTTGAACGGCCACATTGGGACTGAGACACGGCCCAAACTCCTACGGGAGGCAGCAGTAGGGAATTTTCGGCAATGGGGGCAACCCTGACCGAGCAACGCCGCGTGAATGACGAAGTACTTCGGTATGTAAAGTTCTTTTATTAGGGAAGAATGACTTGTGGAAAAGCAAGTGTGACGGTACCTAATGAATAAGCCCCGGCTAACTATGTGCCAGCAGCCGCGGTAATACATAGGGGGCAAGCGTTATCCGGAATTATTGGGCGTAAAGGGTGCGTAGGCGGTTATTTAAGTCTTTGGTGTAAGTGCAGAGCTCAACTCTGTGATGCTAAGGAAACTGGATAACTTGAGTGTGGTAGAGGTAAGTAGAATTCCATGTGTAGCGGTAAAATGCGTAAATATATGGAGGAATACCAGTGGCGAAGGCGGCTTACTGGGCCACAACTGACGCTGAGGCACGAAAGCGTGGGGAGCAAACAGGATTAGATACCCTGGTAGTCCACGCCGTAAACGATGAGTACTAAGTGTTGGAGAAATTCAGTGCTGTAGTTAACGCAATAAGTACTCCGCCTGAGTAGTACGTGCGCAAGCATGAAACTCAAAGGAATTGACGGGACCCCGCACAAGCGGTGGATCATGTTGTTTAATTCGATGATACGCGAAGAACCTTACCAGGTCTTGACATACCATGCAAAGCTATAGAGATATAGTGGAGGTTATCATGGATACAGGTGGTGCATGGTTGTCGTCAGCTCGTGTCGTGAGATGTTGGGTTAAGTCCCGCAACGAGCGCAACCCTTATTGCTAGTTACCATCATTAAGTTGGGGACTCTAGCGAGACTGCCAGTGATAAACTGGAGGAAGGTGGGGATGACGTCAAATCATCATGCCCCTTATGACCTGGGCTACAAACGTGATACAATGGCTGAAACAAAGGGCAGCGAAGCAGTGATGTGAAGCGAAACCCAAAAAAGCAGTCTCAGTTCGGATTGAAGTCTGCAACTCGACTTCATGAAGTCGGAATCGCTAGTAATCGCGAATCAGAATGTCGCGGTGAATACGTTCTCGGGGTTTGTACACACCGCCCGTCAAACCACGAAAGTTGACAATACCCAAAGCCGGTGGCCTAACTCTTCGGAGAGGGAGCCGTTTAAGGTAGGGTTGATGATTGGGGTTAAGTCGTAACAAGGTATCCCTACGGGAACGTGGGGATGGATCACCTCCTTTCTAAGGAGAAAGGCATATGCAATAACGCATATACAAATTTCCAAGATACACTCATCATATTCAGTTTTGAAAGATTAGTCTTTCAAGTATTTTTAATCAGTAAGATAGATCTTTGAAAAGTAGATAAATTCTGTCGTAAATGAAAGAAGAAAAGGTTAAGGAAAAAAGGGCGCACAGTGGATGCCTAGGCACTAAGAGCCGATGAAGGACGCAACTAACGGCGAAACGCCACGGGGAGCAGTAAGTACGCGACGATCCGTGGGAATCCGAATGGGGAAACCCGGCATATGGAAGATATGTCATCCGATTTATCGGAAGGGAAACGCAGGGAACTGAAATATCTAAGTACCTGTAGGAAAAGAAAGTAAAAACGATTTTGCTAGTAGCGACGAGCGAACGCGGAGGAGCCTAACACTATAATAGTTACAAAACCGCACACTAAAAGAACAGCGTG
This sequence comes from Mariniplasma anaerobium, assembly GCF_016865445.1. Lineage (GTDB taxonomy): Bacteria > Bacillota_I > Bacilli_A > Acholeplasmatales > Acholeplasmataceae > Mariniplasma > Mariniplasma anaerobium. The sequence goes on along the minus strand of NZ_AP024412.1, from coordinate 1,504,751 downwards.
GGAAAGCTGACCATAGAAGGTGAGAGTCCTGTATTTGACAGTGTGTGGACTAGAGTGTTGAGAAGTACGGCGAGACACGAGAAATCTTGTCGGAAGACGTGAGGACCATCTCATAAGGCTAAATACTACTTAGTGACCGATAGTGAACCAGTACCGTGAGGGAAAGGTGAAAAGAACCCCGGGAGGGGAGTGAAATAGATCCTGAAACTGTGTGCTTACAATTAGTCAGAGCCCGTTAATGGGTGATGGCGTGCCTTTTGTAGAATGAACCGGCGAGTTACGGTATCTAGCAAGGTTAAGCTTTAAGGAGTGGAGCCAAAGCGAAAGCGAGTCTGAATAGGGCGATAAGTTAGGTGCTGTAGACCCGAAACTGAGTGAGCTAGCCATGAGCAGGTTGAAGTTTGGGTAAGACCAAATGGAGGACCGAACCAGGACACGTTAAAAAGTGTTTGGATGACTTGTGGCTAGGGGTGAAATTCCAATCGAACTCAGAGATAGCTGGTTCTCCCCGAAATAGCTTTAGGGCTAGCGTTAACGTATAAGTTTTATGAAGGTAGAGCACTGAATGTGTGATGGCCCCACCTCGGGGTACTGAGCCCAATCAAACTACGAATGTCATAAAATATAGTTAGCAGTCAGACTGTGGGTGATAAGGTTCATGGTCGAAAGGGAAAGAGCCCAGACCGTCAGATAAGGTCCCAAAATTGATGCTAAGTGGAAAAGGAAGTGAAGATGCACAGACAACTAGGAGGTTGGCTTAGAAGCAGCCATCCTTTAAAGAGTGCGTAAAAGCTCACTAGTCGAGTGACTCTGCGCCGAAAATGTACCGGGGCTAAGCATCATACCGAATCTACGGATTGACAATTTATTGTCAGTGGTAGGGGAGCGTTCTAACAGCAGTGAAGATAGATCGGAAGGACTATTGGAGCGGTTAGAAGTGAGAATGCCGGTGTAAGTAACGAAAAGACAGGTGAGAATCCTGTCCGTCGAAAACCCAAGGTTTCCAGGGGAAGGTTCGTCCGCCCTGGGTAAGTCGGGGCCTAAGGTGAGGCTGAAAAGCGTAGCCGATGGATAGCAGGTAGAGATTCCTGCACTAGTTTATAAACTGATGGAGTGACAAAGGAGGCTAACATCCGCCCATAATTGGATTTGGGACAAGGAAACGAGCTTGATGTGTAGGCAAATCCGCACATCGCTAAGAGTGAGTTTCGGTAGGTAAAGGATGATGACGTCAAACTTTCAAGAAAAGCTTCTAGGGTTAATTTATAGACTACCCGTACCGTAAACCGACACAGGTGGGTAGGTAGAGAATACTAAGACGCGCGAGAAAACTCTTGTTAAGGAACTCGGCAAAATGACTCCGTAACTTCGGGATAAGGAGGACTTTTAATGAAAAAAAGAAGTCGCAGAGAATAGGCCCAAGCGACTGTTTATCAAAAACATAGGTCTATGCTAAACCGTAAGGTGATGTATATGGACTGACGCCTGCCCGGTGCTGGAAGATTAAGAGGAGATGTTAGGCAACGAAGCATTGAATTGAAGTCCCAGTAAACGGCGGCCGTAACTATAACGGTCCTAAGGTAGCGAAATTCCTTGTCGGGTAAGTTCCGACCCGCACGAAAGGCGTAACGATTTGGGCACTGTCTCAACAAGAGACTCGGTGAAATCAAGCTGCCGGTGAAAACGCCGGCTACCCGCGACAGGACGAAAAGACCCCATGGAGCTTTACTGTAGCTTGATATTGACATTGGGTGTAAGATGTACAGGATAGGTGGGAGACTAAGAATCTAGAACGCTAGTTTTGGAGGAGTCGTCCTTTGGATACCACCCTTCGTGCATCTGATGTCTAACTTGCCTAAGTGTATTAGGGAGGACAGTGTCTGGTGGGCAGTTTGACTGGGGCGGTCGCCTCCTAAAGAGTAACGGAGGCGCCCGAAGGTACCCTCAGAATGGTTGGAAATCATTCGTAGAGCGCAAAAGCATAAGGGTGCTTGACTGCGAGACAAACAAGTCGAGCAGGGACGAAAGTCGGGTTTAGTGATCTCTCTGTACCGCATGGAAGGGCAGAGACTCAACGGATAAAAGCTACCCTGGGGATAACAGGCTTATCGCTTCCAAGCGTTCACAGCGACGAAGCGGTTTGGCACCTCGATGTCGGCTCGTCGCATCCTGGAGCTGGAGAAGGTTCCAAGGGTTGGGCTGTTCGCCCATTAAAGCGGCACGCGAGCTGGGTTCAGAACGTCGTGAGACAGTTCGGTCTCTATCCGTCGTGGGCGTTGGAGATTTGAAGGGAGCTGCCCCTAGTATGAGAAGACCGGGGTGGACATACCACTGGTGCACCAGTTGGCCTGCCAAGGCCACAGCTGGGTAGCTAAGTATGGAAGGGATAAACGCTGAAAGCATCTAAGCGTGAAGCCCACCTTAAGATGAGATCTCCCAATTTAGTAAGACCCCTTGAAGACTACGAGGTTGATAGGCTGGGTGTGGAAGCGTGGTGACACGTGAAGCTGACCAGTACTAATAGGTCGAGGACTTAACCTTATTAATATTTTCATTCATTTACAAAGAATTTATCTAGTTTTGAGAGATGTCTGGTGACGATAGCGAAGTGGTCACACCTGTTCCCATGCCGAACACAGTAGTTAAGCACTTCAGCGCCGAAAATAGTTCCAAGGAGCGAAGATAGGACGTTGCCAGGCAAATCTTACTTATTTATAAATATTTAGTAGCGCCTATCCTTATGATGCCTACATAGCTCAGTCGGTTAGAGCACCTGACTGTTAATCAGGGGGTCCTAGGTTCGAGTCCTAGTGTGGGCGCCACTTACACTATCAACGGCAAATGCCGTTTTTTTTATGCAAAAAAAGGATATCTTTAATTTAGATATCCTTTTTCTTATTTGTAAATGATTAAATTATTTAAATAAAAGTCTTAAACTATTTAAAATAACTAAAATTGTTGAACCTTCATGTGCTACAACACCTAGTGGTAATTCAATTTTACCAAAAAGGTTTGTGATCATAAGTAACGCAATGACACTTGTAGAGAATATAACATTTTGAATTGTTATGCGTCTCATGCGTCTTGATAAATTAATGATTTTTGGAAGGTTTTCAATATTATTATTCATAAAGACAATATCAGCAGTTTCTAGTGAAACATCTGTTCCGGCACCCATAGCAACACCTATATCAGCAGTTGCAAGTGCTGGTGCATCATTGATACCATCACCAATCATTAACACCTTGCCAACGTCTTTTTGTAGCTTTTTAACATAGTCGGCTTTATCTTCAGGAAGACAGTTTGCTAAGTAGGTTTCTATGCCAGCTTCTAATGCAATAGCTTTTGCAGTATCTTCGTGATCACCAGTTAACAATACGGACTTAATATTTAAGTTCTTAAGCGCTTTTGTAACTTCTTGGACATTATCTCTTATGGTATCAGTTAAAGCTACGAAACCTATCATTTCATCGTTTTTAATAATATATATGATACTATGACCTTTTACTTTTGCAGATTGTAATTCTCTATTGCATTTTGTTGTAACTTTAGATTCAAATTTACCGGTTTTCCAATGATCTTCACCGATAGTTGCTGTCATACCTCTACCTGATATCTCGTTAGTATTAATATTATCTATTTCTTTTTGTTTTTCTAGATGTGCTGTAACTGAATTAGCTAGAGGGTGATTTGATTGTTTTTCAATAGTATATAATAAATTTAAAATATAATCACGATCTTGATCCTTAGCAGTTATGATATCTACAACTTTTGGAGTACCAGTTGTGATGGTTCCTGTTTTATCAAATACAACAGCTTTTAAACCAATCATATCTTCTAATGTTTTTCCACCTTTTACCAAAATACGTTTTCTTGCGGCATTTGATAAACTAGATAGCATCGCAGGAGTAATAGAAGCGACTAGTGCACAAGGTGATCCAACAACTAAAACAACAATACCTCGTCTAAATGCTTCTTTTGCAGGTAACCAATTAAATAATGGAGGGAAAATCATAAATGAAATAGCAAATAAAATAACAAAGTAAACATAATATTTTTCAATCTTATTAATTAATGTTTGTGACTCTGTTTTATTTTCTTGTGCTTCTTGAACAAAGGTAATAATTTTTTGAACGACGGATTCTTTAGGATCTTTTGTAGTTTCTACGATAACTGTTTGCTCGATATTAATTGATCCAGCGAATACTTCATCACCTATTTTTTTATATACCGGAATAAATTCACCAGTGATGGGTGATTGATCAAGAGAAGTTTCGCCTTTGATGATTTTTCCATCAACTGGCATTTGTTGACCAACTTTAACAATAACTTGGTCTCCTATATGAAGATTTTCAATTTCTACTTCAGATTCTTTACCATCTATATATAATATAGCGGTTTTTGGAGCTAATTCTAAAAGACTTGTTAATTCTTTTTCGGTTTTTGATGTTGCATAAGATTCTAAAACACCACTAATTGAGAAAATTAAAATTAAAATAGCACCTTCAGAATAACTACCAACAATAAATGCGCCTAAAGCAGCAAGAATCATTAGAATTTCAACATTTAAGGATTTATCTTTAATGGTTGCTAAAATACCTTCTTTAGCTTTTGCAAAACCACCAATCGCAAATGATAAACCAAATAATACGATGACATACCATGGTGTGGCACCAGTAATTGATTGCAAAATAAAAGCGGCTATAATAAAAATGACGGATATAGCTACTGAACCTGTTTCAATAATTAATTGTTTTTTTGACATAACTTGTCCTCCTTGTAAATATTAATTATACTATGATTATATCAAATAATGATAAATAATTATAAATAAACGCACCTTTTATTATAAAAAAGGACCTTATTTAGAAATGAAATAAATATGTACTCTATTTATTTTATTTATTTATTTTTAATATAAAAATACAAAGTACTGCGGTTGTCATTTTGCCAAAATATGATATACTTTTTACGAGGAGTTGATTAATATGGAGTTTATATATGAAAATCACAAAATATATGTTAAAGATAATGAAGATAAAGTTATTGTAGAAGCAACTTTCCCTTTATATAATAAGGAAACTGTTGTTGTTGATCATACCTATGTTGATCCAACTTTAAGAGGACATGGGGTAGCAAGCAAATTAATGCATGAAGTTTGTAAACATGCAGAAAAACTAGGATATAAAGTAGTTGCAACTTGCCCGTATTCGATTGTATGGTTTAAAAAACATAAAGAATATGATCATTTAATTGATCAATTAATTCAGGCGGAACTCTCGCCAGAATGTCGAATTTAGGTAAAAGATAATGGATAAACCTTTAGTTATATTAGTTGCTGGTGGATCAGCTTCTGGAAAAAGTACAGTTGTACAAGAAATATTAGATAAAGCAGGATTAGAAGATGTGATCATCATCAATCATGATGACTATTATCTAGATCAAAAAGATTTACCTATGGAAAAACGATATCTTATTAATTATGATCATCCAAGATCGTTGGATAATGAACTATTATATAAGGATATTAAAGCCTTATTAAATTTTGAACCCATAGATAAACCTGTTTATGATTTTGAAAAATTTACAAGAAGTGAAAAAATCGAGCACGTTTTACCTAAAAAAATTATTATTATTGAAGGTATTTTGATTTTAGAAAATCCAAGAATTAGAGAATTAGCTGATATTAGTATTTTTGTTGAATTAGATGATGATACCAGATTTATTAGAAGAATGTTAAGAGATATGAAAGAGAGAGGTCGCTCTTTAGAAAATATTGTTTTGCAATATCAAAAAACTGTAAAGCCAATGTTTCATAAATATATAAAACCTACAAAAAGATATGCAGATGTTCTTATTCCAAATGATACAAAGCATGCAATCGCTGTAGATTTAATTGTAGCCAAAATCAAACAGATTTTAGGGGAAAGAAAATGATTTTAATTGTAGCTGCTATGAAAGAAGAAGTATCTGAAATATTGAAGATAAAAAGTGAAACTCATGATGTGCTTGTTACAGGTGTAGGTAAAGTGAATGCAGCTATGAAATTGACTGAATATTTATCTAATCATAGAGTCGATAGAATTATTAATCTTGGCTTTGCTGGAGGAAATATGTCCTATGAAGTTAATGATGTTGTACTTATTAATCATGCGGTTTATCATGATTTTGATTTAACATTATTTGGGTATAAAAAAGGACAAGTTCCTGGTTATCCTGAAGTGTTTACATCAGATGAAAATATGTTTAAGAGGATTAATAAAAAACTTGATTATGCTAAACAAGGATCTTTATATACTGGCGATTATTTTATGACAACACCAGTTGAACAACCAGCAGTTTTTGATATGGAAGGTGCAAGTTTTTATCAAGTTGCACATTATTTTAATGTTCCTATGATAAGCATCAAACTAATTTCAGATGTCATAGGGATGAAAGACCATTTTAAACACTATAAAGCATTTGAACAGACATCAGGAGCACATTTACTTGCTAAGGTGTTTAAAGACGTTTTGGAGGTGTCTTATGAAGGGAATCATCGTATTTAGCCATGATATGGAAGATGTAGAAGCACTTGCTACTAAAGCATTATTATCTAGAGCAGGTATTGACATGGTTGCATTAACATTTGAAAATACAAAAGATATAATAACCGCCTTTAATCAAAGGGTTAAAGCAGATTATTTTATGGATGAAATAGATTTGGATTCATTTGATTTTGTTGTTATTCCTGGTGGTAAATATGTTGCAAAAGTAGTAAATGACGATATTAATATTAAATATATTGCAACTTATTTTTATTAAAAAAATAAATTAGTTGCAGCAATTTGTGCTGGTCCTAGATTTTTAGGTCAAGCTGGACTTTTAGATAAAAAGAAATTTACATGCTATAGTGGATCAGAAATTGATATGCCAAAAGGTGAATATTTACCTAATTTTAAAGCATTTCGCGATGATAAAATCATTACAGGACGTGGTGCTGGTGCGGTCTATGATTTCGCTTATGAAATAGTTAAGTATTTATACGATAATGAGAAAGCCGAAAATCTTTTAAAAAGTATACTTTTTTAGACATATAATCTTGATATAAAGCCATATGTGCAGAAAAAAATAAAAATATAAAAAAACTTCTTCGATAGTCTTGACAATTCAAGAAATATTGGTATAATTATATGTGCTGTAACATATTGGCCCGTTGGAGAAACGGTTAACTCACATGCCTTTCACGCATGCACTCACGGGTTCGAACCCCGTACGGGTCACCAATAATAAAACAAACGTAGGAGTACGTTTTATGATATGAGTTATTTTTAACTCTTATAAGTACCCATAGCTCAATTGGATAGAGCGTTTGACTACGGATCAAAAGGCTGGGGGTTCAAGTCCTCTTGGGTACGCCACGTTTCGGGAAGTAGCTTAGCTTGGTAGAGCGCCTGGTTTGGGACCAGGAGGTCGCAGGTTCAAATCCTGTCTTCCCGACCACTTTTAATTTAATATGCGGGTGTAGTTTAATGGTAAAACTACAGCCTTCCAAGCTGTTGACGTGAGTTCGATTCTCATCACCCGCTCCATATTGAAAGCATAGGTTTGATACAATAGTATCAGGCCTTTTTTTGCGCTATATAGGGCCGTTTCTCCATTTGGTAGTATTTGTCGAGCCGAAAAAGTACTCTGATTTTACTAGATTTTGAACATTTCAATAGAATTTCTACACGATTACATTTTGAAATACACGATTTAAAATGGATTTACACGTTTTCAGTAATCAAGCCATTTTACACTATCCGCGACTTTTTTTGTATTTTTATAATTAAGAAAATATGTTATAATTTTATTCAAGAGGATATTTAGGGGACCACATTATGGATAACTACCAAGTTGCGATAAACGGAACAAAGTTAGCTGCACATATACTAGGTATAGAAACTCCTGATGTGCAATTTTTTATAACAAAGATTTAACGAAAAAAGGAATCAATTCCATCTTCCTAAAGGATAAATATATCATAGCATTTAATGAAGATTGGATAGAACAAGCAAATCAATTGGAAATCCAGGTTACTTGTTTTCATGAAAGCAGACATGTTTTTCAATGGAGAGTTATAACAGGTGAATATAATGGAACTGAAATAGTTGATTCACTCGCGATTAAAAAATGGTCAGATGAAATGAGTAATTACAATTCACCTACAAAAAAAGATATTCCAGAAGAAGAATATCTAAAGCAGGAGATTGAGATTGATGCAATAGCATTTGCTCATAAGATGATGTTAGAACATTTTAATGTGAAGACTGTATTACCTGATATAATAGCTAATGAAGTTACTATAAAACATATTAAGAAAAGAGGAGATAAGTTATGAAAAACAATAATAGCAACAAAGGAATACTGTATCTAATTCTAATTGTGAACGGCTTATATTTAGTAATTGCACTCATTGCTTACTTGATTAAAATGAGTACCTACCCAATCAGTGCGAATCTTATAGATTTTCTATACTTAATACCATATTTAGCAACTGGAATAATTATTAGCGTAGGACTTTCATTCTATTTCTATAAAAAGTATGAGCGACAAAATATTAGTATTATGGATAAATCAAAAGTATTCTTGTTAGCAAATTTACCAAGCTTCATTTTATTTGATTTTACCATTTTCATTATATTATCTATGGTGATTCAAGTTGATTAAAAACAAGTAAATATCCATTTTGAGGAGGTAGTTTTAGTGGTACTGAAACGAGTATATATGCAAAATCTGATATTTTATGTACTTATATTGTTATTATCAACATGGGTGATTAAAGATGAAAACAATATTTCAGTCCTAGCATACTGGTTTTTACCAATGCTTTATTATGTTTTTCTAACAACCCAATTAAACCATACTCGAAAAGACTCTGCAATAATCAAAGTTCTTCACTATATAGTATTTATACTTAAATTTGCGCTAACATATATTACATTAGGTTTATTGCAATCGGTATCCTTGACTATAGCATTATTAATATTGGGAAGTATAGTTTTAACGATAAGTACCGTTGAGTATTTTTTACTAAGTGGGAAGACACAAGTCATTCGATACAAAGATTTATATTTAAATAGCATGGATCAAGTAATGAGTGATATTGACCTAGCTAAAGAGAAAAATAAATATCGAAACGAAACAGGTTTATCAATATTTACTCTAGGGTTCTTGATTGGAAGTATACACTATTTAGAAGTACCGAAACTGGAGTTCCACGATATTTTTATAAATGGATTAGTAGCTATTCTAGCGATATATCTATATAGAAGATTTCAAGTATCAAACAAAAAAACATTTGTTCGAATAGTAAAACACCAACTCATGGATGGACTTAGGTTAAAAAGAATATATATTATTGGACAGATTCTTTTACATCTTTCGTTCTTAGCAACTATAGGTATCAAAGCAATAGAGCCACCAGACTCAATCACTCTATTAATGATCATACCAATATTAATGAATTATCCTTTGATATATTTAAACAGAGTACTTGTAAAAGGGGTTTTGACAGAACAAGAAAAAGAAATATTGAATGTTGATTGACTTAGAATATCTATTGTTTAGGAGGATAAAATGAAGAAAATTATATTACTAGCATTAATTGTATTTGTCGTTATGTTGAGTGGCGGGATATTGCTTGAAAATATTTATCCAAATATCTCTAGTTTAGTTTTAGAAATAATCATGTCAATAATCGTTGCTTTACTGGTTATCGTATTCGGAATTTTGACTAGTACAAAGAAGAATTGATAATATAACTAAATTAGAGTTTGATACCCAACAATAAGTAGGTAGTAGAATAATCTATTTTGACATAAGGAAATTAGCACTAAAAAATTTCCGCTAGGGGTGTAAAATTGTAGCAAAATAGGTCATACAACCCATAAGAGTAGAATAGGTCTGATACATTCGGTATCAAACCTTTTTTATGCTTTTATTTAGCCATTTCTATATTTAAGTATTGTGCTAAAATAGGTAACTCCATAGGTAGATAATACCCTATTTTGATACAATTTTAGTAGAATTTTAAAGTCCGCTACACGATTACATTTTGAAATACACGATTTAAAATGGATATACACGATTTACTGATACGTTAGCAACATAGTATTCTTATATGCTATAATTTAGTTAAATTCATTGACATTAGGTCAGACTAAAGGTTTATAATAAGATATATTTCAACACAATATCATAATAGAAAAACTTATATTTAATTCTAAAAGGAGAAATAATGCTATGATAAATAAAGAAAATATTGAAATCAGGCCGTATAAAATTGCCGATTATAGTCAAGTAGTCGATATCTTAATATTGTCATTTGAGAGTAAATTTAAAAAACTAACGAACTTAGAAACTAACAACTTAAAATCTTATATGATGGATGCTTTATTATTTGATAATCAACCGCAAGATGGATATTTTGTTGCTACGATTAAAAATGAAGTTGTTGGCGTTGTTAAAGCAACATATTCCAATAAGGCAAAAGTCAACAACACAAACAAAACTTCGTTTTTCTATTTAGAAAAAAAGTACGGACTAAGAAATGTAATCAAATTAAGATTTGCTATGATACTGCTATCAGACTCTACGAATAAAGGTGAATATTATATAGAGCATATTGCTGTATCAGAGAGAGCAAGAGGGCATGGCATTGGAACAAAATTGTTAGAAAAAGTATTTGATGAAGCAAATCGTTTAGATGAAATCGATAAAGTTACATTATATGTAGCTGGTACGAATCAAGGAGCAGTTAAACTCTATGAAAGAATTGGATTTAAGACGATTAAAAAAAGAAAGAGTTTTTTAATGCAACTGGTTTTTAAGAAAAGAACATGGTTTTTTATGTCAAAATATCTTAACGGTGAGAGTAGACCTAAATTAACATTGAATAGATATTGGTGGTTAGGTTTACTTGGATTGATTGGTTTTGTTTATATAAACGATATAAGAAATGTATTCATCCATGGTGAGAATTATTTTATATTGTTAAATTTGCTTTGGTTTTCATGGTTTATATATTTCATACCATCAAAAAGATAAATTTTAATATTTATATAGGATTGGAGGATTCGTATGAATGGATATATCAAAATTAGTCAATTAGCATCTATAATGGGAATATCAACACATCAAATTAGATATTTTGAAGAGAAAGGAATCTTTGATCCAGCATTCATTGAAAAAAATGGATATCGGATGTATGGGATCAATGAAATCTATGAAATGCTTCACATCTTATTTTTTAGAGAACTAGATATTTCGGTTAAAGATATTTCTATATTAAAGAAAACTAATATGAAAGCAGATTACTTATCCATATTAACTGAGAAAAAAGATGACATTGAAAAGCATATTGTAAAACTAAAAGACTTGAAAAAAGCAATTGAAACAACAATACAAGTTCTAGATGAAGTAAAAGAAAACAACGAAAGTTTTAGATATGCTGAGTTGAATGAAGTAAAACTTAAGATATTAAATAGCTATGAGCATCATCACAATATTAATGCACAAGATATGCTTCAAATAATCAAAGAATATAGTAATTATAATCTGCTAAATACAGTACAAATATATGATGAATCGAAATATTATGTCTGCGTAGAAGATGAAAGAAATTTTGATTATACATTGAGTCAAGGCAAGTATATTTATAAAATGGAAAATGTTAATAGTTATCAAAAAGCAGAGAAGAAAGTTGCACAATTTTTAAAGCAAATAAAAAAGATGTCTATTGAAACTGAAGGGCCATTATTGATACAAGATTTGCATCAAGCTTCAATAACAAGTAGCGATTCAGTAACAATAAAAATAATGATGAAGGTGAAAAATGAAAAGAGTTGAGTATTTAGATACACTAAGGGGTCTAGCTATTTTTTTTATGATCATGCAACACGCTTTTTTGGTTCATGAAATGGGTGCAGGAGACTCAAACAATATTATTTCTGTAATATTTGTGGCATTAGGAACATGGCCAGCAGCCCCTGTATTTATGGTTGTTTTAGGAATCTTTTTAATGCAAAGCAAGCGGCCTAATAAAGTATTAATGTTTAGAGGATTAAAATTACTTGCACTTGGTTATCTTTTGAACTTTGTAAGATTCACTATTCCATTGCTCATTGCAAAGGACAGTAAAGCATTTGAACTTTTATTTGAAATAGACATATTACAATTAGCGGGATTAAGTTTTATAATTCTTGCTGGACTACGTAAAATTGCTAGTAATAAGTTTCTATTTCCAACTATTATGATTCTAATTGCTTTTGTTTCACCATATCTTTGGAATGATTTTAATTATCTAACAGACCCATTTATCGGTTCGAGTGAACTCGTAAGTTTTCCGGTTTTTCCATGGATTATTTATCCAATGCTTGGTATGTATTTATCTAATACACTTTTGTCATTAAATAAGAAAAAAATAATTAAATTGGTACTAGCGTCATTCATCCTGACTCTAATTGGAGTTTTAACTATTGGCCAACATACTATTTTTGATTATCCACAGCACACTTTTGATTTGCATTTTCTGATTACTGCTTTTGTATTTGTTTATTTTTTAATAATATATGGGCTTACTAAAAAGTTTGGTTATCCAAAAATCTTGTCAATGTGGAGTGAAAATATTACTCAAATATATATCTTGCAATGGATTATTTTTGGCTATAGTATTTTGTTTTTAAATGCCAATCAATTTGGACCTATCGGCACAATGATTATCGGACTCATTGTTGTAATTGTAGTACACTTATTGGTGACGAAAACAAAAATTTCCAGATTCATACCAAAAGTATAGAAAATGCAAAAGTTGTATACTTTGAGCAATTGTATTTTTTACTTCTTCTTATATATATTTTCAAAACTGGAGTTCGATACCCAACACAAAGCAGATAGTGGAATAACCTATTTTTACACAAAGAATTTCACGTTAAAAAAAGTTGTAAAATAAAACCTCTAAACTAAGCCATAATTTAGGGGTGCAATTTTTTAGGGTGGGGGTGTAAAAATTTCTGTAAGGGGTGTAAAATTGTAGCAAAATAGGTCATACAACCCAAATATTAAATATAAGACATGAGGTTGACTCAAGTCTTTTTTTATATATAAAACCTATATTGAAGTATATATCTTTATTTGATATAATTAAGCAAAGGCTCATCTAAACAAAGATTTTAAAATAAGTAAAAGAAAGAGGAACATTATGCATACATTTAGTATGAAAAAAGCTTTTAAAAATAATGGTAATTTAATGTCACTGTTTTTTGCAATGATTGTATCAGCACTTGTTATTATTGGTGTTTTAATTTTTGATTCTGAAATGATGTGGTTCGTATATCTAATGGCTGCGTTAATTGTAGTTGAAGTGATATTAGTTTTATTCCTTATTATGAGTTTTAAATCTTTTAACAAGGTAGATTTAGAGACTACAAAAGCAACTGTATCATTGATTTGGTATATGAGATCAAGAAAAATGATTGTATTTACATATAATGTTAATGGCATAGAATATAAAAAAACCAATTCCCTATGGGCGTGGAAGTATGTTCGAACTATAAGAAAAGGTGACGAAATAGAAATATGTTACAAAAAAGATTATCCAAATAAAGCACTTATCAAAGATATGTATTTTATGGAATAATCATTTTTATATTAAAAAATAAAGGACTCCGCTATTGGAGTCTTTTTATATGGTAAAATAGAATGTAGAATATATTAAACTTAAGTATAGAGTTTAAGTGATCCAAATGGAGGGTTTATCATGGCAACGCAAAAAATAAAAAAAGAAAGACTTATTAAAGCATTAATTATTGTATCTATAACAGTGCTTTCACTTTTAGGTATATATGTTTTAAAATTACTTGCAGGTCAAGCTATGGCAAACATATCAAATGCTTTTAAAGCAATCGTTATTCCTTTTTCTATAGCCTTTTTCTTAAGTTTCATTATCAGTCCACTAGCTAGACTGATTGAGCATAAACTTCACATTAAAAGAAACTTAAGTATTATTTTAAGTATCTTTATAGGTCTTATTTTAATTATTGGATTATTTGTAGTAGTTATTATTAATTTATTTACACAAGTAACGTCTATATTTGACAGTTTGATATCATTGCTTGATGCCAATTGGATTACAACAATTATTGATTCTGTAAAAACATTTTTAGAATCATATTTAGATAGTCAAGAGATATCAAATTTAATTAATGAACTTACGACAAGTGGTTTGTCAGTTGATAAAATATTTGATTTATTTGCACAAATGATGACATTTATAACAAATCTTACAGCATCCATTTTTCAAGCCTTAATGATTTTAATATTAACTCCAGTGTTCTTATTTTATTTAATTAAAGAAAAAACATATATATTCACTGGCATTCAAAGTGTTTTTCCTAAAAAAATCCAACCACATCTTGAAGCTTTAGGAACAAGAACTGAAACTTCAGTTAAAAACTATTTAAAAGGGCAAGGCATCATGATTGGTTTAATTGCTATCTATTTTATGATTAGTCTTAGTATATTATCCTTTTTCGTTCCAGATTTTGGAGTTGAAATGGCAATCTTATTTGGACTACTTATGGGAATATTTAATATCATTCCATATTTAGGTGCTTGGATAGGACTAACCATACCTATTCTATTTTTATTTACAAAATATTTGGAAGTTGCACAAACAAACGAGAGTCAAGTTATTTATATTGTAGCGATTATCATTATTTTAATTCTTCAAATTGTTGAACAAGCTATAGAAAGTAGTGTTGTATCGCCACTTATTCTTGGAAATAAAGTTCAATTGCATCCTCTATTAGTTTTATCCAGTCTCATATTCTTTGGAGGAATCTTTGGATTTGTTGGAGTATTACTTGCAGTACCATTAGCAGCAACTTTAAAATCTAGTTTAGAATATTTCAGATCACTAGAAAAATCTGAAACTCCTAAAACTCTAAAATTAGAATAAACATACAAGCTATTGATATTGTAATAATAATATTTGTATGATAAAATATTTAAAATTATATAAAACGCTTTTTAGATCCAAAAATAAGCAAAAGGAAGGTTTATTATATGAATGATTCTTATGTAATAGTTACAGACTCTTGTAGTGATTTAACACTTAAAATGGTCACGGAAATGAATGTTGATGTTGTTCCACTTTCAGTAGAAATTGATGGCAATATTTATAGACATTATCCAGATGAAAGAGAAATAAGCGTCAAAGATTTTTATGATAAATTAAGAGACAAAAAAGTTGCAACAACTTCTTTAGTTAATGTTGGAGCTTACTTAGAATTCTTTGAAGAAAAATTAAAAGAAGGTAAAGATATTTTATATATTGCCTTTTCATCAGCGCTTTCTGGTTCATATCAATCTTCTGTTATTGCAAGTGGGGAATTAAACGAAAAATATCCAGAAAGAAAAATAGTAGTTGTTGATTCACTATCAGCTTCTATGGGACAAGGCTTACTTATATGGTATGCTTATCAAAAGCAAAAAGAAGGATTATCAATGCTTGATGTTGCAAAATGGGTAGAAGAACATAAACTAAATTTATGTCATCTGTTTACAGTCGATGATTTAGGCACTTTAAAAAGAGGTGGAAGACTTTCAGGAGCTCAAGCTTTATTAGGATCATTACTAAAAGTTAAACCTGTATTGCACGTTAGTAATGAAGGTAAACTCGTTCCAATAAAAAAGGCTAGAGGTAGAAAGACATCTCTTCAAATCCTTGTAGATTTAATGAAAGAATCAATTACTGAACCTCAAAATCAAACTATATTTATTTCACATGGTGATGATTTTAAGGATGCAGAATATATTGCACAATTGATACAAGAACAAATTGGTGTAAAACATATAGAATATGGATATGTTGGGCCTGTTGTAGGTGCACATTCTGGACCAAAGACTATTGCAGTATTTTTCATGGGTAGACAAAGATAACAATTTAATAGATATATAGCCAAATAAAAATTTGGCTTTTTTATTAGTATATAATGGTATAATGAGGTTAAATTGAAAAGGGTGATATTATGATTTATGAAGCACTATTAACAGGAACATTAAATAGTTTAGTACAAAATATAATATTGCTTTTTGGATTAGGTTTCATATTCGCAGCTGCAACAGCTAGTGCTAAAAAGAAATATAAAATTAGAAATCAATTTTTTATTGGTTTAATTCTAGGTGGGGTAGTGTTTTTAATTATGCTTGATCCTTTTGTTTTTGATGAAGGTCTTGTTTTTGATACAAGAAGTGTACTTTTAAGTGTAACTGGACTATTTTTTGGAGCTATACCTACAAGTGTCGCAGCTGTAGTTGCAATTATCTATAGATTATATATTGGTGGATCTGGTATTTATGCAGGTATATTAACAATAGTTACATCAGCAGCTATTGGTTTAAATTGGAGATATATTCGAAAAATATTACCTAAAGTTCCTAGTTATGTTGAGTTTTATATCATGGGGGTTATTGTACATATTGTAACCTTATTATCATTTTTATCAATTCCATGGCCACAGGCTTTTGATGTAATAAAAAGTACAGCATTAATTTATTTGATTATATTCCCAATAGTCACGATGTTATTAGCTGTAGTTGTACACAATGAACAAATAAAATTTAAAATAGCAGATGATTTAGAAAAACAAAAAGTTTTATTACAAGCAAGTATTGATTCAACATATGAAATGGAAATATTTGCAGTTGACTCGGAATATAAATATTTATCTTATAATGTTTTTCATAAAGACTCAATTAAAAATTTTTATGATATAGATATATCTTTAGAGATGAGTTTTTTAGATGTAGTTTCAAATGAAACGATTAAAAACAGATTGAAGGGTTCTATTGATAGAGTTTTAAAAGGAGAATCTTTTAAAATAACTCTACAAGTTGAAGATCAAGAAAATTCTTATTTAGAAGAAAGATATGCCCCAATTCTTGATTTGGATAAAAATATTGTTGGTGCAACTATTTTCATACAAGATATTACCATAAGAAAGCAATATGAAAATGAAATTTTAAAATTGAGCTACAGCGATGCTTTGACTGGACTAAATAACAGAAGAAAACATCAAGAACAACTTATTATGCTTAATCAAGAGAAATATCATCCAGTTAGTGTTGCATTTTTTGATATAAATGGACTTAAAGTTATGAATGATGCATTTGGGCATGCTGAAGGTGATAGACTCATTAAAGTCGTTGCGAAAAAGTTATTAATAGCATGTAAAAAATATAATGCGTATGTATCTAGAGTTGGTGGGGATGAATTTATTGTTTTATGTCCAAATACTAAAGAAGTAGATGCACTAGAACTTGCTAATGAGACTAAAACTTTAATAGAAAAAGAATATATCAAACACATGGCAATTTCGATTTCATATGGTATAAGTGCAAAAGAAATTGGAGATAATTTTGAAGACGTTATCAATAAGGCAGAAACAAATTTATATAAAAACAAATTATATGAAAGTAGTTCACATAGAAATGAATCTATTAGAACCATTTTAAATACATTGAAAGCTAAGGATGAATATTCAGAAGAACATTCAAAAAGAGTTTCTGATATATGTAAAAAGATGGGTAAAAAGATGGGAATGACAAAACAAGATATAGAGCAATTAACATTGATTAGTAATCTTCATGATATCGGTAAAATTTCTATAGATGATAAAATTTTGAATAAGCCTGGAAAACTTACTGAAGAAGAGTGGAGAATCATGAAGCGTCATCCTGAAACTGGATATCGTATTTTATCTTCTTCACCAGACTATATTGACATCGCAGAAGATATCCTTTCTCACCATGAAAGATATGATGGTACAGGATATCCAAGAGGATTAAAAGGTGAAAATATACCAATTAGAGCACGTATTATTGCAATAGCAGATGCATTTGATGCAATGATATCAGATCGTCCTTATAGAAAGAAATTAGATCATGATGTTGCTATCCAAGAGTTAATAGATAATAAAGGTACTCAGTTTGATCCTAAATTAGTAGATATCTTCTTAACAATTTTTAGCAAAAACAAATAAAATCATGTATAATAGACATAGTAAATACTGGAGGTAGAGAAATGCAAAGAAAAACAAAAATTATATGTACTGTTGGACCTGCAATCGATTCAGAAGAAATGATTGGAAAAATGATAGATGCTGGCATGAATGTTGGTAGATTGAACTTTTCTCATGCAGACCATGATGAACATTTAGCAAGAATAAAAATGATTAGAAAAGTTGCAAAAGAAAAAGAACGTTTTATAGGTGTTATGGCGGATACAAAAGGACCAGAAATAAGAACTGGTAAATTTGAAAATGGACAAGCTAGTTTTAAAACTGGCGATATTATTGAAGTACACCGTAAAGATATTTTAGGCAATAGTAAAAGATTTCATATAGACTGTGATGAGTTATATGATGATATGGTTGCTGGTAATTTTATTTTAATTGATGATGGAAAAATAAAATTAACTGTTTTAGATAATAAAGATGGTGTTATGAAATGCGAAGTTATGAACTCTGGTATTATTAAGACTAAAAAAGGTGTTAATGTTCCAAATGTTAAATTATCTATGCCATTTGTGTCTAAAAAAGATTTTGATGATATTGTTTTTTCAGCAAATCAAAATGTAGATATGTTTGCTTTATCTTTTGTTAGAAGAAAAGAAGATGTATTAGAAGTTAGAAAGATTTTAAATGATATAGGTAAAGGCGATATAGAAATCATTTCTAAAATTGAAAATCAAGAAGGTGTTGATAATCTTGAAGGCATTTTAGAAGTTAGTGATGGAGTGATGGTAGCTAGAGGTGATTTAGGAGTTGAAGTTTCAACTCAACTTGTGCCTTTATATCAAAAACGTATTATCAAAAAAGCAAATGAAATGGGAAAACCAGTCATAACTGCAACTCATATGCTTGAATCTATGATGTTTTCACCAAGACCAACTAGAGCAGAAGCATCAGATGTTGCTAATGCAATATTAGATGGGTCAGATGCTATTATGCTTTCTGGTGAATCTGCAGCTGGAGAATATCCAATTGAAGCAGTTTTAACAATGGATACAATTGCTAAAGCTATTGAAAGTAGTATTCCATATAAAGAAAGACTAGAACATAGCATTAAAACAAGTCAACCAACTGTCAATGATGCAATAGGTATTGCAGTAAGCCAAACAGCACAAGCTTTACCAAAAGCAGAAGTTGTTATAGCATTTACTGAATCAGGCGGGACTGCTAAACGTATTTGTAAGTTCAGACCATCAGTGCCAATTATTGCAATAACTAATAGCATTGAAACATGCCAAAGACTATCTTATTATTGGGGAGTATTTGCAGCATATAGAGAAGATGTTTCAGATTATTTACTTTTTGATAAAGTCGCAATTGAAGTTGCAATGGATTATGGTTTTAAATCAGGTACAACATTAATTATGACTTCAGGTTGGGCTCAAAAACATGGATCAACGAACACAATGAGAATCATTGATATTCCTTAACTAAAATCAATAGCCGCAATTTGCGGCTATTTCTTTAAAGAAACAAAAAAAGGATTAAATATATAAAAAAATGTATAATATAAATAAATAGTATAAAGGAAAAGCATATGAATCAAAATAAAATAAAAAATGAAATAAACCAATTGAATATAACTGATGAAAAAAAACTTAGTCCGATAAATGAGTCTATTAAAATTATTGTGTACTATGCACTGCTAAGTTTTTTATGGATCTTCGGTTCCGATCTTCTTGTGAATTTATTTGTTCATGATGCAGATTTGATTAGTCAAATACAGACTGTCAAAGGGATCTTTTTTGTGCTTTTATCTTCGAGTATATTTTATATCATTATATTTAAAAAGTTGAATCTTTATGTTGTATCGATTATAAAATTAAAAAAAGCAAATGAAAATTTAGAAATAATGAATGAAAACTCTATTAAACTTGATGCTAAATTATTTCAGTTGGCTTACTATGATGAACTTACAGAATTGCCAAATAAGATTTTACTTGAAGAAAAAGTAAATACTTATTTACAAAACAACTCTAAAAAAATGATGGCGTTGGTATACATGGATATTGATGAATTTAGAAATATCAATGAAGTCAAAGGTCATCAAATTGGTGATGAGCTAATTAAATCGGTTGCAAATGTGATGAAAAAACATATTAAAGACAATGATATCCTATGTCATACAGGAGCGGATGAATTTGTTGTGGCAGTATTTGATATTAAAGATTTATCTGAATTCTTATCAGAAATTGAAGAATTCTTTAAAAATATAAAACAAACATATATTTTGGATAAAGATGAGTATTATGTAACATTTAGTGGTGGTGTTGCATTAGCACCAGATCATGGTAATGATTATATTACTCTACTAAGACATGCGGATAGTGCATTATCAATGGCAAAAAATAAAGGTAAAGATCAACTTGTTATCTTTGATGATGAAATGGTTACAATGATTACACAACAAACTGAATTACTAAATCTACTTAGAAACGCTATTCCTAATCATGAATTTTCTCTTCATTATCAACCTGTTATTGATTTAAAAGATCATTCAATCATTGGAGCAGAAGCTCTAATTAGATGGCATAATAAGAGTAAAGGATATATTCCACCATTGGAGTTTATCTCTTTATCTGAAAAAAATGGATATATTAAAGAGATTACAGAATGGGTATTTTATCAAGTAGCAAAAGACATTTCTAAATGGCCTAAAAAAGAAGAGGATTTTAAAATATCTGTTAATATCTCTGCAGTAATGCTTATTCATGATTCATTTTTAAAGTATTTAAATAAATGGATCAAACAATATCAAATCGATTGCAAGCAAATCATATTAGAAATCACTGAAACTGCAGTGATTACTGATATTGACAGAAGTATACATGTATTATTACAACTTAGAAAAATGGGATTCACCATAGCTCTAGATGATTTTGGAACGGGGTATTCATCTTTGACGTATCTTCAAAGATTGCCAATAGATATTATAAAAATTGATAGAAGTTTTATCAATAATATTAATAAAGAAACCAAGGAGTTTCATGTTTTAAAATATATGATTGATTTAGCTCATCACTTAAATATGAAAGTGGTAGCAGAAGGTATTGAAATTGTTGAGCAACAAAAGATTGTCAAAGCTTATCTTGGTGATCTTGCTCAAGGATATTATTACTGCAAGCCAATGCCGAAAGAACAATTAATAGACTTTATGAAATCATACAAAAATTGAAAATGTGGTGATTAGATGATAGAAATTTTAGAGACTTACGACATTCAGTTATTTTCTGCTTTACTACTATTAATCATTGTTATTTTAAATAAATATAAAAAAGATATACCAACATTTTCTATGAATTTATTCTATGGAATTGTTATTATAAACCTAACTTTACTCATTTTAGAACCAATGAGTTTTTTAGCTGATGTGAATACGAGTCCTATCATGCCATATTTAAATTATGCTATTGATTTTTTAATTGTTATGTTGACACCATTACTCGTGGGATTATGGGCTTCATATATTGATTATAAACTATTCAAAAAGCAAAAAAGATTAAAAAAGAGATTATATTATCAATATGTTACCTTAATTACTATATTTGGATTGTTAATAAACTTTTTTACACCAGTATTCTTTTCAATTGATTTTGATACAAATACTTATCAAAGAGGATATTTATTCTTTTTAAGATATTTATTAATATTTTTATTATATATTCATGTCGCATATATGACTTTGAAAAACAGAAATAGACAAAATTCTCACGTAATAATTGGAATTATGACTTTTCTGTTATTTCCGATTATTGGAGCAATTATTCAAATATTTTTCCAAACGCTATATTTCCAATTTAGCGGTTCAGCTCTAGGTGTCTTAGTCATATTTATTTACTTAGAAACGACAAGTGGAAATAAAGATTACTTAACTAATCTTTATTCAAGACGTGTTTTAGATGAGTATTTAGATGGATTAGTTGAAAGACAAGACTCTTTTACAGTCATCATGATAGATTTAGATCATTTTAAAGAAATTAATGATGAATATGGACATCATGCTGGAGATCAAGTTCTTATTGAGTTTTCTAGAATACTATTTAAATTAAAAAAATCTAAAAAATCTATAATAAGTAGACTTGGTGGTGATGAGTTTTTATGCATTCTAACTGAAATAGATTATGAAAATTATACTTCTTATGTAGAACAATTAAAGAGTCAATCAAGTTCTAGTGTCATTTTAAAAACATATGGATTTAAAGGTTTCTCTGAAGGTATACTTGTATATGATCATGAAATGGATGTAGACAATTTATTAAAAAATGTTGATACACTTATGTATCATAAAAAAAATTCAAAAAGATAAAAGAATCCATTTGGATTCTTTTTTAATGTGTTAATCATGCTATAATTAAAAATAGGAGTTGATAATATGCCAAAAAAAGAATTAATAAAAAAATTAGCTGAACTTGCAGTCAAAGTAGGCGCAAATGTTCAAAAAGATCAAGTTGTAGTGATTAGAACTTCAACAGAAACAAAGGCGTTAGCAAGAGAAATAGCTGAACAAGCTTATCTTGCTGGAGCTAAAAGAGTGCATGTTCAATGGAATGACGAATATGTTTCTCATCAAACTTTATTGCATGCATCATTAGAAGAATTACAAAATGTTCCAAAATATCTGGTTGACCAATATCAATATTTTGTTGATAGAGGTGCTTGTTTTATTTCAATTGCATCACCAATCCCTGGGCTTAATAAAGATGTAGATTCTAATAAATCTCAAAAATCGGGAATTGCTATGCAAAAAGCGGTGTCTTTCTTTAGAGAGTTTTTAATGGGAAATAAGTCACAATGGACAATTGTTTCAGAGCCTAATAAAGTATGGGCTAAACAAGTTTTTCCTGAATTAGATGAAGACAAAGCAGTTGAAAAACTATGGGATGCTATACTAAACGCAAGTAGAGTAACAGAAAAGAATGATCCTATTTTAGAATGGAAAGAACATAATGCAATATTACTTGCACATAATCAAGTACTTAATAATTATAATTTTAAACAACTGCATTTCAAAAACAGTCTAGGTACTGATTTAGTTGTAGAACTTGTTAAAAATCATGTATGGGCAGGTGGAGGAGAAACTGCAGCTAATGGTGCATATTTTAATCCAAATATACCAACTGAAGAAAACTTCACGATGCCATATAAATGGGGTACACGTGGAAAAGTGTTTGCAACTAAACCATTAAACTATCAAGGTAAATTAATTGATAAGTTCTGGCTAGAGTTTAAAGATGGAAAAGTAATTGATTTTTACGCAGAAAAAGAGAATGAAGCTTTAACAAATTTACTTGATACTGATGAAGGCAGTAGATATATTGGTGAAATCGCTTTAATTAGCCATGATTCACCTATATCTAATACTGATATACTATTTTTAAATACACTCTTTGATGAAAATGCATCTTGCCATATGGCACTAGGTAGAGCGTATCCTATGAATATTAAAAATGGTGTAAACTTAGAAATGTCTGAACTTGTTAAACATGGATATAATAATTCAATGGTTCATTCAGATTTTATGTTTGGTAGCGAAGATATGGAAATTATCGGTCTTACACAAGATGGTAAAGAAGTTCAGGTATTTTCTAAAGGTAATTTTGTAATTTAGGTGTCTTTTTAGACGCCTTTTTTTAAGAAAGGGATAAATTATGGAAACTTTAAAATTAAATGATTTTTTAGATTATAAATATATTTCTAATCTGAAATCAAATGACAAACAAAATAGAATGGCTTTTATTAGCGGTAAAGCCCTAGAAGAAAAAAACGAATATCAATTTGATTTATGTACGATCGAAAATGATAAAGTAAAAAAGCTTGTAAATCTTAAGAAACATTCAAGTTTTATTTGGGAAAATGATGACACACTATTGTTTGCCTACAGCAAAAATAAAACAGAAGATAAAAAAGAAAAAGAAATGTTTTCTTTATTTTATAGATATGATCTTAAGGAAGATAAATTAGAAAAAGCATTTGAACTTCCTATGCCAGTACAAATAATTAAAGCTTTAGGTCATGACAAATTAGTGCTTAAAGCACAACTTACAGCTGACGAACATCATTTGTATTTAGATCAAGAAGATACGAGAAAAGCTTTTTTAAAACAACAAAAGAAAGATAAATTATATGAAGATATTACCGAGATTCCTTTTTATTCAAATGGAAATGGTTTTATAGCAAATAAAAGATCGCAACTTTTTATCTTTGATAAGAAATCAAATTCATTTGATTTGATTGTTGATCCTGATTTTAATGTAAATAATGTTAAAGTATCAAAAGACTTAAAACAAGTTTATTACACAGGTAAACAAGCCAAGCATGTTAGAAGTATCACAACGCATTTATATGTATATGATGTAGAAACAAAAGTGACTGATGTTTTATATCAAAAAGATGATTATTCTATAGCAAACATATTTTTAGTTGGAAACAAAGTTATACTAGAAGCTAGTGATATGCAAAAATTTGGATTAAATGAAGATGGCCATTTTTATGAGCTAAAACAAAAAGAATTGGTTTTATTTAAAACCTTCGGTCTTACTATATCATCTTCAGTTGGAACTGATTCAAGATTAGGTGGCAATCCATCAACTTTTGTTTTCAATGATAAAATATATTTTGTTAAAACACATGACGACCATACAGAATTAATGAGTCTTGATTTATCGAAAAATTTAGAACAAGTTTTTGTAATGGATGGATCTATTGATGGTATTCAAGTTCTAAATAATGAAATATATTTAGTAGGCTTTTATAAACAAAAATTACAAGAAATTTATAAACTTACAAATCTTAAACTTTTACAAATCTCAAGATTAAATTCAAGAGTCTTTAAAAATAAATATATTGCTAAACCAAAAACTATAATATATAAAGAAAAAGACCATGAAGTTAAGGGATTTATATTGTACCCTAAAGATTTCGACGTTAATAAAACTTATCCAGCTATTATGGATATTCATGGTGGACCAAAAACAGTATATGGTAAAGTTTTTTACCATGAAATGCAATATTGGGCTAATCTTGGATATTTCGTATTCTTTGCAAACCCTAGAGGTAGTGATGGTAAAGGCAATGAATTTGCAGATATTAGAGGTAAATATGGTTCAATTGATTATGATGATCTAATGAATTTCACTGATTTAGTTATTAAAAAGACAAAACAAATAGATGTAGATAATATATTTGTTACTGGTGGATCTTACGGTGGATTTATGACAAATTGGATTGTTGGTCATACGGATCGTTTTAAAGCAGCAGCAACACAAAGAAGTATTTCTAACTGGTTATCATTTCATGGAACATCTGATATAGGTTTTTATTTCTCTAAAGATCAAACAGCAGGTCATCCAACTAAAGACACTAATCTTTTATGGCATCAATCTCCAATCAAATATGCAATGGAAGTTAAAACTCCATTATTGTTTATTCATTCAGATGAAGACTACAGATGTCCAATTGAACAAGCAATGCAATTTTACAGTATTTTAAGAGAAAAAGGTTTAGAGACTAAATTAGTTTGGTTTAAGGGTGAGACTCATGAACTATCTCGAGGTGGAAAACCACAAGCAAGAATTAAGAGATTAAAAGAAATAACTGAATGGTTTGAAAGATTTAAATCATAAATAATGTAAATAATTATACTATTTAGTTTATTTGGTATATAATGAAGTTAAAATAAGGAGGGTTATATAGATGTGGTTTTTTGGGAAAAAACGTGCTAAGAAAAAAGCATTACAAGAAGAGCAACTAAAAATGCAACAAGAGTCTAAGAAAAAAGGAACTTTTGTTGGAGGTAAACCAGCTCCTGCACCAGTAAAAGCAAAAAAAGAAGTAACTGTTGCTAAAGTAGTAAAAAAGGAAGAACCAGTAAAAGTTCAACCAAAGGAAGTTAAAGCTGCAAAGGCAAAAGAAGAGCCAGTAGATGATAAGAAGAATAAAAAGTATCATGTTTCTCAAAACAAAGATGCTAGAAGTGACTATTATAAGAAATGGCGTGTAAGAAAAGAAGGATCTTCTAAAACTATTAAATATTTTGAAACTCAAGCTGAAGCAATTGAGTATGCTCAAGATTTAGCAGATAAGAATGATTCATCTATTGTGATTCATAAATTAGATGGATCAATTAGAAAACAAGAATATAAATAAAATAAAAGAAGCTTATTATTAAGCTTCTTTTTTTATACTAGATTAAGATTTTAAATTTAACTCTAAATGATCATCCACAACAATCATCTCATAAGATTGATGAGGAAGCATTGTACCTTCAATAATTTTTGTAGCAATTAAGGTTTCAATATATCTTGAGATAAATCTTTTTAAAGGTCTAGCTCCATATTCATCGTTATAGCCATGTTGAATTACATATTTTTGAACATCATCAGTAAAACTTAAGTGTATATTTTTAATCTCTAAGCGCATAACTAGTTCATTTAACATCTTTTGAGCAATTTTAATTTGAACTTTAAGACCTAAAGTATTAAATATAATTTGTTCATCAATACGATTTAAAAATTCAGGTTTAAATTTTGATTTAACTAATGCTAGAACTTGTTGTTGTGCATCTTCTTGATTAGACATCAAATATTGGCTACCGATGTTAGATGTTAAGATAATGATTGTGTTTTTGAAATCAATTGTTCGACCTTGATTATCTGTTAATCTACCATCATCAAGTATTTGCAGAAGTATATTAAAGACTTCTGGATGTGCTTTTTCTATTTCATCAAATAAAACGATGGAATAAGGTTTTCTTCTAACAGCTTCAGTAAGTTGACCACCTTCATCATAACCGACATATCCTGGAGGTGAGCCAATAAGTCTAGATACACTATGAGATTCCATATATTCACTCATATCAATTCTAATGATTTGATGTTCATTGTCAAATAAAGCATCAGCAAGAGCTCTTGCAACTTCAGTCTTCCCCACACCTGTAGGTCCAAGGAATAAAAATGAACCTATGGGTCTATTTTCATCTTTTATACCAGCTCGTTGTCTAATGATAGCATCACTAATAAGTTTGATTGCATGATCTTGACCAATAACTCTCTTTCTTAATGTTTCTTCAAGATGTAATAGTTTTTCTTTATCTCCACTCATTAATTTTGATACAGGAATACCAGTCCATTTAGAGACCACATCAGCAATGCTTTCTTCGGTAACAACTTCAGTCAATAATCTACCTTCTGTCATACTTTTAGCTGACATTTCCTCTATTTCTTTTTCTAATGCAGGAATTTTAGAGTATTGAAGTTCTGCAGCTTTTTGATAATCGTTATCATTAAATGCATTTTGTAGATTCACCTTTAATACTTCTAAGTCGTTTTTTTTCATCTTTATAGAGTTTAGATGAGCTTTTTCATCTTCCCACTGCTTTCTTAATTTCTTTTCTTCTAATTTTAAAGATGATATTTCATCATGGATTTTAGATAATCTATCTTTTGAAATTGGATCTTTTTCTTTATCTAAGGCTGTCTTTTCAATTTCTAGTTGCATGATTCTTCTTGTTACGTCATCAAGTTCAACTGGCATAGAGTCTATCTCCATACGAATAGAAGCACAAGCTTCATCAATTAGATCAATAGCTTTATCTGGTAGGAATCTATCAGATATGTATCTATTAGAAAGAGTTGCTGCCTGAATAATTGCAGGATCAGAGATATGCACACCATGATGTGCTTCAAATCTTGATTTTAATCCTCTAAGAATACTTACAGTATCGGTTACTGTAGGCTCATTAATTAATACTTTTTGAAATCTTCTTTCTAATGCTGAATCTTTTTCAATGTATTTTCTATATTCATTTAGAGTGGTTGCACCCACGCAGTGAAGTTCACCACGAGCAAGCATTGGTTTTAGCATGTTTGATGCATCCATTGCACCATCAACTCGACCGGCTCCTACGATTGCATGTATTTCATCTATAAATAAAATGATTTGTCCATCAGCTTCTTTAATTTTCTTTAAAACTGCTTTAAGTCGTTCTTCAAACTCACCTCTAAATTTAGCCCCAGCCACTAGTGAAGCTAAATCAAGTTCATATATAATCTTATCTTGTAAACCTAAAGGAACGTCTTTGTCTAAAATACGTCTTGCTAGACCTTCAACAATTGCAGTCTTACCTACACCTGGTTCACCTATAAGCACAGGATTATTTTTAGTTTTTCTTGAAAGTATTTTAATAACTCGTCTTATTTCGTCTTCACGACCAATAACAGGATCGATTTTACCTTTTTTTACTTCCTCTACAATGTTTCTACCGAATTTTTCTAATACATTTGGATCATTATTATAGTCTTCCATTTGTGTCATGTTCATTATGTTTCCTCCTTTGGCAGTCAACAACTTTGAGTGCCATTTATATTATAGAACAATCCTTTAGCACTGTCAACATTAAAGTGCTAAAAACGATAAAATACCATAATTAAAGAGTTGTGTTATACTATTGTTGGTGATGACATGATAAAAGTATTATTTGTATGCTTGGGAAATATTTGCAGATCCCCAATGGCAGAAGGTTTATTTAGAAAACGAATTAAAGATTTAGGTTTAGAAAATCAAATATATGTTGGATCACGTGCGACTTCTTCGTGGGAAGTAGGAAATAAACCCCACCCTAGAACAGAAGCTATATTAAATAAATATGATGCATATTTTCATGATATGAAATCTGAAAAGATAAAAGACGAAGATTTTAGAGAATACGATTATATCATTGGTATGGATCGTGAAAACATAGAAAATTTAAAAAGTATTGCTGGAAATAATCAACATAAAATTCATTTGTATTTAGATGTGTGTAACAAGGTAAAAGGTCAAGAAATTGATGATCCTTATTATACCCATAAATATCAAGAAACTTATGAACTTATCTCAAAATCAGTTGATTGCTGGATTGAGGTATTTAAGAAGGGCATAAATTGATTAATATTCATAATATTATTGACTTTTTGGGGTGTAAAAAGTTATAATAATAAAGCAAGTTTTAAGGCCCTGTAGCCAAGCGGTAAGGCAAGGCACTGCAACTGCCTGATCATCGGTTCAAGTCCGTTCGGGGCCTCCATTTTTATAAAAAGTTAGATTTGAGAGTTATATCTTAAATCTTTTTTTATGATTAAATCACAAGATTTTGTATTTAATTAATGATAATAAGATATAATAAAAATAAATGCAAGTGATACTTGACAAGTTAACAAATAGAATTGGTAGATTAGTATGTAATTGAGTAATATAATACTGTTGAGGTGATATTAATGGATTATGGGAAAAAATTATATGAATTAAGAAAACAAAAATCACTTTCTCAAGAAGACGTTGCAAATGAATTGGGTGTCTCTAGACAAAGTGTTAGTCTATGGGAAACAAATCAAGCTTCACCTTCAATGGAAAATTTAATTGGATTTGCAAAATTATTCAATATTTCTCTTGATGAATTAGTTGGATTAAAAAAAAATGAAAAAGCAGTTAATAATACAGATAAGTCATTATATACATCTGATTATGTAGAAGACAAAAATATTATTTATAGAAGGGATTATAAATATTTACATTCGATCACTGATTCAATAATGTTTCTATTAAGTCTTTTCTTTTATCTTGCAGCACTCATTTTCATGATTAGAGCTTCAAGATTAGAGATTCAAGTTACCAAAATCATCTTGATTATAGCATTCGTTTGCATTATTATAGGGTCTTTAATATATCCACTATATATTTATATCAACATTAAGAATAAGTTAAGCAATCAAAAAAGGATTCACTTAGAATTTGATGTAGATAAAATTTTGATAAATTGTACTAATTGTACGCAAAGAACAATTGCATATGAGACTATAAATTACTATATTGCTAAGAATGATTATCTTGTTATATATTTATTTAGGGGTGAACGATTATATGTTCCCAAGCAAAATTCTAATGGATTAGATGAATTTTTATCTGAACGAATTGAAAGAAGAAAAGGCAAAAAACCGTTTTGGAAATAATAATACTTCATATATATTTATAATTTATGACTAAATAAACTTAAACTATAGTAAAATGTAATAAAGGGAGTGATATGATGTTTACCATAGTCAAAGAATATGAAAGCGGCGTTAAGTTTAGATTTGGAAAATTTGTTAGAGTTTTAAAACCAGGTATTAGATTAGTCATACCAATTATTCATGAATATAAGAAAGTTGATTTAAGAACAATAACTCAAGATGTTCCAGAACAAAGATGTATTACAAAAGATAATGTTACCATTACAATCAATGCTGTCGTTTATTACAGAGTGTTTGATGCAAAAATTGCTGTTTTAGATGTTAAAGACTGTTTCTTTGCAGTGACACAACTTGCACAAACAACACTTAGAAACTCTATTGGTGGTGTTAAATTAGATGAATTGTTATCAAATTTAAAAGTGATTTCAAAAGAAATTAAAGAAATTGTTGATACTGAAACAGATCCATGGGGAATTAAAGTTGAAAAAGTAGAGATTAAAGATATTAAAATCCCTGCTGACATGGAAAGAATAATTGCTAAAGAAGCAGAAGCTGAAAGAGAAAAAAGAGCAATTATTGTTAAATCTCAAGGTGAAGTAGAAGCTGCTCAAAAACTTGCAGATGCAGCTACAATCTTATCTTCAGCTCCAGGAGCTATGCATTTAAGAACACTAGCTACATTAAATGACTTATCTGGAGATAAATCAAATACAATCGTGTTTGCTATTCCAGTAGAAGTTTTAGAATCATTTAAAAATGCTAATGTAGCAGATAAGGTTAAGAGTATTGTTTCAAAAGATAAATAAATGATAAAAAATCTTATCCTAAAACAGGTTAAGATTTTTTTTATAGATATCATTGACAATTTAGGTAAAGTGGTCTACAATATAGTTGAATATCAATATAGATGATTATCTATATAGATTGGAGAATTTATGAAAAAAGATGTTATTAAATACTTTAAAATATTATCAGAGGAAAATAGAGTAGAGATCGTCGAACTCTTATTAAAAGGGGAAACATGTGGATGTACATTGATAGATAAATTATCTATTTCACAACCTACACTATCATATCATCTAAAAGCGATTACCAATTCTGGATTAGCTGTTGCTAAAAGAGATGGAAATTGGATAAAACATTATATTGATAAAGATAAAATTAATGAAATGATTGATTTCTTAACTGACCTTAGAGATACGGAGCAAAAACAATGCAGTTTATAAAAGACATATTTATATTTTTAAATGATGCGCTCTTAAAAATGACTTGGCTACAAGATATAGTTAATTCAATCTTAAAAGGTGTAATTAGAGTTAGTGAAACGAGTTATTTATATAAAGCTTTATCATTTTTCTTTTATGATGTGATAAAAATATTCATTCTATTATCAGTGCTTATTTATATCTCATCATATATTCAATCACATTTCACACCAGAGAGAACTAAAAAAATTCTTACCAAGTTTAAGGGATTACCGGGTAATATTATTGGTGCCCTATTAGGAACAGTTACACCATTTTGTTCTTGTTCATCAATTCCTATTTTTATAGGATTTACTAAAGCAGGATTACCTATTGGTGTTACATTCTCATTTTTAATATCTTCACCATTAGTAGATCTTGCTTCAATGATCTTACTTGCTAGCATATTTGGATGGCCAATAGCCTTAGCTTATGTTATGGTTGGCTTAATTATCGCAGTTATTGGTGGTACCATTATCGATAAACTTCATATGGAAAAATATGTAGAAGACTTTGTTACTCAAGGCATGAATCAAAATGGCGAGATAGAAATTGAAGAACAAACAAGAAAAGAAAGACATCAATATTCTATTGGACAAGTCAGGGAAGTTATTACAAAAGTATGGGTATATATTTTAATAGGTGTTGGGATTGGCGCGATTATTCATGGATATATCCCACAAAACATTATTGAAACAGTTTTAGGAGATAAAAACCCATTTTCTGTCTTAATTGCAACAATTGTAGGTATTCCAATGTATGCAGATATTTTTGGAACACTACCTATAGCTGAAGCCTTAGTTTTAAAAGGTGTTGGTATTGGAACTGTATTATCATTTATGATGGCAGTAACAGCATTAAGCCTACCGTCAATCATTTTATTAAGAAAAGTTGTTAAACCAAGACTTTTAGGTTTATTTGTTTTCATTGTAACTGCAGGTATTATTATTACCGGATATTTATTTAATCTATTCGGATATTTATTCATATAAAAAAAAGGAGAAATTAAAATGGAAATTAAAGTATTAGGATCAGGATGTCCAAAATGTAAACTTTTGGAAAAAAATGTAGTTGATACATTGAAAACATTAGGGAAAGAAGCTAAAGTCGAAAAAGTTACAGACTATGCTGAAATTGCTAAGTATAATGTAATGAGTACACCAGCACTTGTTGTTGATGGAAAAGTAGTTTTAACTGGACGTGTACCAAATCCAGTTGAATTAGCTAAATTATTAAAATAAAATTTTAATAAAAAGGAGAACATATCTATGAAAAAACGTGTAGCATTTGTCTGTGTTCATAATAGTTGTAGATCTATTATGGCTGAAGGATGGGCTAAACATTTAAATAGTCCTTTAATGGAAGTTTACTCAGCAGGTACTAAAGAAAATGATGCACCAAAACCACTTGCAATTGAAGTTATGGAAGATAAAGGCATAGATATGAGTCACGCAAGAAGTAAACTTTTAGATGATATACCTGTCGAAATTGATATACTTATTGTCATGGGCTGTAATGCTGAATGTCCTTCTGTGAATGCAAAGTTTAGAGAAGACTGGGGATTAGATGATCCAAGTGGTGGACCAAAAAGCGGTTTTGAGCATACAAGAGATTTGATAGAAGAAAAAGTTAAAGATCTTATTTTTCGTATAAAAAATGGTGATTTTAATTAAAAATATCACTATTTTATTGACATATGAAAATAAATAGATATAATAGATTATAAATTCGAAGATAAAGAAAAGTAATTTAGGTAAACATATTTAGCGAGTCCATGGTGGTGAAAGATGGATATATTAAATAACTAAACGAATGGTCTTTTGAGAAGCAGGGTGAACTAAGTAGCCTGAGCCGGATAGTTTCCGTTATCAAACTAAAAATATAAAAGTCTTAGATGATGGAGTATTTTGTTAAGGAGAAGCTTATATTAGTTTCTTGAATTTGGGTGGTACCACGAGCAATTCGTCCCTTCGTAGGATGATGCTCTTTTTTTATACCCAAAACAAAAATGCTTTTTTGCGTAAAGACAAGAAAGGAATTAAAAATGGAGTTTGGAAAATTTGGTGGACAATTTGTCCCAGGACCTATTCTTAAGGCGGTTAAAGAAGTTGAAGAGGCTTATAACAAATATAAGCAAGATGAGGATTTTATCAATGAGTTTAAGCATTATTTAAAGAATTATGCAAATAGACCATCACTGTTATATTATGCAGAAAATATGACAAAAGATTTAAATGGAGCAAAGATCTACTTAAAAAGAGAAGATTTAAATCATACAGGTGCGCATAAAATTAATAATGTTTTAGGTCAAGCACTGCTTGCTAAAAGAATGGGTAAGAAAAAGTTAATTGCTGAAACAGGTGCAGGACAACATGGTGTTGCAACTGCAACCGCAGCTGCACTATTTGGTATGGAATGTGAAATCCATATGGGATATGTAGATATTCTAAAACAATCTTTAAATGTTTATAGAATGGAATTACTTGGAGCTAAAGTTGTTGCTGTTCATGATGGACTAAAGACTTTAAAAGAAGCTGTAGATAGTGCATTAATGAAATGGAGTACAGAATTAGAAGATACTTTTTACTTATTAGGTTCTGCTGTGGGACCACATCCATTTCCAACAATGGTTAGAGATTTTCAAAAAGTCATTGGTGAAGAAATTAAAGAACAACTGAATGAAGTAGAGCATCAACTTCCTGATTATATCATCGCTTGTGTTGGTGGAGGAAGTAATGCAATTGGTGCATTTTATGATTTCATAGATAATACTGATGTGAAACTAGTTGGTGTTGAAGCTGCAGGTAAAGGCATTGATACAAAAGAACATGCAGCAACGATGACTCTTGGTGCAGAAGGTGTTATTCATGGTATGAATACAATAGTATTAACAGAAGAAAATGGGGATATATCACCAGTTTATTCGATTTCTGCAGGTCTTGATTATCCAGGAGTTGGACCAGAACATGCATACTTAAAAGAAATAAAGAGAGTGACATATGAAAGTGCAACTGATGAAGAAGCAGTAACTGCATTTGAATACTTATCTAAAATAGAAGGTATCATTCCAGCAATTGAAAGTTCACATGCTGTTTCATATGCAATGAAGCTTGCTCCAACACTTTCTAAAGATAAAATTATTGTGATCAACCTATCAGGACGTGGAGATAAAGATGTAAAACAAATCGCTAGATATAGAAATTATGATTTAGTAGATTGATTGATATTCATATGCTACTGTTTTATAAAGCTTTATTATGGTATAATTATAATAGAATATACGATGATTTAGAAAGAGGAGCACATGGAAGCAAACGATTATAGAATAGCGTTATTAATAGATTCTGAGAACATTTCAGCTAAATATATTAAACCAGTTATGCATGAAATTGCAAAGTACGGGAGAATCGTCATAGCAAGGTTTTATGGAGACATTAGCATATTATCAAAGGATTGGCATCAAACAGCCTTAAACTATGCAATTAAGCCCATGCATCAGTATAATGTTGCATCGGGTAAGAACGCAGCAGATATGGCAATGGCTATTGATGCATTAGAGATGATGTATCAAGAAAAAGTAAATACATTCTTTTTGATTACAAGTGATAGTGATTTCACACCACTTGCAATGAAGTTAAGAGAAGGTGGCATGACGGTTATAGGTATTGGTACTGAAAAGAAAGTAACTGAAGCTTTTAAATCAGCATGTAATGAATTTAAATATTTTGATTACTTAGAAGATGAAGATGAAGTTTCATCAGAAGTTGATGAAGATGAAGAAAATATTGAAAAAGTTATTAAAGATATCATTATCGATCACGGCAATAAAATGCAATTAAGTGATTTAGGTAATATGCTAAGAAATAGAAGTTCTGATTTTGATGTCAGAAAATATGGTGTTAAAAACTTGTCTAGTTTAGTCAATACATATTCAGGACTTAGAACCATTCAAAACGATATGGTTGTAGAATTTAAGTCGGGACTCAGTTTTGATGAAATTTCTATAAAGGTTTTTGAAATTGTTTCAAAACAAGTAAATGATAAGATGTTATTAACACAA
Organism: Mariniplasma anaerobium; assembly: GCF_016865445.1. Lineage (GTDB taxonomy): Bacteria > Bacillota_I > Bacilli_A > Acholeplasmatales > Acholeplasmataceae > Mariniplasma > Mariniplasma anaerobium. The sequence continues at coordinate 1,469,368 of NZ_AP024412.1, read as the reverse complement.
TTAAAACTTGAATTAGAAGAGTCATTTAAAGATTTTAATTATAAAGAATTTGGGTTTTCACAATTTGGGAAATTTATAGCAAGTATTAAAAAAGTAAATGTAAGTAATAATTGGGTAAAGGTTGTTAAGTCAAATGGATCTAAAAAGCATAAATAAGTTAAAAAAGACATATGAAGCATGGGCAGCCATTGGGCTAGTATTAGTTGTTATTTCATTTATTGGATTTATGGCAAATCCAGTGATGGCTATTGGATTTTTAGCCGGCGGATTAATTTCGGCTTATTCAGGAGCTAAATTTAAAAAATTATCTACTGAGTTTAAATCAGTTCATGTTAAGAAGATTATTGAACAAGAAATAGCTGGAGTATTTTATGATCCAAAAAAAGGATTTGAGCGAGAATCTGTTTATGATTCAAAGATTTTAAAAAAAGAAGATAGATATTATAGTGAAGATTATATATCAGGACAAATAAAAGGCAAAAATTTTGAAAGTGCTGATGTAAAACTTCAAGATGTTAGACGTAGTGGAAAGCATACAACGGTTGTTACTGTTTTTCAAGGAAGATTTTTTATCATTGATTTTGAAAAGAAATTTGAAAGTAATGTATATATTATGCCAAATAGAAGTTTTGGATTTAATTGGTTTAACTCTATGGTAAGAGTAGATTTAGAATCAATGGCATTTAATAAAACATTTGATGTTTATTCAGAATCTCAACACTCAGCATTTTATTTATTAAAACCAGCTTTTATAGAAAAGCTTATTGAATTTAATAATACAGCAAGAAGAGTTATGTTTGCTTTTCAAGATCATAAAGCTTATGTTGCCCTAGACACAAGAGTTGATACATTTGACTTAAAGATGTTTAGAGAAATTGATCAAACATTTTTTGAAGATATAAAAAAAGAAATTAAGCTTCTTGAAGAATTAATCGAGCTTATTCCATAAAAATAACGCCTATGAATTTCATAGGCGTTTTTATTATGATTGTTTACGTTTAATAATTTTTGAGGTTTCAACAATTAAAACCGGAAGTAAAACTAATCCAATGATAATAACCCACATGCTTAGTGATAGTGTTGTGATTCCAAATATACGGCGAGTAAATGGTAGGAACACAACGATGAGTTGTAATGCTAAACTAGCAAATAAAGCGTAATACATGTATTTGTTTCTCTTGAGTTTAAAGAGAGATGAAGTTTGACTTCTAACATTAAATGCATGTGCAAGTTGTGATAAAGCAAGCACGATGAAGGTCATAGTTTCAGCTGTAATCATTTTATCTGCACGAAGTGCACTAGACTCTAGAAACCAACCAATCGTATATGCTGAAAAGGAAATAAGACCTAATAGTAAACCTTGTAATGCGATCTTTTTACCTAAGCCATCTGCAAAGATGGATTTTTTTGTATCTCTTGGCATTTGTTGCATAATGTTATCTTCTTTAGGTTCTAAACCAAGAGCAATTGCCATTAATGAATCTGTAACTAAGTTTACCCATAGAATTTGTACAGCAGTAAGGGTAGTAACTCTACCACTGAAAACTAAGATACCTAAGGTTGTTCCTAAAAAGATGGTAATAATTTCACCTATGTTACAACTAAGTAAGTAATGAATTGCTTTTTTAATATTAGCAAAAATTGTTCTACCTTCACTAACAGCGTTGACGATGGTAGCAAAGTTATCATCTGTTAAAACCATATCTGCAGCACCTTTAGCAACTTCAGTACCTGTGATACCCATTGCAATGCCTATATCTGCTTTTTTGATAGAAGGAGCATCGTTAACGCCATCGCCTGTCATTGCGACAACCTTACCAGCTTTTCGCCATGCATCAACAATTCTAACTTTATTTTCTGGACTAACTCTTGCATAGACTCTAATAAGTTCTAATTTTTCATAAAATTCATCATCATCCATATGATCTAAATCTTTACCGGTGATTGCAATTTCAGTAGAAGATAAGATTTTTAAATCTTTTGCAATTGCCACAGCTGTATTGATATGATCACCTGTAATCATAATGGTTTTAATACCTGCTTGATTACATAACTCTATAGCGTCTTTTGCTTCAGGTCTTGCAGGATCAATCATACCAATAAGTCCAAGTAATGTTAAATCAGTTTCTAAGTCTTCGGATTTTAATGATTTTAAATTAACTGATTTATCAAGTTTTTTATACGCAACAGCTAAAACTCTTAAAGCTTGATCTGACATTTCTTGATTAGATTTTTCATATGTTTTAATATTTAAGTTATCTTGACCTTCAACTTTGATTGTACGGCCAAAGATAATATCTGGAGCACCTTTGATAACGGCATAGCGTCCATCTTTAAAATCGTGGACCGTTGTCATCATTTTTCTTGTTGAATCAAATGGCAATTCATATAGACGGACATTTTCTTTTAAAATTTTAGTAGGATCTTTTTTCAAGATAATAGCAAGATCTATAAATGCAATTTCTGTAGGATCACCTATTTTAACATAGGTCCCATCTTGAATAGATACTTTAGTATCATTACATAAACTACCCATTAGCGTTAATTTATCTAATGCTTCAGTTGTTTTTGTTTGATCGTTTATATCAATATAGCTATCATGTGTATATACTTTTGTAACAGTCATTAGATTTTGAGTTAAAGTTCCGGTTTTGTCAGAACAAATAATACTTGTAGAACCAAGTGTTTCAACTGCAGGAAGTGTTCTAATAATTGCTTCTTTTTTAACAAGATTTTGCATGCCTAATGCTAAGACAATCGTAATAATTGCTGGAAGACCTTCTGGAATAGCTGCAACAGCTAAGGCAACAGAAGTTAATAAAGCTTCCTTCCAGACATCAAAGGATGCTGTTCCATCTATAATATATGCTTCACCAATTGTGATTGCAAATATAATAAAAGTTATGCCTAGTGCTAAAATTGCTAATGTTTTACCTAGTTTTGCCATACTTTGTTGAAGTGGTGTATCTTCATCTTTAGTTTCACTTAGCATGGTTGCGATTTTACCTAATTGAGTTTTCATCGCTATATCAGTAACAATAGCTTTTCCTCTACCATAAGTGACAACAGTTCCCATAAATCCTAGATTTGTTCTATCACCTAAAGCAACATCGTCTGCTTTTATAGCATCCACAGTTTTTTCAACAGGTAGAGCTTCACCTGTAAGTGGAGATTCATCTGTTTTTAAATTAATAGATTCAATGATTCTAACATCTGCAGGTACATAATCACCTGCATCTAATATGACGATATCACCAACAGTAATATTTTTTACATCTATTAAAATTTGTGTACCATTTCTTAAGACCTTTGCTTGAGGAGAAGACATTGCTTTAATAGATTCTAAAGCTTTTTCTGCTTTTGCTTCTTGGAATAATCCTAATAATGCATTTATTAAGACAATAGCAAGAATAAGGAAACCTTCAGAAATTTCATCGGTAATAAATGATAATATAGACGCAGCAATTAAAACGTAGATCATAAAATCATTGATTTGATCAAAAAATCTTAAAAACCAACTTCGTTTTTCCATTTCATCAAGTTGATTAAATCCATATGATTCATGTCTGCTTAATACCTGTTCATCAGTTAGTCCATTTTCTAGATTTGAATCTAGTGAAACTATGAGTTCTTCTATATTTTTTTGATAATTATTTTTTTCCATCATTTGCTCCTTTATGCATGTATATTTAATATTTTAACATAACTTTAAAGTCAATTAAACTTAAAGGTTTAAATTAGTGTTTTATTATCACATAGTGTCTTTTTTTTTAAGACCATTTAAAGTATAATGAATATATAGATGGGAGAGGATTTTATGGGATTTATACAATGTCAACTAAGTTCAAGTTCATTAGATATGAATGTATCTGTTAATGTTATATATCCAGAGCACGTTGAAAAAAATACAGAAGTTAAAGTTCTATATTTACTTCACGGTTATTTTGGGCATTACATGGATTGGATGCGTTTAACTTCAATTGAGAGATATGCATCTAAATATAATCTTTGTGTCGTCATGCCTTCTGCAGATAATAGTTATTATGCAAATACTGAGATAGGTGCAAATTATTTTGATTATGTTTCAATCGAATTACCAAAAATTATAGAAAATATGTTTCATGTATCAAAAAAAGCAGAAGATAGATATGTATGTGGACTTTCAATGGGTGGATATGGAGCTTTAAAAATAGGACTTACATACCCTGATAGATACAATAAAATTGCTAGTTTATCTGGTGCAATCGAAATAGATAGATTATATAAAACTCATATGGATGATCCAAGACAAAAAAGATTTTTAAATTCTTTTGGACAAATGCCTGTTAAAGGATCAAAGCATGATATATACCATTTAATAAATAAGCTTGATTTAACAAAAAAAGTTCCTAAGCTTTATTTAGCTTGTGGAACAGAAGATTTTTTATATGAAGATCATCTAAGATTTGGTGCATTCTTAAAAAATAAGCATATTGATTTTGTTAATAAAGAAGAAAAAGGTGGTCATGAATGGAGACTATGGGATTTATTCATTCAAGATGTACTTATATGGATGTTTGAAGAAAAGTAACTCGCTAGAGTTACTTTTTTAATAGCCATATGATAAATTGTGTGAACATCTTTCTCCAAGCAAGTTCATTATGTGTATCATCTGTCTCGATATAAAATATATCATTTATATATTTATTTTCTAATGCCGATTTTAGATTTCTACTATTATTTAAAAATAATTTATTGCGCTTCTTTTGGTTTGTTCCAGAAGATTCATAGCGACCTATTGATATGAAAAATCTCATGTCAGGTTTTATATTAGAATAGGTTATATAATCTAAAAAATCTTCTTCGTTAAACCATGAAGCTAAAGAGAAAACACCTACTGCTTTAAATATTGTTGGATATTTTGAAGCGATGTATGTAGATATATAAGCACCCATTGAACTACCAGCAATAAAAGTATTTTCATAATCCCCTAATGCTCTAAAATTTCTTTGAATATAAGACTTCACTTTTTTTACAATAAATTCTCCATAGACGTCGCCAAGTCCTCCAATTTGAACTTTTAACATATCCTCCATTAAATCTTTAGATATGAATGGAGCATATTCAAATTGTCTTAAATCGGAGTTGTCTATACCAACGATGATAATATCTTGATCAATAAGTTTGTTTTCTTTTAGATAAGACATTGTTTCATGTATTTTCCAAGATGTGTGATTGTATGAAGTCTCATCTTCAAATAGATTTTGACCATCATGCATATATAAAACAGGATATGATATATCTTTTTGATGATAATCATCTGGAAGTAGTACTCGGATAGTTCTTTTATTTTTTGTTGTTGGGATGTATAGTTCTTTAATTATTAGGTTCATAGTTAGCTCCTTTAAAAATATTTTAACATGTTTTTACCAAAACAACATTTTATAAAATATGAATAAGAAATTCTATGATAAAATATAAGTAGATTTAATGGAGGTGCCATATGCAAAATAAAACCTTTGCAAAAACAAAAAAAACGACATCTAGATTAGGCTTTGGTTCATGGCAATTAGGAAATACTGAATTTTGGGGATATATGTCGTTTGATGATGGCATAAAACTTGTAAAAGAAGCTGTAAATCAAGGTGTAACATTTTTTGATACTGCGCCAGGCTATGGTGCTGGTATGAGCGAGACTATTATTGGAGAAGCATTTAACCAACAACATGACAAAATAATCATCAATACTAAAATTGGTCATATGGCTGATGGTAGCATTGACTACAGTGTATCTTCATTAGAAGATCAAGTCTATGAGTCTTTAGAAAGATTGCAGGTTTCTTCTATTGATAGTGTTTTGTTACATAATCCAGATATGGATATTTTATGTAATGAAACAGATCATTTTGAGGAATTACAACGACTCAAAGAAGAAGGACTTATTAAAGCATATGGAGTAAGTATTGATACTTATGAGGAATTTGAAGCAGTTTTAAAACATGTAGAAGTTGATGTTATTGAAATATTATTTAATATATTTTTCCAAGACTGTATACCTTTATTTAAAAAAGCAAAAGAAAAAGGTATAACTTTAATTGCTAAAGTACCATTGGATTCTGGATGGTTAACAGGAAAATATAATAAAGATTCTGAGTTTGAAGGTATACGTTCAAGATGGGATATAGATACCATTGAGCAAAGAGCATATCTAACTGACAAATTGAAAAAAATAACTAAAGATGATAGTTTAACAAAATATGCAATAGGTTTTGTCTTAAGCTTCCCTGAAATTGATATAGTGATACCGGGAATTAAGAATAAAGTTCAATTAGTAGAACATATAAAAAATGTGGACTTTCAATTACCAGAGGACATTAAAGAACAATTTATTAAATTATATGAAGAACATATAAAAAACGATCCACTTGTTTGGTGAAACTATTAGAGTCAATCAAGAATACTGATTGACTCTTATTTATTTATAGAGGTGTATATGGGAACAATTATAAATGCAGCAGCCATTATAGTAGCAACCTTTTTGGGTATTATATTTAAAAAAGGTTTGTCAGAAAAAATTCAAAAATCTATTATGTTTACACTAGGGCTGGGATTAACTTGTTTAGCTTTAGGTTGGTTTATTAAGGATTTTATTGTGATAGAAGATGGCGCTCTTTCGACACAAGGCGATTTATTGATTATTATATCCTTAGTAATTGGAGTCATCATTGGAGAGTGGATTGATATTGATAAACGACTTAATGATTTTGTATTTAAAGTCGAAAAGAAATATAATCTTCCACCTCTTGCTAAAGGTTTTATTTCAGCAACACTAATCTTTTGTGTAGGAGCAATGGCAATTACTGGTGCGATTCAAGATGGTTTAGGATTAGGAATGACAACTTTAATTATCAAATCAGTTTTAGACTTTATCACTGCGATGGTATTAGCTTCATTTTTGGGTATTGGTGTAATCTTTTCAGCAATAAGTGTTTTGGTGTATCAAGGGTCAATTACAATATTAGCTAGATATTTAAGTGATTATGCAACTCCAGAAATCATTAGTTCATTATCAATGATAGGCTCTATATTATTAGTTGCTATCGGAATTAATTTCATGGAAATTAAAAAGATTAAAGTAGCAAACCTTTTACCAGCACTTTTAATGCCAATTATTTATTATGTAGTTTTAATGATTTTTTAAAGGAGATATTATGGAGATTTGCAAGCTATGTAATAGTAAGCACATGATCACTTATAAACATCCAAAATTTGATATGATTTTTCATGAGTGTTTAGATTGTGAAGTGATTTATAAAGACAAATCACAAATACTATCAGAAGAAGATGAAAAAAAGGTATATGATTTACATGAAAATACTATTGATAATCCAGGATATGTTAATTTTTTAACAAATTTTATCGATAGTGCAGTTATACCCTTTATTAAAAAGGGTATTGCGCTTGATTTTGGAAGTGGTCCAGGACCTGTTTTACAACATATATTAAATACTAAATATCAGTTTAAATGTGACATCTATGATTATTATTATGCTAAGCATAAAAAAGTTTTTGATAAGAAATATGATCTGATAACTTCAACTGAGGTTTTTGAACATTTAAGCAATCCTATAAGTATATTAAATCAATTTCATGAAATACTTAAATCTCAAGGTATTGTTTCTATAATGACGCTATTTTATCCTAAAGATCAAGAAACTTTTTTTGATTGGTTTTATATAAGAGATCCTAGTCATATAACATTTTTTACACCAAAAACATTCGAAGTTATTGCGAGTTTAACAGGATTTAAAGTCATTGATACAAATAATTATCGATATATAACATTAAAAAAACTGCCAGAATAAATTCTAGCAGTTTTATTTTTCTTATTTTCTTATTAGAGGCATGCTCATACATCTAGGACCGCCTCGGCCTCTAGATAATTCACTAGCTGGAATAACAATGGTTTTTACACCATGTTCTTGTAATATTTGATTGGTTACTTGATTTCTTTCATAAACAATAACGACTCCTGGTGCAATTGCTAATGCATTTGCTCCATCATTCCATTGTTCTCTATCAGACGTGATTTTATCATCACCACCACATGGAATAACAGTGATTTTTGTTTTTAAATGATAAGAAAATAATCTTTTAATAGAATATTTTTTTGGAATTATTCTTAAACTATGAGCTCTAGATCCACGATAAATCTCATAAACATTTAAATTGCCGGTGAAATCATGATGAATCAAAAACTTATCAACATCGACTTGAGTTAAAACTGTATCTAAATGCATGAAACTTCTTTTTTTAGGTAGATCAATTGCTAATACGACTTCAGCATCTGTATTATCAAAGACATTTTGTGCGAATTTTTCGATTCCATCAGGTTCAGATCTTTCTGAAATACCAACTGCAAGAACTTTGCTGTTTAAGACCATGATGTCTCCACCTTCGATTGAATAATCTTCGTGTCTATCATAAACTTTAACAGTTTGTTTGTATTCAGGATGGTATTTGAAAATATATTCTCCATAGATGGTTTCTCTAGCACGTGCTTGTTTATACATTTTATTTAGAGAAACAGTATTAAAAACAGTCGAAAAAGGATCTCTTGTAAAATATAAATTTGGCATTGGATCAGTCATAAATGGATAATCTCTAATATGATCTTTTAAAGAATGTTTTCGATATGTTTGAAAATCAGCTTTAACGATACCTGCCATAGTCGTTAAAATCATATCTCTTGTTGTCATTTGATTTAAGTGCGTATAGATTTTTTCTTTTGATCTATGATGAATCAAATTTGATTCTTTAATAAATTGATCAATAAATTGTTTCTTTACTGATTGGTTTTGAAGACTTTCTTCAACTAAATCAACTAGATAGACGACTTCTACTCCATTTTCTTTTAAAACACTTGCTAAATAGTCATGTTCAATTTGAGCTTTTTTTAGCCAAGGAATATCATCGAATAATAAGTCGTTAAGCCATTTAGGAGTTAAGTTTTCTAGTTCTAATCCAGGTCTATGAAGACACACTTTTTTTAAGGGTGCAACTTCAGAGAAAACGCTTAAATTTTTCATAAATACCTCCGGTAATTAACCATATTATAACACATTTTAATCTATATATTTTCTTAATCATGTATAATAAGCATATAAGATATTAAAGTAGGTGAGGACATGCAAAAGATCGCGATTGTTACAGGTGCAACTTCTGGTATAGGTAGACAACTTGTATTAAAACTAATTGAACAAAATATGATTGTTATCGCACTTGGTAGAAGTGATGAAAAAATCGAGAATTTAAAAATCGATACAGAGGCACTTATAACTGATAATGCATTATATGTTATTAAAGGTGATTTAAATAATATAAAAAGTATTGAAGAAATTGAAAAGAGAATATCATTTGTTTTAGATGAACATCAATACCAAATAGATTATCTCATTCATGTAGCAGGAAGAGTGACTTCAGGTTATCATGTGAATAAGGATCAACATGAAATGACATTTGCGGTTAATCATTTAGCTGTAGTCTTATTAACGCATTTATTAATTAAGCGAATAAGAAAATCAGAAAAATCACGAATTTTAGTTGTAAGTTCTCAATCTCATTATCGTGCAAATATAAATTTTAACAATTTAGAATCAAAGAAGTTTTATTCGATCTTGAGATCTTATAAAAGATCAAAATTGTATAATGTGCTTTTTGTAAAAGCTTTAGCAAGTAGATTTGAAGATGTTCCGGTTTATGCAATCGATCCAGGATTGGTTAGAACTAAAATTGGGACAAAAAACACATCTAAGTTAGCTAGTTTTGTATGGAATTGGAGATCAAAAAAGGGTATAGATCCTATGGTTGCAGCTACACATATGTATGATGTTTTAACTCAAGAAAGATTTGATAATATAAGTGGTTCATATATTAGACATGGACAACCAGTCTCATCAAACCCAATAACCTATGATAAAGAAAATATCGATAAATTATGGGATGTAAGTTTAGAGATGTTAGATATTAAAAAGTATTTTTAAAAAAAATTAGATCTCTTAACGAGATCTAATTTTTTATAATGATTTATGCGTACCATCGCAAAATGGTTGATTCTTTGAGTGTTTGCAACCACACAAATAATATGTACCATCTTTTTCTACAGTAAAACTTTTTGGAGTTATACCACTGCCTTTATGTGATCCATCGCAGAAAGGTTGATTCTTACTTTTTCCACAAGCACAAAAGTTATGTTTTTCTCCAGCTTTTAATTCAACTTTGTAAGGCTGTTTTTGAGCGATAATTGGTTTGTCCATGAAATCGCCTCCTTTATCTTATTATATATCAAAAATTCAAAAAATAAAAATTTAGTCTTAAAAATAAAAATGCTGAATTGATGTGGAGTTTATTCAAGTTTTATGATGATATGAAAGAAGGAGTTTTTAAAAAGAAAGTTAATCACAAAGTTGATTAAATATATGTTTCGTGTATAATAATACTACACTCTAAAATTATAGGAGGAGTTATTATGGAACAAGAAAAACAAAAACCTTCACGTTTAGAAGATTTAAATCAATATGAAATTGTTGTTCAAAGATTATTGGAACGTGGTGTTAATTTAGAAGAAATTGCTGAAATCACTTATGACTTACAAAAAAAATACATCCCTGAATTGACTTTAGAATATTGTTTGATTCATGTTGGAAAAGTAGTTAAAAAAAGAGAAGTGCAACACGCTGTGATAACAGGTTTAGAATTAGACATTCTAGCTGAAAAAGGGTTGCTAAGCGAACCTTTATCAAGTATGTTATTAAATGATTATGGTTTATATGGTATTGATGAAGTTATGGCATTATCTATCGTTAATGTATATGGCTCAATCGGATTCACTAATTTTGGGTATGTTGATAAACTAAAACCAGGCATTATAGGCAAACTTGATGAAGAAGGAAAACTACCAGGTAAATGTAATACATTTTTAGATGATATCGTTGGAGCAATCGCTGCAGCAGCAGCAAGTTCTATCGCTCATAGATTTTCAAAATAAAGGCTTATGCCTTTTTTTATGTATAAGCTTAAAAATATAATCATTTTAAGTTATAATATAAGTAATATATCAGTTTAGGGGCACAATATGACAAATAGTATTCAATTTCAAAATATTATCTTAAAGATTGCAACTGAATTAATTAATATTAATATGAATCAATTCGATCAAGTCATTAACGATACGTTGGCTTTAGTTGGTGATTTTTTAGGTGTCGATAGAGTTTATGTTTTTGAATATGATTTTGATAAAAAGACAGCTAGTAATACCTATGAATGGTGTAATAACAATGTAGAACCTCAAATTGACAATTTAAAATCATCTAGTATTGAAGATTTAATGGAAGCCTTTGTTGGTCAGCATAAAGCAGGAAATAATGTCATTATTGAAAATGTTTTAGCCTTGGAGAAGAGCAATCCAATGTATAATCACTTAATGCCTCAAGGTATAAAATCACTTACAACAACACCCTTAATGGATAATCAGAGATGTTTGGGATTTGTTGGATATGATGATGTCAGAACTGAGCGCCAGTGGAACGACAAAGAAACTGGGCTTTTAAAAGTCTTAGCAGGCATGATCACAAATGCTATGCTAACTAATGAAAATCAAAAAGTATTGGTTGAATTAAAGGAAAAAGCAAATCAAGCTAGTTTAGAAAAAACACATTTTTTATCTAAAATTAGTCATGAATTTAGAACGCCATTAAATGGAGCTAAGAATGCATTATATCTCTTAAACTCAACACGTATTACATCTGAACAAAAAGAATATGTAGATATTGCAACATATTCAGTTGAATCACTAATCTCAATGATTGGAGACATCTTAGATATCTCTAAAATTGAAAGTGGACAAATTGAAATTTATGAAGATGTGTTTGACCTAGAAAATGAACTTACTAATATTCTTTTAACTGAAAATAATATTGCTCAAGAAAAAGGATTAGATATCCTCTTTGATTTTGATTACACAATTAATAATTTATTTATGAGCGATTTAAAAAAGCTTAGACAAATCATTTTAAACATTGTTAACAATGCTATAAAATATACAAATAAAGGAAATATCACTTTAAGTGTAAAAAAAATCAAAGAGACACAAACATACCAAGTGATAGAATTTATTATAAAAGATACAGGTGTTGGTATAGACAAAGCATTTCATGAAAAGATCTTTGAAAAATTTTTCCAAATAGATTCTGGAGACACTAGAAGTTACGAAGGAACTGGATTGGGTCTTTCAATTGTAAAAGAATTAGTGGATCAGTTAAATGGAAAAATTGAACTAACCAGTGATTTAAATCATGGAACAACATTTAAAATAAACCTTAAATTAAAAACAAAAGAAGTCTATGATTTTACGAAAATAAAAAAACTAAAAGTTTTAGTTATTGATACAGATCATCAATCGAAAAAAATAATAGAAATTCTTACCTCTATGCAGATGAGCGTTGATAGTTTACAAAATATAAGCAAACATTATGATTTGATTATTTTTAGTGAAGAAAAATCATTTGACTTAATTGAATTCTATAAAAATAATTTTGGTAAAAAAGAAACTATTATAGCATCTCTTTATAACGAAGATGCTAAAAAAGATAAAATAGATATAGTGTTTAATGATATCACATCAAGAAAACAAATATATCAAAAAATTTCAGCTAAAATGAGTGGTCGTAGACAAGACATTAAAGATTTATATGTTAATGAATTATCAGGATATGCTCTTGTAGTTGATGATAATCGATTAAATAGAATAGTTTTAGAAAATATTTTAAGAAAAGAAGGCATAAAATCAAAACTTGTTGATAGTGGGCTAAAAGCTATTGAAGCAGTTCAAAAGGAAAGATTTGATATTGTTTTAATGGATATTCAAATGCCAAATATGGATGGTATGGAAACATCTAATAGAATTAGAGATTTAGGCCCTCAATATAAGTATTTGCCAATCATTGCTGTAACAGCTAATGCATTTTTAAATGACTATGATTTAATGAAAAAAGCTCAAATGAATGATGTTTTATTTAAACCGATAAACATTGAACAATTAGGACGCTTATTAAGGAATTACATATCACACCAAAAATTTATTTTTATTCCTCATCATCATATTGTTTTTGATTCAAAAGAATACGAAAAACGTTTTGAAGGTAGTATGGATATTGCCCAAGGTGTAGTTAAAGCATATATTGAAACTTATCTTGATGATATGAAAAAAATTGAGCATTCAATTAAAAAACATGACTCTAAAGAGATAGGAGAAACACTTCATTATTTCAAAGGATCTTGTTCATACTTAAGTGGAAAGCGGGCAACTTGGTTATTAACTTCAATGATGGACATGAATGTCAAAAATGATGTAGATCATTTGAAAAAAGCGTATGAAGTATTATTATATGAAGTTGAAAAACTAATTGAGGAATTAAAAATCTATATTGCGACTACAAAATAAATTAATAAGGAGTAAGATTTAAATAACTTTAAGTCTAAATAAAAGAATGAAAGATAAAAAAGATATAAAAACTAAATTAACACCACTTCAATATCATGTGACTCAAGAGAATGGAACTGAAAGACCATTTGAAAATGAATTTTGGAATCATAATGAAGAGGGTTTATATGTAGACATAGTTTCAGGAGAGCCTTTGTTTACAAGTCTTGATAAATTTGATAGTAGCTGTGGATGGCCAAGCTTTGCAAAACCTGTTACTAAATTGGAAACAAAAGTTGACAAAACATTTTCAATGGTTAGAACAGAAGTAAGAAGTAAAGAAGCAGATTCTCATCTGGGTCATTTGTTTACAGATGGACCTATTGAACTTGGTGGATATAGATATTGTATTAATTCTGCTGCTTTAAAATTCATACCTAAGAAAGATTTAAAAAAAGAAGGATATGAAACATATCTTGATCTTTTTAATAAAAAATGATTATGACATATGATATCGATAAAGAGCTTAGAATTCTAAAAGCATTAACATACGAAAAATTCTCTAAAAGAAGAAGAATAACAAATATACTAATGAATTTTAGTATGATTTTTGCGAAACCTGTAAAAGGGATGAAAATAAAGAAATATAGCATAAAAGGATATCGTGATCATAGAATAAAAGTGTATCTTATTAAACATAGAAAACAAAATAATCTAAAAAAAGGATTACTATATTTACATGGTGGTAGTTTCCAACTTGAAGGGACACCTTTTCATATAAGAAATTTATCAAAAATAGCACTTAATTCAGGTTATAATGCGGTGTACGTTAAATATAAGTTAGCTCCTAAATATGCATTTCCTGAAGGTTTAGAGGACAGTTATAAAGCATATATATGGATAAAAGAAAATGCTGATAAATTAAATATCGATAAAAACAGCATAGCAGTTGGTGGAGATAGCGCAGGTGGTAATCTTGCGATTGGTGTAACTTTACTTGTTAGAGATAGATTAAAAGAAAAAGTAAATAAGGTGCTTCTTTTTTATCCAGTTATTGATCATCGACAAGTTACAAACTCAATTAAAATATATACAGATACACCGGTTTGGAATTCTTTGTTAAATAAGGATATGTGGGAGACTTATTTAATAAATGGAGATTTTGGTATGATTGAATATGCTTCGTTTATAAATAGCAATCTACGAGATTTTCCTGAAACATATATTGAAACTGCTGAATATGATTGCTTAAGGGATGAAGGCATCTTATTTGCTGAAAGACTTAAATCATTAAATGTTAAAGTTTACGAAAGACACACAAAGCATTCTGTGCACGGTTATGACGGTGTGTTTTACAGTAAGTTCATGAAGCGAAGAATTAAAGATAGAAGTGCGTTTTTGTTAGGAGTGTTAAATGATGAAGAAAATTGATATGAATCATTGGGAAAGAAAAGAAATGTATGATTTCTTTAAACTATATGACTTGCCCAGATATCAGGTTACTGTAGATATCGATGTTACTAATCTTCATAGATTTGTAAAAGAGAAAAACCTCTCATTTTATTTTTCTATGATGTGGGTTGTTATGAATGAACTGAATCAAATTGAAAATTTTAAGTATAGAATTGAAAATGATGATGTTTATCTTTTTGATCAAGTTCATCCATCTTTTACAGATTTGATTGAAAACACCAATAAATTTAAAATCGTGAATACGCTTTTTGATGAAGATATTGAAAATTTTGTTCAATGTGCTAAATCAAAATCGAAATTACAAAAAAATAAATTTATCGTTTATGACGAAGAAATAAGACAAGATCTAGTTTATATAACTGTTTTTCCATGGGCTACATATACACATGTCACACAAGCAACACAAATAAACTCAAAAGATGCGATTCCAAGGATTTTATGGGGTAAATATAGGGTTGTAAATGATAGAATCATAATGCCGTTGACTATAGAAGCACATCATAGTTTTGTAGATGGTTATCATATGGGTTTATTAATCAATAAAATTGAAGAAAAAATAGAGAAATTGTAAAGGCTATTAGGCCTTTTTTCTTATAATTAAATAAATCTACATAATATTGAAATTCGAAATGACATTATATTATAACTATGTTATAATACAAATGTAAGAGCTTTTAAAAATTGAAGGGAGAAAGACATGAGCGATTTTAAACACTTTGACTACATGGCCAAACATAGATATGAGCAGGTAGTCTATTTTTATGACAAAACGACAGGATTAAAGGGAATTACGTGTATTCATAATACAACATTAGGACCAGCCCTTGGTGGTACTAGACTGTGGAATTATGAATCAGAAGAGGAAGCAGTATTAGACTGCTTAAGATTATCAAGAGGTATGACATATAAAGCAGCGGCAGCTGGTCTAAATCTTGGTGGTGGGAAGACTGTACTTATCGGCGAAGCTGATAAAGTGAAATCAGAAGCATATTTTAGAGCGTTAGGTAGATATGTTCAATCATTAAATGGAAGATATATTACAGCAGAAGATGTGAACACATCAACTAAAGATATGGACTTTGTGAGTATGGAAACTGATTATGTTGTTGGACTAGAAGGAAAAAGTGGGAATCCTTCACCAATGACTGCATTAGGTGCTTTTCATGGTATTAGAGCATCACTTCAACATAAATTTGGTGATGAAGATATTAAAAAATATACGTTTGCTGTACAAGGCGCAGGACAAACTGGTTATTATTTAATCAAACATTTAGTAGAAAAAAAGGCAAAGAAAATTTATTTTTCTGAAATTAATGAAAAACATATTAAAAGATTACAAAAAGAAAATCCTGAAGTTGAATTTGTTAAACCTGAAGATTTTTATAAATTAGATGTAGATGTTTTAGTGCCATGTGCATTAGGTGGATCATTAAACTCTAAAACAATACCTCAAATCAAAGCAAAAATAGTTGCAGGAACTGCAAACAATGTTTTATTAGATGAAGACATTCATGGTGATATGCTTAAAGATAAAGGCATATTATATGCACCAGACTTTGTTATTAATGCAGGTGGATTAATCAACGTATATCATGAATTGTTAACATATAATGTAGGTAGAGCTACAAGAGATATTGAAAAAATCTATGATCGTTTAATCGATATATTTGATATTGCTGAAAGAGAGAATATCAATACACATTTAGCTGCAAAAGTATTCGCTAAAAATCGAATTGAAACGATAAATCATTTACACGATAATTACATAAAAAGATAGGAAGTGATTGAATGAAAAAAGGAATTCTTACGTTTAATGATAAAGATTGTAAAGGATGTGAATTATGTACGAGTGCATGTCCAGTCGATATTTTATATTTAGATAAAAACAGAATGAATGAAAAAGGGTATCATTTAATAAGTGTTACAGATATGGATAAATGTATAGGTTGTGCGAACTGTGCAATTATTTGTCCTGATTCTGTTATAAAAGTAGAGGTGAACGACAGATGAGTAAAGTTTTAATGAAGGGTAACGAAGCGATAGCAAAAGCAGCAATGAAAGCTGGACTTGAATGTTATTTTGGATATCCAATTACACCTCAAAACGAAGTTCCTGAATATTTATCAAAACTTTTACCTGATGCAGGGAAAGTTTTTGTTCAAGCTGAAAGTGAAGTTGCTGCAATCAATATGGTTTATGGAGCAGCTGGATCAGGAAAAAGAGTGATGACTTCATCATCATCAGTTGGGATTGCTTTGAAGCAAGAAGGTATTAGTTATATTGCTGGAGCAGAATTGCCATGTGTCATTGGTTCAGTGATGAGAGGCGGACCTGGATTGGGCTCAATTCAGCCATCTCAAGGTGATTATTATCAAGCCACTCGTGGTGGGGGAAATGGTGATTATCATGTTATTGTATTTGCTCCTGAATCAGTACAAGAAACTGTTGATTTGATGAAAGAAGCATTTGATGTAGCAGATACTTATAGAAATCCTGTTATGATTTTAGCAGATGGACTAATTGGTCAAATGATGGAATCAGTCGATTTAGATCGACCAGTTAAAAAAAGAAAACTTCCTGAAAAAACATGGGCAGCTACTGGAATGAAACATCATGAAGGTAGAAATATTATTAATAGTTTGTTTTTAGATGCAAATGAGTTAGAACAACATAATTTAAAACTTCAAAAGAAATATCAAGAAGTTACAAAGAATGAAGTTAAGTATGAAATGATTAACATGGATCATCCTGATTATGTTATTGTTGCATATGGAACAACTGCAAGAATCTGTAGATCTTCAATAGAAATTTTAAAAGAAAATGGTATTGAAGTTGGTATGATTAGACCAATATCTTTATGGCCATATCCTAAAAAAGCATTTGATTTAATACCTAAGAGTGTAAAAGGTCTTATGGTTGTTGAAATGTCTTTAGGACAAATGCTAGATGATGTTTTAATTTCAGATAAAGGTAGACATAAAATAGCATTTTATGGACGTGCTGGCGGTATTGTTCCAGAGCCAGAAGAAATTGTTGAAGCAATTATGACATTTGATGAAAGGTTGGTGGACTAAATGATTAAATATGAGAGATCATCTGGTTTGACTGATAAACCTACGCATTATTGTCCTGGATGTACGCATGGTATTCTACATAAATTAGTTGCAGAAGTTTTAGATGAATTAGGTGTGCTTGATCATACAGTTGGTGTAGCATCAGTTGGATGTTCAGTTTTTAGTTATGAATATTTTAATTGTGATATGCAACAAGCTGCTCATGGTAGAGCATGTGCGGTTGCAACTGGTATAAAGAGATCTTTACCTGATAATATCGTATTTACATATCAAGGTGATGGAGATTTAGCATCTATTGGTATTGCTGAAACAATTCATGCAGCTAATAGAGGAGAAAACTTTACAGTTATTTATGCGAACAACACAACTTATGGTATGACTGGTGGTCAAATGGCCCCAACAACATTATTAGGACAAAAAACAACAACATCTCAAGATGGACGTATTAAATCTTTACATGGAGTCCCTATTAAAATGGCAGAAATTTTATCACAAGTTGAAGGGGCAACTTATGTAGAAAGAGTTATGCTTACCGATGTTGGAAATATTAGAAAAGCTAAAAAAGCAATTAAAAAAGCATTTACTTATCAAATTGAAGGCAAAGGTTTTTCTTTAATTGAAGTCTTATCAACTTGTCCAGTAAATTGGAAGATGAAACCAATTGATGCATTAAACCGTATCAAAGAAGAAATGGTTCCTATCTTTCCTTTAGGTGTTTTTAAGGATGTGATTAGTCATGATTAGAAGAATTAGAATTGCTGGTTTTGGTGGTCAAGGTGTTATGCTAACAGGACAATTATTGGCATATGCTGCAAATGAACAAGGTTTATATAGTGTATGGGTGCCTACTTATGGGCCTGAAACTAGAGGTGGCACAGCAAATTGTGCAGTAACCATTAGTGATAAACCTATTTACTCACCAATCTTTAAAAAAGCAGATGACTTACTAGTCTTTAATCTTCCATCTCTTCATAAGTTCCAAGAATTGATTACGGATGATGGAAACATATTTTATAATTCATCATTGATTGAAGAAGAAGTTAAACAACCTTTCCATTTATATGGTGTTCCAATGAATGAGATAGCTAATAAATTAGGAAAACCTCAAGTTGCTAATATGGCAATGTTTGGGGCTTACTTAAAGGTTAATAAAATATTTAAAGATGAAGTGATTGAAGATAGTTTAAAACATTTCTTAAAAGGTGCTAAAGAAGCACTTCTTCCAGTCAATAAAGAAGCAATGGCTATGGGAGCTAAATACATTTAATAACTAAAGAGGAATTCATTTTCCTCTTTTTTTGCTGTTTTCTAAAAATGAAATTTTAAATCAAATAATTACATGCTATAATTGTATTAACAAATAAATAATAAAAGGAGACTTTATGAAACTCAATTATAAAAAAACATTTTATGTTGGATTAGCTTTTTTCATTATTACTATTTTTTGGCAAACATACGATAACATTATCGCCAAAATTATGATTGATAAATTTGGATTGAATCAAACAGCATCTGGTGCTGTTATGGCTTTGGATAATATACTAGCATTATTTATGTTGCCATTGTTTGGTGCTTTATCTGATAAATCTAATCATAAACGAGGACGAAGAACTCCTTATGTAGTTGTTGGTACAGTTATTGCAGCATTTGCATTTATGGGTTTGTCTTTTATGGACAACATTCAAACTCAACGTATTAATCAAACTGAAATCATTGGTTTATATGAAACGTATAAAGATGATGATCAAAGAAGATTAGAAACATTTTGGGAGGGTCTTCTAGCAGATATAGAAACTGAGCGAAGTGATAAACTAGCTAGTGGTGCTATTACATTTAAAGCTTATGAGAAATATAGAGCTTCTACTTATGAAAAAATAAGTTCAGTTTTAGATGATAATCAAGAAACTGAATTATCTGTTGGGAATCTTGCATTTTTAAATGATTATTACCAAACCTATTTATCAACTCTAGCTTGGGAAGAAACAGCTCAAAGTCCTTTAAACTTTATTGTTTTTGTATCTGTATTACTTGTAGCATTAATTGCGATGTCAACATTTAGATCTCCAGCCGTTAGTTTGATGCCTGATGTTACAATTAAACCTTTAAGATCTAAAGCAAATGCAATCATTAATTTAATGGGAGCAGCAGCAGGAACAACTGCTTTAATTTTACTTACTGTATTAGGATTAGATGGTAGGTCTTATGTTCCTTACACATTAGCATTTATTATTGTTGGAATCATAATGTTAGTTGTATTAGCAATCTTCTTGTGGAAAGTAAAAGAACCTAAATTAGTTCAAGAAAAAATAAATGAAGATATTAAATTTGGTCTTGTAGAATCTGAAGAAGAAGATCATGATATGCAAGCATTACCAAGGGATAAGAAAATATCTTTAATACTTATCCTAGCTTCAGTGTTCTTATGGTTTATGGGTTATAATGCGATTATTTCAAAGGTTTCTGATTATGTACCTCATGTTTTACAAATTCCGTCATTTACACTACCTTTATTAGTTGCAAATGTTACTGCAATTATTGCTTTTATTCCAATAGGTATCTTATCAACAAAAATTGGTAGAAAAAAAGCAATTCTTATTGGAATTGTATTATTAACTATTTGTTTTGGAGCAGCATCATTTGTTAATGAAAGTACCGGATGGGTAATGTATATCATCTTTGGATTAACTGGTATCGCTTGGGCTTCAATTAACGTTAACTCTTATCCGATGGTCGTCGAGTTAGCTAGAGGATCAAATGTTGGTAAATATACAGGGTATTATTATGCATTTTCAATGGCAGCACAAATATTAACTCCTATTTTATCAGGTGTATTCATGGATTATGTATTTAAAACAAGATTAATTTTATTCCCATATGCAGCAATATTCGTTGCAGCAAGTTTTATAACAATGTTTTTTACAAAACACGGAGATTCAGAATATAATGAGAAAAAAGGATTGTTAGAAAGTTTTGATGTAGATATGGATTAATGTTCCAATAAAAATTTAACAAGACATGCTTATGAGAAAAAAATAACTCATAAGCATGTTTTTTATTTCGATGAACGTGCATTTTTATAATTTTTTTGATATAATATCATCTATAAGAAGGTATAACATATGGAAAAAAGTAAACGTCAATTAGTTATTAGATTATACATCTTAATATTTTCAATATTAGCTTTTCTAGAAGCTGTTTTTCGTTTAAGTATCATGGGTTCATTAAAATTAGAGAATTTTTTTAGAATTTTCTTATTTATGAATGCGTATGCACTTATACTAGTTTTTTTAATTAGGTTGTTACCTAGAAAAATAGTTCGCTATTTTTCATTTATACTTATACTTTGTATCGTATTCTTTTATTTCACTCAAGATTTATATTATAGAGTGTTAAGCGGATTTTTCTCATTTTCAGTTATTGGTGATGCACATGCTGGGTTTGCGTTTTTAGGAAAAGTATTCACAAATATTACATGGGTTCATATTTTATACTTAGTGCCTGTTGCAATTGCGGTTATATATTTTAGAAAATATAAATCGCCATATATGCCTAAGCAATTCTTATCCTATGTTTCATCAAAAGATCTTATTTTCTCAATTCTATTAACTGTATCAGTATTTTTTGTATCAGTTTATACAATTCCAAAAACGAATTCAATTATAACTGATTCACCATATGCATACTCTAGTTATGATCTATATGTTGAAAATCCTAGTGCATTTCAAACAATTAATAAATTTGGAGTATTAACCTATCTTCAAAGAGATATTGTAACAACTTTTAATGAAAATGATGATATTGAATCAATTGATGAAATGATTTCATCTTATTTAGATGATAGAGTTGAGCATCAAGATAATGCATATACTGGTTATTTTGAAGGCAAAAATTTAATTTTAATTATGGCTGAATCATTTGATACATATGCAATTGATCCAAGTTTGACCCCAAATATATATGAGATGCAAGAACATAGTTGGAATTTCACACAATATTATTCACCGCTTTATTTTAGAAATACAGCAGACACAGAATTTATGAGTCAAACAGGACTTTATGCACATAAGAGTGTGAATTTAACTATGGAAACTTTTAGAGAAAATAAATTCCCTAATACTTTACCAGGTATTTTTAATGATAAAGGGTATGGTAGTTATTCATTTCACAATTATACAGATTATTTTTATCCTAGATCAGAATTTCATCCAAACACTTTAGGTTATGATGAATATTATGGTGCTGTAGCACTTGGTATGCTAGAAGAACAAACAGGTGTTGTCATACATCACGATTGGCAAAGTGATCTAGATTTAGCTAATAAAACAATGGATATATTAAAAGATAAACAAGAACCATTTTTCACTTATATGTTGACTGTTTCCGGACATTTACCATATAATGATAATCATCCTATCGGTGAAAAAAATATAAATTTAATTAGACAAATATTTATTGATGAAGGAAGAGAAATGCCAATTGATGATATCTTATATTATCATGCAGCTAATTATGAACTAGATCTTGCAGTTGGTGCTTTAATTGATAGATTAGAAGAAGAAAACATGGCTGATGATACAGTAATTATGCTTTATGGTGATCATTATGCATACGGCTTAAATCAAGATGATATCTCAGATTATGATGATACTAAAGATATGGATCATCTATTGTCAATTCAAAGAGTTCCAATGATGATATATCATCCGGACTTAGTAAAAGAAGATAAAGATGAAGTGTTTGCTTCTATTGATATTATGCCAACAATAGCAAATCTATTTAATTTAGATATCAATTATAGACAAGTTTTTGGTAAAGATATTTTTAGCAATCAGATGAGATCAGTTTTATTTTCAAATGGTAGTATTTTAACAGAAGACTTCTTATATAATCTTGAAAAAGATGAAATCACACTATTTAATGATGACTATTCGCTAGAAGAAGCAAATTTGATTATCAATGAATATATTTATAGAATTAAGATTAACCAGTGGATATTAGAAGTTGACTATTTTAATGAAGAAGACTTAGAAGAATAAAAGGATATGAGAAATAATCTCATATCCTTTTATTTTTTTGGTATAAAATATTCAAATACAACATTATCATAATGTGATTTTACAAAATCAAACTCGTCTTGTGATCTAGCAGCATAACTGATAATGGTAAGACCCTTTTTTTTGTATTTATCTAAATATTTATTAGGCATATCATAAATTCCATAACTCACAAAATCTGGTTTAGTAAAGCGATTAAACGCTAGTCTCTTCATTAAAAATTTCATAAATTTAGACATTTCTAAATTATCTTTAAAGAATTCTGATATTTGACCTCTAATGATATTAGGTTTATGTTTTTTTAAATAGTGCACAACGTTTGGATGGAAACTAAATACAGCGTACACACCCTTGTATTCATCAATGATTTTGATAAAAGCTTCGCAAAGTTTAACAACATCACCTTGAGGTTTTAACTCAATTAATAAATTTACTCTACCGTTAACAAAAGCTAATACTTCAGATAATAAAGGTATATGATCACCGTTTTTATAAGTCAAATCTTTAATATCTTCATAGTTTAGGGTATCTAAAGATTTATCAATTCCAAAACATCTTTTTAAATCATGATCATGAAAAACAACGACAGTTCCATCTTTTAAAATGTTGATATCAAACTCAATACTATAACCTTGCTCCATAGCAAGTTTAAATGCGGATATTGTATTTTCTGGTATGCTTAAATCTTTTTGATGAAGACCTCTATGAGCAATTAGATCTTCTTTAAGCCAAGTGAGATTCTTTTTCATTTTTAAAACACCAAGTATACAGCCATACCTAATATGGCGGAAATAAGTATAATTTGAACTGGAGATGTTTTCTTTCTAGCAAAAACAAAAATGAATACAACACCTAAAATAATGAGATTTTTATAGTTGAAGTTTGAAAAGGCAAATATGAGTTTTGAAAATTGGATATCAGGTAATATACCACGCACCATTAGTCCAAATGAAACAGCTAAAATTAATCCGATGACTGCAGGCTTTAAACCTTTAAAGGCCTCATTAACAATTCTAGAGTTTAGAAATTTACTGCCTAGAGTTGCGATTAATAAAATGATAATAAAACTAGGAAGAGCAACACCGATGGTTGCGGCTAAGGCACCTAAAACACCATGTTGATTTGTCCCAATAAAAGTTGCCATATTGATTGCGATAGGTCCTGGTGTAGATTCTGCAATTCCTATGAAATCATAAAGAAGACCTTGAGTAATATATCCACCACCGACAATTTCTTCCTCGATTAATGGAATCATAGCATACCCTCCACCAAAAGTGAAAAGTCCTATTTTAAAGAAAATCCAAAAGAGATTAAGAAGCTCGAGAATCATCTGCTTTCGCCCCCTTCAAACTTTCTATATAACCAAATGTGATTGCAAGTAGTGCACTGAATAATAAAATATATAAAACACTAATTTCAGTGAATAATGAAATAAGAATAGATGCTGACATAATTAAAATTGAGAAGAGTGAGAAGTGTATTTTTCTAGAAAGTTTTAAGGCAGCTCTAAAAATAAGAATTGCCACACCTGCTTGAATGCCATAAAATGCATATTCTACAAGTTTGAATTCTTTAAATTGGATGATAAATAGTGAAATAACAGAAATAATGATAAAAGATGGAATAATTACACCTAAAGTTGCAAGTAAACTACCTCTAAACTTAGCGATTTTATAACCAATAAACGTTGCTGAATTGATTGCAAATACACCTGGTGTGGATTCAGAGATTACTAAGATTTTTAATACATCTTCATCATCTACCCAATTTCTTTTTTCGACAACTTCTTTTCTCATAATTGGCATCATAGCTAGTCCGCCACCAAAGGTGAGTGCGCCAATCTTTAAAAATGTCCAAAAGAGTTCCCACAAAATATGTTCTTTTTTCATATGTCACCTCTTCTCGAATTATTATAACACATATTTGTCCATGAAACATACTAAACTATGTTATAATATTTTTGCAAAGGATGAGATAAAATGAGAAAAATACTACTAACAATTACATTCATAATCATTATGCTAGGTATATATGGCTGTGAAAATACTGATCTACCAATTACAGGTATACCAACGATATCAAACATAGAAGATATCACTTTTACAATTGGAGATGAAACACCAAACTATTTAGAAGATGTTACAGCTTATGACCATTTAGGTCAAATGATTGTTTCCATCAATGTTGATGATAGTGAAGTTGATTATACTCAACCAGGAAACTATAATGTTTACTATAAAGTTACAGATACACAAGGTAGCAAAATAACTGCAACCATTACAGTTACAGTCAAAGCATTGGATGTAGAAATTGATTATATATTTCCACAATTCGAAGGTATAAAAGAAATTACATATTACATTGGACAAGATGTGCCTGATTATCAATCTGATATTACTGCATCTGATGAAATAGAAGGTGACTTAACAGATGACATCATTTATGATGAAGGTCTACTTGATTATGAAGTAGCTGGTGTATATCCAATACATCTTGTAGTCTATGATGGATCTGGAAACAGAAAAACAGCTTCATTTACCATTACAGTAATTGACAATCAACAACCATTGATTACTGGATATAATCGCATATACTATTACATAGGAGAACAATTACCTGATTATTTAAAACTTATTGATGCTAATGATCAAGAAGATGGGGATTTAAGCGAACTTGTTTTAGTTGATGATACACTGGTTGACCTTACCACACCAGGAATTTATCCTCTTTATTATAGTGTAAGTGATTCTTTTGGATATGATGTTGAACAAGTTGTTAGTGTGCAAGTCATGGAAAATGATAATACACATCAAACAACAGATTTGAATTTATATTATATAAATGATACACACGGTTCCATATTAGAAGATGATAGTGAAATGGGTTTAGCAAAACTT
Organism: Mariniplasma anaerobium; assembly: GCF_016865445.1. Taxonomy (GTDB): domain Bacteria; phylum Bacillota_I; class Bacilli_A; order Acholeplasmatales; family Acholeplasmataceae; genus Mariniplasma; species Mariniplasma anaerobium. The sequence continues at coordinate 1,443,411 of NZ_AP024412.1, read as the reverse complement.
GGAAATGTTATATTAGATGAATATAACACAAATCCTTATGAAACAGTATTTTTAAGTGGTGGAGATTTACTCCAAGGTAATGTTTTATCAAATTATTTTTATGGTAGTTCGATGATTGATATGTTTAATTATATGAACTTAGATGTATTTACATTAGGTAACCATGAATTTGATTGGGGAGTTGATGTCATTACTGAGTATTTCAATCCTAACACGTTAGGAACACAAGCAAATTATCCTTTATTAGGCGCAAATGTGTTTTATAAAGACACAGAAGTAAGACCTGACTATATTGACGCATATGCAATTTTAAATAAAGGAGACTTGAAAATTGGAGTTGTAGGTGTAATTGGTGAAGGTATTGAATCATCTATTGCAAAAAGCAGAATAGAAGATTACGAGTTTGCAGATCCTACATATTGGACTTCATATTATACAGAACTACTTAGAACTGAATTTGATGTTGATATTGTCTTTGCGATTATTCATGACAGTGACTCATATTTTAATAATTCAATAAGTTCAGCTCAAGGTGATTATAAAGTTGATGCGATATTTAATGGACATTCACATCAAACATATGTTGATATCATAAATGGTATTCCCGTGATTCAATCAGCATCAAATGCCAGAGCATTAGGGCATATCGAATTTAGCGTTAATAGCAATCAAGAGATTAGTGCTTATCAAGCTGAAAACTTAAATTCTTATAATGATACTAGATTAAATAGTGAATTTCCAGGATTGGCTACTTTAATTAACACTTATGTGGCACAAATTGAGCCCCTATTAAATGAAGTTATTATATATTCATCTAGAGATTATGGAAAAACTGAGTTAACTGAATTTATGGCAAAAATTATTCGCCAAGCAGCTGGATCTGATGTAGGTATTCATAATTCCGGCGGAACTAGAGAAGTTTTAAATCAAGGGCAAGCAATGACAATTGGAACTACCTATGAAATATTCCCTTTTGATAATCAAATTATTTCAGCTAAAATATTAGGTGTTGAATTAATTAGTTTACTTAATAATTCAAGTGTTGAATATAGTTTAAGAGAAGGACTAAATGTATCAGATATTTTACCAGGGGCATATTATTGGGTTTCAACAAATGATTATGTATTTGGTAACTATGATGCGTTCCAAAATTATGCTGAGTTATACAAACCAGGTACAGTAGATAGAATTGCATTTGAAGATGAACTTAGAAGACAAGCTGAAACATCTACTGAATTTATAATAGATTAAGTTAAATAAAGGTGCTTGCACCTTTATTTTTATCTTATGATTGCAAACGGTTTCATAAAATGTTATGTGATATAATATGTATATAGAATAATTCATAAGGAGAATAATTATGGTCCCATCATTTGAAAAAAGAGTAAGAGCTTTTGCCATTGATACATCGGCAGTAACACTTTCTGTAATTTTAGCGCTTTTTTTAGGTGACTATTATAAACCTTTACCCTTTATAGTCTCTGGGGCTGCCTTTTTTGGGTTTTATTTTTTACCGTATATACTAAACAAGTCACATGGACAAACTTTAGGTAAGAGAGTTCAACGCATTCAAATCGTAAAATTAGATGATACAAATGTTGAATTGTGGCGTGTTTTTTTAAGAGATTTATTTAAACTCACTTTAAGCGTTGGAACTTTTGGGATTTATCTGATTGTTGCGTTTTTTGTAATGTCAGATAAAACAAGTAGAACAGTTCATGATTATATTTTTAAAACTAAAGTTATTGATTTAGAAAAACCTACTGGTAAATATGATGGGTTTAATAAAACAGAGTCCATGAGAAAAAGAGGATTTTAATGAAAAAGTTATTTATAATTCTAAGCTTATTAGCTATTGGTATAAGTTTAACTGCGTGTGTAAGCAATCCAGTCAATCCTATTAATCCGATTGATCCAACAACATATCCTTTAGACGAATTAAATCCACAACAAGATGTATATTATCAAATATTTGTTAGAAGTTTTGCAGATAGTGATGCTGATGGCATTGGTGATTTAAATGGTATAACTGCAAATCTTGACTATTTAGAAGATTTAGGTATAACTGCATTGTGGTTATTACCTATCAATCCTTCTCCGTCATATCATGGATATGACGTGACAGATTATTATGACGTGAATCCTGATTATGGGACTTTAGAAGATTTAGAAAATTTAATTGAAGAAGCTGAATTGAGAGACATAAAGATTGTTTTAGATCTAGTTATTAACCACACATCTGATAGACATCCTTGGTATTTATCTGCATTAACAGGTGAACAAAGTGAATATAGAGACTATTATATATTTAATAATGGTAGTGCTTATGAAACTTTTGTTGGTGGAATGAAAGATTTAAATTTAGAAAACCCTGTAGTTGTTGAAGAAGTTTATAATATTGTGGATTTTTATTTAGAAATGGGAGTTCATGGATTTAGATTAGATGCTGCTAGACATTTTATAGAAGGTGTTAATGCAGATTGGGATAGTGCATTATTTACGATGCGATTAAATGCGCATATGAAACAAACTTATCCTGAAAGCTACGTTGTATCAGAAGTTTATGTTTCTAGATATGAAACGATTGCAGATTATTACATGGGATCTGATTCCTTATTTAATTTTCCTGGACAAGCTAGCATTTTAGATAAAGTTGGTATGGAAAACAGTAGATATCTATTTGCTAGATCATTTGAACAAATCTATGATGCTTATAGAGAAGTTGATCCTGATTTCATAGATGCACCTTTTTTAGGTAATCATGATATGGATAGACTAGCTTCTAGTCAAGGATTTATAAACAATGAGTTGAAACTCAAACTAGCATCTAGAATTTTATTAACACTTCCAGGTAATCCATTTATCTATTATGGTGATGAATTAGGCATGGAAGGTGTCAGATATGAGGGAACTAATATACCAGGCTATGGTGTTGTTTATGACGAATATAGAAGACAACCATTTTTATGGGGTAATACAGAATATCAAACTTCTTGGCTTCCTAGTGATGGGTCGAACAATGATACTGATACACTAGTACAACAGATAAGTAACGATGATTCTTTATATCATGCATATCAAGAAATGATAGAAATTAGAAAAGATAATCCAGCATTAATGTATGGTAATTATTACAAACCATATAATGGTAATGCAACACAGATTCAAGGATATGTAAGATATTATCAATACGAAGATTTAGAACAAGCAGTACTCGTTATCCACAATCTTACACCAGATTCATATACAGTAGAGGCATCTTATAGATCGTTTATTTTAGGAGACAGTCTAACTATTGGAGGATATCAAACGATTATATTAGATATCGATCCTAGTGAAATAGAGGCTTATATCTAATGTTTATATACACTTACTATCGATACGCATTTCAGTTATCGAAATTCTTCGAACATGTAAAAGAAAAATGGTGGAAAGTTTTAATATTCTTTTTCATTGTTAGTTTAGTTAGTTTATTTCCAATGAATTTATTAATTATTCAACAAGATGGTTGGAGATTGGATTTTATAGAACAAAGCTTTGTCAATCAAACTCCTGATTGGCAATTACCTGACACATGCGAAATTACAACAAGTAAACTGGTATGTGATACTAATGAATCATATATTTATGAGCATGATGGGATAACTTATATTATTAATTATCAAGAAACGACCTATGACACTTCAAAAAAACAAGTTTTGTTATTAGAAGATAAAATAGTTTACACTAATGGACAAGGGGAGTTTATGGTAGGCTATGATTATAAGGGATTTGAAGATGACGTTAGTTTTAGAGCTTTAAATTTATCTATTGGTGAAGCTAGAGATGAGATGTATGCATCTTTTGGTAGACAGCTAGAAAGTAGTTTTGGAACTTATATTATCTTTTATACATTACTGGTAAATATTGTTACAAATATTGCATTATATGCACTCTTTGTTTTAATTATGAGTCTAGTCATCCAATTATTTAGATTTGGATATACGAGTTTTATGACCTATGGTCAAAGTATGAAATTAGTCGTATTTGCGATGGGAGCGCCTAGCTTAATTAGTTTTGCAGTAGGGTTCTTGGAGCCAAGTTTTTCTCCAGTAGTATTCCAATTTGGTATGGGAATTATACTTATGGTAGTTATGCTTAAATATGGAAAAAAGACATTTCAATAATCAAAAAAGCACTCAGTTATTATATTGTGTGCTTTTTGTTTATAATTCGTATAAATTGTAAACGTTATCATATAAAAAGTAAAAGCAAATCACTTGACAAAGACTAATTTATGTTATAATGAACTTATAAATAACGACTCAATCAAGGAGTAAAAAAATGAATAAAGAAAATCACATTTGTGAAAAAAAGCTAGCTCTTTTTTATACGAAAATTAATGAAAACAAAAAAATTCCTGGTCCGCTTATGCCAACGCTTCATGATGCTCAGGAAATTTTCGGCTATATTCCTTTGGAAATCCAAAAGATTATAAGCAAGGAATTAAATGAAAGTGTAGCTAAAATTAATGGTGTTGTTACCTTTTATGGTAATTTTTCTATTACACCTAATGGTGAACATACAGTAAGTGTTTGTTTAGGAACTGCGTGTTATGTAAGAGGATCTAAGAACGTTATGGAAACTCTTGAAAACGAACTAGGCATTAAAGATGGACAAACGACTAAAGATAACAAAATAACTTTAAGTTCAACTAGATGTATTGGTGCATGTGGACTTGCTCCTGTTTTTTCTGTTGATTCCACAATTCACGGAAATGCATCAGTTAGTAAAGTAAGAGATATTATTAAAGAACTAAAGGAAAAAAACAATGAAGTTGCATGAGATTATAGAAAAATACAATTGCAGAGTCTATACAAAAGAACTATTGGTTAATAAAGATATTCACTTTGCTTTTTGTTCAGATTTAATGAGTGATGCACTCATTATCATGAATTCAGTTAAAGACGAAAGAATTTTAGATCATGCAATACTTATAACAGGACTAGCAACACAACAATCTATTAGAACTGCAGAAATGCTAGATGTAAATGTGGTTTTACTTGTTAGAGGTAAAATTCCTTCTGATAAAGTTGTTCAATTGGCACTTGAATCAGAAATTATTTTGCTTGCTACAGATTATACAATGTTTAATACCAGCGGTATGATGTATGCAGATGGCATCAAAGGCATTAAATACGATATCCAATGGTAAAAAAAGAATATCAAATCATTGCAAATAATTTCGAACTTGCTGGAAGAGCATCCTCAGATATCAAAAAAACTTTAAAAGCTTTAGAGTATTCTAAAGCGATGATTAAAAGAATTTGTGCAGCATCTTATGAATCAGAAATAAATGTTGTCATCCATTCCGTTGGTGGATATATGACATTTGAAATTATAAATGATTATGTAGAACTTAATATTTATGATGATGGCCCGGGCATATTCGATATTCAACTTGCTATGACTGAAGGTTATTCAACAGCCAATAGAATCGCTAATACCAATGGATTTGGTGCTGGTATGGGATTAACAAATATGAAAAGACTCTCAGATGTTATGGAAATTAATTCAGATCAATTTGGCACACATATACGACTTATTTTTGTGGTAGGTGATTTAGATGCACTTAGTTAAAGATATTTTAAATAATGAATATGAGTTACTTACAGATCAACATACACTTAAGAATACTTTTAATTCAGTATACGCAACAGATTTATTGAGTACTGCAATCAAACACGTTAAGAATGAAGAAGCACTTATTACTGTCATTGCAAGTCAAACAACAATTTCTCTAGCTATAATGGTTGATGTTTCAGTCATTATTATTATTGATGGGCAAAATGTTCCTTTAGAAGTTATTCATAGAGCTAATTTAGAAAATATTGCGATGATTCAAACAAAAAAATTAACACATGAAGTTATTATAGATTTTTATCAAAGAGGATTCATATGAAATATTCATATGATATCCATATTCATTCAGTGCTATCGCCATGTGCAGATGTTTTAATGACACCAAATAATATTTTTAATATGGCATCTTTAAAGGGTTTAGATATTATTGCGATAACTGATCATAACTCAACAAAACAATTAAGTATATGTTATGAGTTGTCACAAAGCTATGATATGCTTTTCATTCCAGGAGTAGAAATAACAGTTAAAGAAGATTTTGATGTGTTGTGTTATTTTAAAACAATTGAAGATGCAATATCTTTTGATAAAATATTAGAAACATATAATCAAAAAAATAGCTTTGATCATGAAACTATGGGCAATCAAGAGATTGTGAACATTTATGATGAAGTCATAAATGAGTATCCATACTTACTAATTGATCCGCTTAATTTAAGTATTAAAGATTTATTGCATATATTAAAAGACTTTGAACATGTGCTTATTTATGCGCATATAGATAAAGATTATCGATCAGGTATCAATTATATCGACAAATATCCTTTAGATGGTGTTGAATATAGACATATCGAAAACAATAAAAAACATCAAATAGTTTTAAAAAATTCAGATGCACATCAAATTATCGATATTTTAGAAAAAGGAGATAATGAGGGTATGATATTGGATGATTTAAGTATAGATTCATTTTTTAGGTATTTTAGCAAATGATATACTTTACAGATTACATATTTGATTTAGTTCAAAACTCTATAAATGCACAATCTAAAAATATCTTAATTTCTCTTGATTTCAATGAAAAGTTAAGCTTTAAATTAGAAGATGATGGAAAAGGCATGAGTAAAGAAGTATTAGAAAAAGTTAAATTATTTACATATAGCACGCAAAAAAACAGAAAAGTTGGATTAGGATTATCAATGCTACATGATCTGACAGCTCAAACAGAAGGTACATTTGATATCACATCTTCAATAGGAAATGGAACATTATTAGAAACCACTTTCAATCACAAGCATATTGATTTTCCTGATTTTGGAGATATAGGACTTATGATATCAGATTTATATGTTAACCCAAATGTAGAAAACGTGATATTAGAGATTAAGTATATAAAAACTTATACTTTTGATTTGATACAATTTATAGAACATAAGGATTTTAGTTATAAAGTAAAAAAAGAAATAGAATATACGATTAATAAAGAAATCGAAGAAATAAGGGTGGATTATGAAAACATTAGCAGAACTTAAAAAATTAAGAGATGAATCATTAAAAAAAATGACAATGCGTTATACAAAAGATGGCTTTAGAGTTCAAGTAGGTATGGGAACCTGTGGGATTGCAAGTGGAGCTAGACCTATTTTAAATGAATTTTTGGAACAAGCTAATTTGCGTGAGTTAAAAAATATGACTATAACGCAAGTTGGGTGCATGGGAGAATGTGCATATGAACCAATGGCTGAAATCATTGATGAATCAGGTCAATCTTATGTCTATTGTAGTTTAACGATTCCTATCGTTAGAGAAATTATCGAAAAACACATTATCAATCATCAACCAGTGACAAGATATCTTTTGTCAACTAGAAAGGACAAATAATATGTTAGAAAGAATTCAAGTCTTAATTTGTGGTGGAACGGGTTGTATGAGTTCCCATTCAAAAGAAATTAAACAAGCATTTGAAGAAGAACTAACAAACCTAGGTATAAAAGATGAGGTTGGTCTTGTCTTAACTGGGTGTTTTGGTTTATGCGAAAGAGGTCCTGTTATTGTTATATATCCGGATGAAACTTTTTATGCTCATGTCAAAGTATCAGATGTTAAAATTATTTGTGAAGAACATCTATTAAAAGGTAGACATATTGATCGACTACTAGTAAAAAACCCGCTTGATCGAAATAAAATCAAGCAAATGAGTCAACTTACATTTTACTCAAAACAAAAACGTATCGCGCTAAGAAATTGTGGACAAATCAATCCACTTGATATAGATGAATATATTGCAAGAGATGGATATTTAGCTTTAGGTGAAGCCTTAACTAAGATGACACCTGATCAAGTAATTAAAGAAGTTTTAGATTCAGGATTAAAAGGTAGAGGTGGCGGAGGCTTTTTAACAGGTTTAAAATGGCAATTTGCTGCACAATCAGTAAGTGATAAAAAATATGTTATTTGTAATGCAGATGAAGGCGATCCAGGTGCTTTCATGGATAGAGCAATCTTAGAAGGTGATCCTCATTCTATTTTAGAAGCTATGGCACTTTGTGGATATGCGATTGGTTCAGATCAAGGTTATATCTATGTTAGAGCAGAATATCCTGTAGCAGTTGAAAGACTGGAACATGCAATTTTACAAGCAAAAGAATATCAATTATTAGGAGATTCTATATTTGGAACTGATTTTAGTTTTAATATTGATATAAGATTAGGTGCTGGAGCATTTGTTTGTGGTGAAGAAACAGCTTTAATAAAATCTATTGAAGGCTTTAGAGGCATGCCAGTTTTAAAACCTCCATTTCCTGCTAAAAAAGGTTTATGGGGATATCCAACAAATGTTAATAATGTAGAAACATTAGCTAATATACCAGTTATATTTTTGAAAGGCGCAGACTATTTTAAATCAATAGGAACAGAAAACTCAACAGGAACAAAAGTTTTTGCTCTTGGTGGGAAAATTAATAATACAGGTTTAGTAGAAGTCCCAATGGGAACAACTTTAAGAGAAGTTGTTTATGATATTGGTGGTGGGATACCAAATAAAAGAAAATTTAAAGCAATTCAAACAGGTGGGCCATCAGGTGGATGTATTACAGAAAAAGATTTAGACACTCCAATTGATTTTGATAACTTGAAAAAACTAGGATCTATGATGGGTTCAGGTGGAATGATTGTTATGGATGAAGATAACTGTATGGTGGATGTTGCTAGATTTTATTTAGAATTTACTGTTGAAGAATCTTGTGGTAAATGTACACCATGTAGAGAAGGCACTAAACAAATGTTAGATATCTTAAATCGTATATGCGATGGAGATGGAACATTAAAAGATATTGATGAGCTAGAAAAGTTGGCGCATATGATTCAAAAGACTTCACTTTGTGGTCTTGGACAAACTGCACCTAATCCTGTTTTATCAACAATTAAACATTTTAGAGATGAATATATCGCGCATGTTGTAGACAAAGCGTGTCCAGCTGGAGTATGTGCTGAACTTACACACTTTGTGATTGATGATGGTTGTATCGGTTGTACTAAATGTGCGAAAAATTGCCCAGTAAATGCAATTTCTGGTTGGCCAAAACAAATTCATATGATAGATGATGAACTATGTATTAAGTGTGGTGCATGTAAGAAAGCATGTCCAGTTGGCGCAATCACCAGCATACCAAGCATAAGAGGTGAAGCAGTATGAGCAAACAAATAAAAATAAACATTAATGGTCTAGACTATGACGCTAACCCAAATGAAACAATTTTACAAGTTGCAGAAAAAAACGATATATATATTCCTCGTTTATGCTTTTTAAAGGATATTCATGAAGATGGAAATTGTCGTTTATGTTCAGTTAAAGTTGAAGGCCAAGTAAATCTAAAACCGGCTTGTAAAACAATGGTTGAAGACGGTATGAAGATTATTACAGATGATCAAGAAGTATATGATACCGTTAGTATGAATTTAGAATTATTAACACATAGACATAACTTTGAATGTTTTAAATGTTCAAGAGAAAACAATTGTGAATTTCTTGATTTACTAAGAAGATATTCTATTGATAATGAATTTACAAATATGTATGGGGATATTGATAGTGATTTTTATTATCAAGATTCATCAGGTGTTATGATTATTGATAGTTCAAAATGTGTATTATGTGGAAGATGTGTTTCTGCTTGTGAAAAACAATCAGGACTAAGTATTCTACATTTTAATGAACGTGGTAACAAAACATATGTTGGCCCAGCACAATTTCATGAGTTAGCAGACAGTGGCTGTATATATTGTGGTAAGTGTATTGGTGCGTGTCCAACAGGAGCACTAAGAGAATCTGATGATATTAAACCTATAGAAAGATTACTTAGAGATCCAAGTAAGACATTAGTTGTTCAAGTTGCTCCTGCAGTAAGAGCTGCACTTGGTGAAGAATTTGGTTATCCAATTGGAACTAATGTTGAAGGTAAATTATTTAGTGCACTTAAAGCACTTGGTATTCATGAAATTATGGATACGAACTTTACTGCAGATTTAACAATTATGGAAGAGGGAACTGAATTTATACATCGTCTACAACACGATGGAGTATTTCCTATGTTTACATCATGCTCACCAGGATGGATTAATCTTTTAGAACTTAATTATCCTGAATTTATTCCAAATCTTTCTTCATGTAAATCTCCTCAACAAATGGCTGGTGCATTAATTAAGACATATTATGCAGAAAAACTAGAAGTAGATGTCAAAGATATTGTATCTGTATCACTTATGCCTTGTATAGCTAAAAAAGAAGAAGCACGTCGTCCTGAAATGGGAAGAAATGGTATTCAAGATGTTGATTATGTCTTAACGACAAGAGAGTTTTCAAGATTAATTCGAAGAAGAGGCATAGACTTTAGAAATCTTGAAGATAGTAAACCTTATGGTATGCTATCATCATATACAGGTGCTGGAGCAATATTTGGAGCAACCGGTGGCGTTATGGAAGCTGCACTTAGAACTGTTAGTGAAATATTAGATAAAAAAGAAACACAAATAGAATTTCAACAAGTTAGAGGAACTGAGCATATTAAAGAAGCAACTTTCCAAATTGCAGGTCAAGATATCAATGTCGCAGTTGTGCATGGTGGAGTTGCAATTCAAGAATTTTTAGATTCATTAAAAGATAGCACAAAACAATATCACTTTGTAGAATTTATGGGATGTACAGGCGGATGTATTAATGGTGGTGGACAACCAATCGTTAAAGCTAAGGATCAAGATAAGTATGATGTGAGAAAATTAAGAGCACAAGTCTTATATGATATTGATGCAAAAGCAACTTTGAGAAAATCTCATCAAAATGAATTTGTGGCAAAACTTTATGAAGATTTTTTAGAAAAACCACATTCTAAGAAAGCACATGAACTATTACATACGACTTATCATAAGAGAGAAGCTTATCAAAATGTTAAATAAAAAACTCATTTTCACACTCTTATTTATGAGCCTGTTATTTATTGTAACAGGCTGTAAAAGAGAAACAATATCTATGGTTGTACCTTATGGTGGTCCACAGTTTGCACAGCTTTATATGCAAGATGATAAGAACTATGATGTAACGATTGTGGAAGGCGCTGACCCGTTAGTTGCAGCATTTGGATCATCAGGTTATGATGTCATTTTTGCACCTACAAATTTAGGGGCAAAACTATATGATTCAAAACCAGATTATCAGTTGATTGCAAGTATCTCATGGGGTAGTTATTATTTAGTTAGCGAATCTGATTTTACATTAAATGACCTTACAGATAGCGAAATTGTATCTTTTGGACAGAATCAAACACCAGATGCTATCTTAAAGTACATTTTAAGTGAAAATGATATTGTACCAAACTTTGATTATAAAGATAGTTTAAGTTCAGTGGTTTCATCATTTATACTTGATAGTAGTAAAATATATTTGCTTAGTGAACCTTCTTTAAGTATCCTAAGTCAAACACATACATTGACAATAATTGATTTACAAGATGAATATGAAACACTAACTGGTTATGAAAGTTATCCTCAAGCAAGTGTGTTTGCTTATAAAGATCTAAGTGAACAACAAGTCAGTCAAATTAAAGAAGATCTTGAATCTTCAATTGAAAATTTAAATACTAATAAAGAACAAACTGCAACATTAGCTATTTATTTAGGTATTGTTATGGAAGAAAGTGTTATAATATCTGCAATACCAAGATTTCATATTAAATATGTTGATGCACTTGACGCGAAAGATGATATCATTGCTTATCTAGAATTACTTCAAGATTTTAATCCTAATTTTATTGGAGAAGAATTGCCAGACCAGTCTTTTTATAGATGAGGTGACTTGTGAAAAATTTATCTATTAAAATATCCTCAATTTTATCACTAGTATTATTATGGTATATCATTTATCTTATTGTTGATCATCCACTTTTAATACCACCAATATCTAAAGTAATTGAGACATTTTTTAAGATGTTAATAGAATCAAGTTTTCTAAATGCATTGTGGCATACCGCTTTTAGATTGATTATAAGTTTACTTATTTCATCAGTTTGTGGTATATCGTTAGGATATTTATCTGCAAAAAACAAGTCAGTTGAACTTGTATTAAGACCTCATGTAACGATACTAAAAACGATACCTGTAATTTCAGTTATTATCATTATGTATATATTAGTGGGTTATCAAATTGCACCATATGTTATTACGTTTTTTATGATATTTCCAATTTTTTATCAAGCGACATATCAAGGTATTAAAGCGATTAATCAAGATTTACTTGATGTATATCATCTTGAGATGGAAAATAGATATTTAGAATTTAAATATGTATATTTACAGAATATAAAAGACTATTTAATTTTAGCCAGTTATCAATCATTTGGTCTTGGCTTTAAAGTTCTTGTAACTTCTGAATTTATTACACAAACTCAAAATTCTATTGGTAAACTTTTATATCAAGCTAAAGTTAATCTTGCATATGATTACGTTTTTGCGATAACTATTTTATTAATCATCATTACAGTATTAGTTGAAGTCTTTATGTCAAGTTTTAAAAAGAAAATGCTTCAAGATACTTAAAAAAATAAACAGATCAGAAAACAGCTATATACTTGTATATAGTTTTTTCTTTCTATTTTTTTATTAAGCTATGTCTTAAGTTTTTTATGCTATACTAAAACTATAAATAAATTTTTAAAATAAATCAATAAAGGTGGTATATTATGAAAATTACTGACTATTTCAAACCTAAATCTTTAGTATATACTGGTCAATATGTAGATCAAGAAACAAAATTTAAGCGTATTGTATATGATGTGGATAAATATGAAGTTTATGATGATTTAGTAAAAACTGAAGGAAAAGAATATATCAAAGTTGTTGGATTAAATGATCTTGATAAAATGAAAGAATTATTTGATATGTACGCAATTGACGGGTTTATTATGGAAGATATTCTAAATGTCAATCAAAGAAATAAGATACAAGCTGTTGGAGATTATATTTTTGCCAGTTTTTCTTTAATGTATCATGAACAAGAAGAAGTAAGAAAAGAATATATGAGCATCATTTTAAAAAAAGATGTAATCATTACTTTTCATGAAACAGAACCGGAATATTTGCTTCCACTTGAAACACTGATTAAAGAATATAAAGAATTAAGAAAAAACGATGTTGATTTTATATTTTATCAAATACTTGATTTAGTCACAGATGATCATTTAGCATCATGCGATATATTTGATTTTGAGATGAACTTATTTGAAGAAGAAATCTTAGAAACAAAAAGATTAGGGCAAGATAAATTTTATGTGCTTAGAAAAAACATTTTACAACTTCAAAATATGACGACTCCATTATATCAACAACTAGAAGATGTTTTAAAAGATCCAGATCATATATTTAGTAAAGTAACAGTTAAATATCTTGATGATTTAATCGATCATATGAATAGACTAGAACAAAAATTAAATCATCTAAGAGATATGATGAAAACAATGTTAGATCTTGATATGAACAATCAGTCAACTAGAATGAATAAAATCATGTCTACATTGACTTTATTTTCTGCAATATTTATCCCACTGTCATTCTTAACTGGATTTTTTGGAATGAATTTCGTTTACTTTGGATTATTAGAATTAGAAAACGCAATATTCTTTTTTGCAGCTATTTGTTTAGCTATTGCAGGTATTATGCTATATATATTTAAAAAGAATCATTGGTTCTAATAAAAACTTTATATAATTGCAACAAAAAAGCACTTAGTAATCTAAGTGCTTTTATTTTTTATGATAAGACTAAATCATTGGAGTTCAAACTTAATCCAGGTTGCTCGATAGTTTTATTAATATCAAATGATATTGAACCATATAAGCCCTCTGTATTCGTATCAGAAAAGTTAATAGTCAAAAGAATAGAACTAGCTCCTATTGATTCGAAATTTTCTTCATAAAGTTGACTAGCAACATTATAAGCAATCTCTTCTAAGTCTTGTATATCTTTTATTTTTACTGATATGTTTGCGTTATAAACATAACTACTAGAAGTTGATTCACCTTTATTATAAGTTATATTGATATCATCAACACCACCGCCACATGATGCAAGAGAGAATATGAGTGTTAAAAGTATGATTACTATAGATAATTTTTTCATATTATTCGCCTCCTAAATCAGTTAAGACTACATCATACTTTTGTCCTTCAACAAATAATGTATAATAATACAATTTATAACCCTTATAAGGATCTGCTACAGCTACAGTCACTGTATAACGTCCTGGTTTACTTGTATCGAAATAGTTTGAGTAGTAGATTGTCGCATTTTCATCTAATATATTGACATTAGATGCTGGATCAAAAGTATCACCTTTTGAAATTGTAACACTATCTTCTTTAATAGAGACTGCATCACCAGTGTTTTCAACTAAAATCATCGTTGTATTTGCTGCAACATAAGCTGATCCTGATATGGTTTCTAATCCATCTATATTAGCTTGATCAGTATTGGTTAATACATTATAAGTAACACCAGCATCAAGTACAACACCAGTTAAGATAGATCTTGGATTACCACTATGAATAACGATGACATCTGGAACATTTGCAGCACCAGTTAGTTTATAAGCAATACCATCAAAGCCTGCATCGGTATCTAAGAATTGTAAGTTAGCTCTTATATCATCTGCGTCATTCATTCTAAATTGTGGATATAGTTTTCTAATTGCAATTAAAGTCTTATAATACTCAAAGACTTCCTTGTATTTTAACTTTCTATCCCATCTAAGTTGATTGACTGAATCAGGAGATTCATAAGAGTTATGATCAAATCCACCTGAACCATCTGGTTTAGAACGCATGAAATCTACACCAGCATGTAAGAATGGTATGCCTTGTGAGGTAAGTATAATCGCGTTTGCTTGAATTTGCATGTCATCAACTAAAGCAGTAGTCACTCTCGTAAGTTTCAATTTATCATATAATGTATTATTATCATGGGCACTTACATAGTTAATCGTTTGATTTGGATTAAGATGCCATTCGTCAAATTCAGTTATACCAGGAAAATCAATGCCTCCTACAATACCATACATAACACCTTGATAATTATATGATGATGTATTGCCTTGAACCCAACCTTTTTCAGTTGCTTGGAATACTGAGCCTTTGACAGCATCTCTTGTTATATCATTAAAAGCACCAACATTATTCATATTTTGAATATTGTCTTTACCAGCTGCTATAGTGTCAGAAAGAGGAGTTGTTCCACCATTCCATGGTTCACCATATACAATTATAGTTGGATCGATTTCTTCTAACATAGCTTGTATATCATTCATGGTTTCATAATCATGAAGTGCCATTAAATCAAATCTAAATCCTGATAAATTATATTCAGTAGCCCAAAACTCAACAGAGTCAACCATGAATTTTCTCATCATTGCTCTTTCTGATGCTGTTTCATTTCCGGTTCCTGAACCATTTGAAAATCCACCATCAGCGATCATTCTATGATAATAACCAGGTACTATTTTATGGAAGTTAGAAGTAGATGATTCACCAGTATGGTTATAAACAACATCCATAATAACGCGAATATCTTGATCATGAAGTGCCATTACAGCTTGTTTAAATTCATTGATTCTAACTTGACCATCAAAAGGATTTGTTGCATATGAACCTTCTAAGGTATTGAAATGATAAGGCATATAACCCCAATTAAATAGATTTTGATAATTTGGATTGTTTGCAACTTCAACTTCATCTACATAGCCAAAATCAAATATAGGTAATAATTGAACAGCATTTACACCAAGTTCAGCTAAATGGTCAAGACCAGTAGTTACACTAACACCATCTTCTGAATAAGTCGTTCCAGTTTCAGTTAAACCCATGAACTTTCCACGATAACTTTCAGTACCATTCCAAGATTCATGTGTTGTTAAATCTCTTACATGTAATTCATAGACGATATAATCTGTTAAATTTTGAATTGTATCTGGTCTACTATCGTATGTCCATCCATCAGGATTAGTTTGGTCAAAGTTGACAATCATACCTCTTTGACCGTTTGCACCTGTTGAGTATGCATAAGGATCAGTAACTTCACTTGTTACACCATTGTTATTAACTAAGAATGTGTAATATTTGAAGTCATAGTCACCTGTAAGTTTAATTTCCCAGGCACCATTTTCTATTTTGGACATTTGAGTTGTTTGATAAGGTGTTAACTCATCATTTAAATCTCCATTGTTATCATAATTAGGGTGACCTTGGTTATATAGATTAAGTGACACGGATTGACTCAATGGAGCCCATAATCTAAAAACAGTAAATTCATCTTCAAAACTGACACCTAATGTTCCATCATAAGTGAATAATTCTTCAAATGCTGGAGTATCATAGATGTTTTGTAGAGATACAATGACTTCACTTGATAGTTCAGAGCTAAATAGTGCTTTAACAGTATATGTCTTTGAAATATCAATACCAGAAACCGTAATAGTAGTTGTTTTACTAGTTGTTGTAGAAGATAAAATTAGAGTTCCATTTTCATAAACTTCATAACCCAGTTCAGGAATATGAGTTGTTTTTAAAATAATTTTCTGACTTGCATCAAATGTAGCAGATAATATTTTAGCTCTATAGTCAGGAATGTTATTTGCAAGGTCATCACTTGATTTACCAATTTGTAAATCACCTTCTACAAAATATACATGACCGATGCCGCTTATAACTTCAACATCTTCTAAATCAATGAAACGATCTCCACCAACTTCTCTATATCCATCCCATGCTCCTTGTTTGATAATAATACCAAGAGTAGTTGCTGTTGGATAATCAGCAGTTAGATCGACTTCATAATAAACACCATGTTCATCAGTTTGTAATCCATCAAAATCATGTTGTATACCGCCTAAAGAAGAAGGCTCACTTTCCCACATCCAAAAATTAAAATTTGTGTAGGTTTCATCATATCTGAAATAATGCACCACAAGAGTTTCTGGTAATTCAGCTGCAACTGCAGAAATTTGAAGTACAAAAATAGATAACGTAAATAAAACTAAAAATAATATTCTTTTCATATTTAATATCCTCCTCATATTAACAATATAACATGATTAGGGCATATATTGATAAATTAATGATAGCGATTACAAAAAGGAAACGGTTGCACAATTGCACAATAGTAAAAGCGGTTACATTTTTTTATGTATTATGATAAAATCAAATTGTCAAGAATTGAATTTAAAATTCTTAAAAACATAGGAGGAAGAAAATGAAAAAAGTATTATTAGCCTTTTTCTTAGTATTATCAGTAACTGCACTTTTCGGAGTTAAAGCATTTGCTGCTGGTACAGGGAATTTGGTTGTTCACTTCCAAGCTTGGGATGGAGATTATACAGATCTTGGTTCATGGGCATGGGGAGATACAGCTGCTGGCAAACGTATGGATGGCACTGATGATTTTGGTGCATACTGGAATTACAATGATTTAGCTGTAGGAACTGAAGTTGGTTTCATAGCTGTTTATTGGGAAGGCGATGGCCCAAATTGGGATAAAAAATTAACTGGAGATATGAATATTCCATCTGATACAATCATTGAAGATGAAACAGTACATGTTTATATATTCCAAGGCGCTGCTACAGTTAAAGAAGAAGGAGTTATAACTGACTCTCAAGTATTTGTCGCATCTAACGAACATTATAACCTTTTACTTACATATTTTGATCCATCAGGAAGTTATGAAGAAACACTTGGTGTTCATGCTTGGAATGGTTGGGTAGATGTTCCTGCTGAATGGGGTACTCCAGCTCAAGTTTTCTCAACTGCTGGTAAAACTTCAGATGATAAAGTTGTAAAAGCTGCAATGCTTCATTCAACTGCTTCAGATGCTGGTTTATTAATTTATGCTGGCGAAGATGCTAACAAAAAGACTGGTGATGTTAATTTAAGTGCTGCATTATCAGAAACTCCTGCATTAGGTGATGTTGGTGTTGCTTATGTATTAAGTAAAGGTGATGGATATACTGCTGGTGACAACATATATTATAATGAACCTACTACATTCTCTGAAGAAGCATTCACATTTAAGTTGACTGAATACAATGCAGAAACTTCAAGTGGAACATATGCTGTCGATCCAACAACAATTATTGTTAAGACATCAGCTTTAGTTAGTTCTCCACTTACTGCTGAAGGCGCTATTGAATACTTAGCTATGCAAGAAATCGAAGCTTGGTTTGAAGTTAGAGCTAATTTAGGTGAAGGTGAATATGGTTCTGCTTTAAGAATTGAACGTGTTGACTTTGCAACTACTAATGAAACATTAAATTCATTTGTAATTATTTTACAAACTGCATTAGTAAATGATGCAGAATATACATTATTCTTTGATAATGGTGAAGTTCAAGCTGATATTGATTTAGCTATGGATACTGAAGCTCCAGAATTAGTATTTGTTTCTCCAGCTGGTATCGTTGATACTCCTGAAGCACAAAGAATTATCGAAGTTCCTTGGGGAACACCATTTAATCAAAATTTATTCCCTAGATTTAGAGCTGTAGATAATCGTGATGGAGATTTAACTTCATTCGTATTTGTACCTAAAGGTGAAAATTCAGTCTTAGATACTAGAACTGAAGGCGATTATGTAATCGTATTGCGTGTTGTTGATAAATGGGGTAATGTTACTGATGAAGCATTCACATTTAGAGTCGTTAAAGGCGAGTAAGGGAGGCATATGATGAAAAAATTTCTATTAATATTATTCGTTGTTCTTGGTAGCTTAACTCTTGCTGCATGTAATGAAGATCCTACGGATCCAACAGATCCAACAGATCCTGAAAATAATGGTGAATTAATTGACTTTGCAGATACATTTACTCAAAAATCAAAAATCCGTGTATGGATTGATGATGAAAATGGTGAATATATGCAAGAAGTTATTACAGAGTTTAATAAAATTTATCCAAATATCGTGGTTGAACATGAACATATGGGTTCAGTTGATGCACGTGAATTATTAAAAACTTTTGGTCCTTCAGGAAATGGTGCAGACGTATTCCAATTCCCACATGATCATTTAGCTCAAGCTATATTAGAAGATTTAGTATATCCACTTCCAGATGCAACACGTACTTTATTAGAAGCACGTTCTGCTGAACTAGGTCTACAAATTGCAACTTTAACTTATGATGAAGGCGCAAACTCATTTGACCCACAAAGTCCAAATGCAGTTGAAAGACTATATGCTGTACCAATGTCTCTAGAATCAGTTGGTTTATATTATAATACTGATTTAGTTACTACTCCAGCAGCTACATTTGAAGAATTATTTGCAGCAGCTGACGTTTGGAATGCAGCTCAAGCATCTGATGCTTCAGGTAGAACTAACGCAGAAGCAGGATTATATTACTTAGGTACATCTAGTCACTGGGCTGATAGCTATTTCAATCAAGCTATTTATTCAGCATTTGGATTCTATCCATTTGGCACTAATTTAGATGATCCAAATGCAGTTGGTTTTGTAAATGCAGTTCCTGCTCTTGAATGGATGAGAGACGAATTGAAACCACGTACAACTGGTACTGGTTCACATAACTCAATTTCTGCAAGTGGTAACTTTGAATTAGGTAAAGTTCCTTATATTATTGCTGGTCCATGGAATATTGAAGCTTATAAAACTGCTGGTGTAAATTTTGCAATCGCTCCAATGCCAACAATTAATGTTGATGGTACTGATCAAGCTACTCAAACTTTCGCTGGTGCACAAATGGCTGCAGTATATAAATATTCAAATAATAGAGAAGATGCAATTAAGTTTGTTGAATTCTTAGCATCAGATGTTGCTATGGAATTAATGTATCAATATAAAGGTAAATTACCAGCACTTAAAACTGAATTACTAACAGGTATTGAAGGTGTAAGTACTGATACATATCTATTAGCTATGGCTGATCAATTAGCAACTTCAGTACCAATGCCAACAATCCCTCAAGTAACTTATTACTGGGGACCAGGTGAAACAATGGTTATTGAAGTGTGGAACAATGGTGTAGCTCCTGCAACAGCAGCAGCAACAGCAGAACAATCTTATAGAACTCGTGTAGGTCTAGCAGGATAATTTAAAGTAAAAGATTTATAATTATAACTAGGATGAGGCGGCATGATATGTGCCGCCCTCATTTAGTTTATATAATGGAGGCCTAAATGAAAATTTATAGCATTTTAAAAGCAATTGCATCTGGCTTAATTTGGGGGCTAGGACAATTACTGAACGGACAATTTTTCAAGTTTCTATTCTTTTTTGTCGTTTTTGTTTTATTCGTTGGTATTGAATTTCAAACAAGTCATTATCAAGATGATATCAACGCTTATGATAAAATTGTCGGTAAAGATTTTGGTGATGATTGGTATGTAAATGGCTTTTTAGCTGAATACAATTACAATAAACTTGTTGATGGCACTGAATATGAAGACTTTGAAGTATTTATTGATGAAATAGGTGGACAAAGTAATCTAACAGAGGATTTATTTATTCAATTTTTTGCACAAGATCTAAAAAAGAATAATCCGATACGATATACGAACTTAGTGACAAATGAAGACATTTTAGTAGATGATTTTAATCAAGGTTATGATGAAGAAAACATCGTGCATTTACTTAGAAAACAAACTCTTTATAAAGATGATTTAGGTATTTATTATAAAGAAAGAAATGTCGTTCAAGAAGACGGAAGCAACAAAAAAGAATTTATAGAAACAACAATACTTACAGATGAATTAAATGAAAGCAATATATTGTCTTCAAATGAAGGATTAACATTATTTGTTAAATCAGGTGAAATATATACTGCTAACTCAAAAATTTATGTAAAAGTTATGGATGATGGGTTAACTAAATATATAGATCTACAAAGTAATGAATTAATTTCATTAACGTCTCCTACTGCTGTAAGAGTAGAAGGACCAATTTATGAATTAGATGGAAATATATATGAATATTATGAACCAAATTTAATATATAACTCAAAGCGTATTCAATATAAAGAAACAGATTTTTCAATTACATTTAGACAAGCAATGAGCTATACATACTCATATGCTTGGAATGAATATAATGGTATAGATTATACTAAATTAATGATTAAAGTTTATCATGAATTAAATCCAGAAGTTAGAGATAGTTTCTTGGAGTCATATAATAATTTTTTCTACGATCAAGGTGGCCTATTTGTTAGAGGGTATTGGGCTGTATTTACATTAGGTACAGCTAAGAAGATTAGTATTAGTGGACATATGGGTTTAATGGATGCTATGATTGGCACCAGGGATTCAGATTTCTCTCTACTATCAACTGTTATGATATCTGATCCTGTTCCTATTCAAGGACATGTTTCTACATTGTTATTATTAGAAGGTCTAATTGGAGTTATTTTATCATTCTTTTTCTTTATCATTATGATTTGGAATATAAGAGATGCATACGTGACTTCTGAAAAGAAACGACAGAAACAAAAAGTTTTAAAAGGACTAGATTATTTCAAGAATGTTTATGAAGATAGTTTTGAATATATAGTCTTATCTCCAGCAATATTTGTACTTGGATTTATATCTATTATGCCAATAGCATTTGGCTTTGTAATAGCATTTACCAATATTTCTGGTAATGAATCAATGCTAGATACATTTGATTGGGTTGGACTTACAAACTTCTTTGCACTCTTTAATTTTACAACTGGCCTTGGTGCTTCGTTTGGACTTGCATTTTGGAGGGTATTATCCTGGACGATTGTTTGGGCAGTGTTATCAACTGGTACAGTATTCTTCGGTGGATTTATCCAAGCATTGATACTTAATAGTGAAAAAGTTGTCTTTAGAAAATTGTGGCGTACTATACTCATTCTCCCATGGGCAATCCCAGCTTTATTATCACAAATGGTTTTTTCAGTTATGTTTAATGAAGTCGGTTTTGTCAATACATTTATGCAAGAGATTGGTATTTATGAAATATTAAGAAATTTAAAAATGCTTGGTGTAAGCTATGATAGTCTAACAGGATTTTCTAGGTTGCTATATTTAGGTGAATCTAATATACAATGGTTTAGTAATCCATTTAATCCAACATTTGTAAGAGCAACACTAATTGTTGTTAATATATGGTTAGGATTCCCATATTTTATGGCACTTATGACAGGCGTTATGACAGCAATCGATAAGACATTATATGAAGCTGCTGATATTGATGGTGCATCGAGTATGCAAAAAATATCAAAAATCACAATGCCTTTAGTACTTTATTCAACCGCACCAATATTAATTATGACTTTCTCAGGTAATTTTAATAACTTCGGGGTCATCTATTTCATTACCGGAGGTGGACCGAACGCTGGCATTGCTAGTCGAGGTTTTGCCGGGGATACGGATATTTTAATCTCATGGATGTATACCTTAACTGTTGATTACTCAATATTTAATATGGCATCAGTGTTCTCAGTACTTATATTCTTGTTTGTTGGTTCCCTAACTGCATGGAACTTATCAAGAACAAGAGCTTTCATGGAGGATTAATATGGATCTAATATACTTTATAATCGGATATGTATTATTGGTCGCTCTTGCAGTCCAATGGGGAACAGCTTATGATCATGCAGTAAAAAAAGGATATGAAGGCAGAAAATATCTTTTAATGAGTTTGATTCCAGTTTATGGTTACTTATACGTCTCAAAATTACCTACTAAATTACATGTAACAGAGGAAGAATTAAAGCATTTATTGAGTTTTACGATTTTAAGTAAAAGAATTCTTTTATATATGCTTTTAGTTCTTGTTGGGTTAATTATTGTTATTCCAGTTTTTATATTAATCTACTTGTCACTTCAAAATCATTTATTACAAACATTGTTTACAGTTTATATTGTTATACTATTATTCTTTATTCATCAGGGAACAGTTGTAGATTATGCTCGTAAAAAAGGACATGAAGGTGTTAAGGTTGGACTTATTGGATTAATACCAGTTTATGGATTTTATTATTACATCAAAAAAGAGAAAAAAAGAAATGTTTCTAAACAAGGACTAAAAGAAGTATTTAGTTTTTCTAACTTTGTTCAAAGAATTTTAATTTATGGAGAAATAACTTTAGTAGCAATTATTGTTATTGTTCCAGTTGTTTATATCTTTGGTATGGCATTTGCAAATCTTAGAACAGATATTCCAAGTGCAATATGGCCAGAAAATCCATCATTTGGAGCATTTAGATTCTTATTTGAAGAAACCAACTTCACAAGATGGTATTGGAATACGTTAAAGATTGCACTTATTAATATGTTTGTTGGTACTATTTTAATTACAGGTGCAGCATACGTATTTGCTAGATTTACTTTTAAAGGTAAAAAAGCAGGCTTATTAGCTATTTTAGTACTCCAAGCTTTCCCATCATTTATGGGACTTATTGCGATGTATGTATTATTTTGGAAATTTGGCTTGTTAGGTAAACCTACAGCCTTATCTATATTGTATATCGGAGGTAGTATTCCAGGTAACTTGTGGTTAATTAAAGGTTTCTTATCGCAAATACCAAAGGATCTCGATGAATCAGCAATGATAGATGGAGCTAATAAACTTCAGATATTTATTAGGATTATTTTACCGCTCGCAGTTCCAATTTTAACATTTGTTGCAGTATCAATGTTTATGGGTCCTTGGATGGATTATATGCTTCCAGGGTACTTGTTGAGATTTAAACCCGTTGGTGCAGCTGCTGATTATGATATCACAACGCAATGGACACTTGCAGTTGGATTGTTTAAGTTTATTAATGATTTAAACTATCAAAACTATAGTGCGTTTGCTGCCGGTGCAATATTTGTAGGTATACCAATTACTGCTTTATACATGGCCTTCCAAAAATATTTAATTGAAGGTATTATGGCAGGTGCGACAAAAGGATAATAAATATTATAAAGATGCTAGTATTAAGCTATTAGCATCTTTTTTTGCTTGTATTTATTAAACAATATTGTTGTAAAATATGTGAATATTGAAACATATTTTCAAATAATGATAATCTTACAAAATAAATAATATGCAAACGGTACCAAAGCTATTTAATAAATCTTTTTATGGTAAAATATAATAGATAAACTATGTTAGGAGACATATATAATATGAATACAATATTTGAACATAAAGATACCTTTAAAAAGGAATATGTAAAAAAATTATCAGACCTTTTTCAAGTTGAATTAAAAGACTCTACAGTCTATCAAAGATATAGCGTTTTAGCACATTTACTTGACGAATCATTAAAAGAAAATTTCGAGAAAACAAATGCATATGTAAAAGAAAATAATCTTAAGAAAACTATTTATTTTTCTATGGAATTTTTAATGGGACGCCTCATAACAAATAATCTACAAAACAGTGGTTATTATGATGTTGTTAAAGAAGCTTTTAAAGATCTAGATCTTGATTTAAATGAAGTTGAACATGCTGAAGAAGATGCAGGATTAGGTAATGGTGGACTTGGAAGACTTGCTGCGTGTTTCTTAGATTCATCAGCATCATTAGGATTACCTTTATACGGAAATAGTCTTCGTTACAGAGAAGGATTCTTTGTACAAGAAATAAAAAATCATAAGCAAGTTGAACATCCAGATCCTTGGTTAAAGAAAGAATTTATTTGGGAAGAAAAAGATGAAGCAAACGCAATTAATATTCCATTATTTGGATATGTTGAACATACTCAACTTATTAATCCAGTATGGATAAAAGCAATCCCATATAATGTTAAAATTGTTGGCGATAAAAATGGTGTTGTTACATCTCTACGCTTATGGGCAACAGATGCATCAGATTTACAAAAACATGTCGGCGAAGATTATCTTCGTATGGTTCACGGTGTTGATAGACAACTATATCCAGATGATTCAAATGAAGAAGGCAAAACATTAAGATTACTTCAATCTTATGTGTTTAGTGCTGCTGGTGTTAAACAAGCAATTAAAGAACATAAAGATTTAGGTAGAGATCCTAAAGATTTCCATAAATTTTATACATTCCAAATTAATGATACCCACCCAACGCTAGTCATTCCAGAAATGATGCGTATCTTAATGGATGAAGAAAAAATCGGATATGACCAAGCTTGGAGTATTACGACACAAACTTGTGCATTTACAAATCATACAATCTTATCTGAAGCTTTAGAAAAATGGGATATAAGAATTTTTAGAAATTTATTACCTAGAATATATGAAATCGTGCAAGAAATGAATCGAAGATTTAGAAGTATCTTGGTAACTGATGGAAGATTTAATAAAGAACAAGTTTATTTAATGGGGTTAATCGGACAAAATCATGTCCGTATGGCTCATATTTGTATTTATGGTTCATTTAGTGTAAATGGTGTAGCAGCATTACACACAGACATATTAAAAAATGAAGAAATGAAAGACTTCTTCACTTTATATCCAGATAAGTTCAATAATAAGACTAATGGTATCACACATCGTCGTTGGCTTATTCATACAAATAAAGAATTAACTAAAATCTTAGATGATACAATTGGTAGTTTTTGGAGAGATGATCTAACAAAATTAGAGTTACTTGATGCATATAAGAATGATTCAAAAACGCAAAATTTAATTGATCAAATGAAAAAAACAAAGAAACAAGCTTTAGCAGATCAAATTTTTGAAAAACAAGGTGTTAAATTAGATGTTAATTCGATTTTTGATATTCAAGTAAAACGTCTTCATGAATATAAACGTCAACTAATGAATATACTTCATATCATTTATGTATATCAAAAATTAAAATCTGATCCAGTATTTAAAGAAAACTATTATCCGCATTCATTTATATTTGGTGCTAAAGCTGCGCCAAGTTATTATATGGCAAAACAAGTTATTGAATTAATCGATACATTTGCTGATATTGTGAATAATGATGAATCCACTAATTATTTATTAAAAGTAGTATTTGTTAGAAACTATAATGTCACATATGCTGAATATATTATGCCAGCAGCTGATTTATCAGAACAAATTTCAACAGCTACTAAAGAAGCAAGTGGAACAGGTAATATGAAATTTATGATGAACGGTGCATTAACTATTGGAACAATGGATGGTGCAAATGTGGAAATCGTAAGAGAAGCTGGTATGGATAATAATATAATCTTTGGTTTATCTGCACCTGAAGTTTCTGAAATATATGCTAACAACGGATACAAACCAAGAGAGATTTATGAAAAAGATCAAAGATTAAAAGATGTCTTTCATTTTGTTAGATCAATGCATAAAAATCCAGCACATTTTGATTACATCTTAAATAATTTATTAAATAGTGATTATTTCTTTGTCTTAAAAGATTTTGATAGTTATGTAACAGCACATGAGATTGCAAATGAATATTATAAAGATAGAAATGGATGGTTACATAAATCAATAATGAATATTGCACATTCAGGATTCTTTACATCTGATCGCACTATTACAAATTATAATAATGACATTTGGCATTTAAATAAAATAGATTTAAAAAAATAGGTATAAAGGACTGATAAATATGGCTAAACAAACAAAGGTAGATATGCGTGGGTTAACAATTTATCAAGTGTTTCCTAGACAACACTCAGAAAAACAAAATTTTGAGGGTGTTATCGATGATTTAGATAGAATCGCAAATATGGGAGTAGATATTATATATTTACTTCCTTTTCATCCTATTGGAAAAGTATCTAGAAAAGGTCTCAAAGGAAGCCCGTATTCAATTGTTGATTTTTATAAAATTGATAAAGATCTAGGCACATTAGAAGATTTAAAGAGATTAGTTGAAAAAGCACATAAAAAAAACATGAAAGTTATGATGGATATTGTTTTCAATCACACATCAAAAGATTCTGTTTTGACTCAAGAGCATCCAGAATGGTTTTATAGAAAATCTGATGGAAGCCTAGCTAATCGAGTTGGTGATTGGAGCGATATCACTGATTTAAATTATGATTTAGAGGAAGTTCAAGATTATTTTGTTGATGTCTTGGTTTATTGGGCGTCTATTGTTGACGGCTTTAGATGTGATGTTGCGCCATTATTGCCTATCGATTTTTGGATAAAAGCAAGAAAAGAAGTAGAAAAAAATAGTCCAGATATTATTTGGTTAACCGAATCAGTTCATCCTGAATTTATTAAGTATATAAGAGATCAAGGATACGATTGTTCATCTGATGGACAAATGTATGATGCATTTGATATGTGCTATGAATATGATATTTTTGATTTCATGGATGCATATCTATTAAAAGACAGTAAAAAATTAAGCAGATGGCTAGAAGAAATATATCGGCAAGAAATGATTTATCCAAAAAATTATATTAAAATTAGAGGTTTTGAAAATCATGATCAAAGACGATTAAGAGACAAGGTAAGAGATCATAAGCATTTTATGAACATGTTAACCATGATGTTTTTCTTAAAAGGAACAACATTTATTTATGCAGGACTTGAACACGAAATTGATCATTTACCAAATCTTTTTGAAGATGATGTCATTGTTTGGAATCCTAAGCAATCATTAGAAACATATATAAAAAAACTAACTGATATGAAAAAAGAACCTATTTTTTCACATGGTGTATTTAATATGCATGCGCATGATCAAATCGCAGTATTTTCTTATGAATACAAAGAAGATATGATCTTAGGGATTTTTAATCTAGAAAATCTAGATGACATAGAAGTTCCGTTAACAGATGGAAGTTATGAAGATTTTCTTTCTATGCGAAAAATAGAAGTTAATCATGGTAAAATAAAACTAGATGAAAAACCTATTATTATAAAGACACATAAAGGACGTAGAAGATGAATATTTTTATTGATGATTTCAAATTGATCCGAATTGAAAGTGACAAATTTATCCACTCAATCGAGTTAGAAAACAACAGGGTAAACTGGTTAAAAAATGAAGGTATCAATCAGTATTTCACAACTGAAAGTGACATTGATTTACACAAAAATGATAAAATCGCAATTAATCATGAGACTTTTCCACTTCTAATTGGATTAGTCACTTTGACCAAAGCATTTGAACAAAGATTTAGATATGATGGACCATTAGGGTTTGTTTATGACCAAAATGCGACATCTTTTTATCTTTTTTCTCCAGTTGCAAAACAAGTTTATCTAATGCTTGGTGAAAATAGATATGAAATGGAATATAGTGAGCCTATTTGGTCAGTAAAAGTTGATGGAGATCATCATTTAAAAACGTATTATTATCAAGTTAAGCTCGTTGGTTTATTTAAAGATGTGAAAGATCCATATACTGTTGGAGCTTCTTCAAAAGGGTCTCATATCGTTGATTTTAATAGAGCATATCCACTTTCAAAAACTCCAATAAAAGTTAAAAACTATGTAGATTCAGTTATCTACGAAGGTCATGTAAGAGATATGTCTATTAATTTAGATGTTACACATAAAGGTTTATATGATGGTTTACTTGAGGATAGTAAAATATTAGGAAGCAATGTCTTAACATATATAAAAAAATTAGGCATGACACATTTACAATTTTTACCAATTTTTGATTTTGATGATGTGTTTGATGATCATAAGCAATTAAAATATAATTGGGGATATAATCCAAGCCAATATTTTTCTTTAGAAGGATGGTTTTCTAAATCACCAGATGATCCATATGATAGAATTAATAGTTTAAGAAGAATCGTCGATTATGCACACCAAATTAAACTAGGTATCAATATGGATGTTGTTTATAATCATGTATTTCAATTTAGAACATTTCCATATGATGATTTAGTTCCAGGTTATTTTTATAGACATGATAGTAGCTTAAAGATGACTGATAACTCTTATTGTGGAAATGATGTAGAAACCAGAAACTATATGGTAAGAAGACTGATCGTAGATAGTCTATCTCATCTTCAAGCAACATATCAACTTGATGGATTTAGATTTGATTTGATGGGACTTTTAGATATAGACACTATGTTACTCATAGAAAAGACTTTAAAACAACAAAATCCTCACATTATGTTATATGGTGAAGGATGGAATATGCAAACTGAAATTCCCCATAAAAAACAAGCAAATATGAGTAACCAATCTAAATTTCAAGGCTATGCACATTTTAATGATGCATATAGAAATACAATGAAAGGCGAACTTCACGGAGATGGATTAGGTTTTACAATGGGCAACTATCGTCTGCAACATAAAGCGATGGATGTGATTATTGGATCGCCACATATGTTTAAATCACCAAGTCAGAGTATTAACTATGTTGAGTGTCATGATAATTTAACATTTTACGACAAAATGGTTTTGGCACATGGATTTGAATTACCAGACTTTAAAGTTGCTCAAGATTTAGCAAATCATTTAATAGCAATCTCTCAAGGCGTTCCATTTTATCATGCGGGTCAAGAATTTTATCGCACGAAAAAAGGTGTAGAAAATTCTTATAATTCTCCAGATGATATCAATCAAATCACTTGGAGAGTCAAAGAAGAATCTGTTAAAAAACTAAGAGCGCTATTAAAGCTTAGAAAAAAATATAAGCTTTATCGTCAAACTACATATAATAGCAGTGTAACAATTTCAAAATCTAAAAAATTAATCATATATCGCCTAGAAGATGAAAAAAACATTTTAATTCACTATATCAAAAATTACTACGATTTAGAGAAACTTCCACTAGAAGATGGAAAACTTATTTTTCCTTCTCAAAAAGCTATAACTGGAAGTCATGCTATGTATGTAGATCAACCAGGTATATATATTGTACATATAAAAAAATAAAAAAAGAGGTGTTAACATGCGACTTATTCCAGATCATGATGTAGATTTATTTTTAAATGGTCTACATGATCAAGCATTTAAGATTTTCGGAGCACATTTGCTCAGAAATGAAAATAATGAAATTTATGCAACAGAATATACAGTTTACGCACCTAATGCTAAAGAAGTAAGATTGATTTCATCATTTAATAATTATGAAGGATGGAAAAATGTTTTAACTAAAATACATTATCAAGGTATTTATCGTATTGAAATCCCGGGAAATCATGAATGGGCAGTATATAAATATGAAATTTATACATTTGATCATAAAGTATTAGTTAAATCTGATCCATTTGCTTATTTTGCAGAAGTAAGACCAAGTACTGGATCAAAAGTTTATGACATAGATCACTACGAGTGGAGTGATCAAAACTGGTTTTACGAAAAGAAAAAAGTTTATAAAGAACCGTTATTAATTTATGAAGTTCATATTGGATCATGGATGAGAAAATTCGGTGAATTTAAACAATATAATGAACTTGCTGATGATTTGATTAAACATGTTTTAAATCATGGATTTACACACGTTGAATTTTTACCTGTTTATGAATACCCTTTAGATGATTCTTGGGGATATCAGGGTACTGGATATTTTGCAGCTACTTCAAGATATGGCTCTCCTAAGGACTATATGTACTTAATTGATCGACTACATCAAGCAGGTATTGGTGTTATTATGGATTGGGTTTTAGGACATATTTGTAAAGATTCACATGGATTAAGTTATTTTGATGGGTCACCATTATACGAATTTAATGATGCTAAAAGAAGAGAAAATATCACATGGGGGACAAATAATTTAGATTTTTCTAAAGGTATAACACGTAGTTTTATGCTATCGGCCTTAACCTTTTGGATGGATTATTTCCATATAGATGGATATAGAATTGATGCAGTATCTTATTTAATATATTATTTAGGAAATAAAGAAGAAGGTGTCAATCACGATGCCATTAACTTCTTAAGACAATTATCTTATCATTTATTTGGTAAAGATGATAGATTCTTATTTATGGCAGAAGACTCTACGGATTATCCTCAAGTTACACATCCAGTTGATGTTGGTGGTATAGGATTTAATTACAAATGGAATATGGGTTTTATGAATGATGTCTTAAGATACTTTAAAGAAGACTCTATACATAGAAAATATCATCATGATAAAATCACTTTTGGACTTGTTTATGCATTTAATGAACAATTTGTTCTACCTTTCTCACATGATGAAGTTGTTCATATGAAAGGATCTTTAGTTAATAAAATGCCAGGTGATTATTGGCAAAAATTAGCTAATTGGAGATTACTTTTAACTTTATGGATGACGCATCCTGGTAAAAAATTATTATTTATGGGTCAAGAATTTGCATCATTTAGTGAATGGGCATTTAGAAAAGAACTTGATTGGCATCTATTAGATATCCAAGCTCACCAAGAACAAAATAGATTTTTTAAAGATTTAGCTTTAGTATATCGTCATCATGATGCATTATTTCAATATGATCATCATCCAAAAGGATTTAAATGGATTGTTGCAGATGATAAAGATCAATCTTTATTTGCTTTTGCTAGATTTTCTGATGATGAAGTGTTAATTATTATACTTAACATGACTCCAAATGTTCATCAAACTTATGATATTGGCGTTCCAAGAGCTGGAAGGTATCAAGAAATATTAAATAGTGATAAAGCAATTTATCACGGCTCTGATCAATTTAATGGAACTCAATTGCATACTAAAAAAGGCGATCGCAATGGATTTAAGTATTATATTCAACCAAAAGTAGGACCTTTTGCTGGAATTATCTTACAATTTAAAAAATAATTTTAAAAAAACAGGAAATCAACGATTTCCTGTTTTTATTATTATTATTATTATTATTTAGTTGAATCTCTTTCGATAAGTTTAACATCAATAATATCATGAAGAGAATCTAATTCAACACCTCTAATGAGTCTTGTTAAATTAATAAATGACTGTTTACCCATGAAAAAGACTGATTGATGGATAGTTGTAACTGATGGTGTTACCCATTTAGCATAAGGTGTATCATCGTAACCTACAAGAGATACATCTTGGGGAACTTTTTTGCCTAATTTTTGCAAGATGTTCAAAGTTGCGATTGCTAGAGTATCACTAAATGTGAAGATACCATCTACTGATGGATTACTCTTTAGGATTTCTTCAATAAGCTTAATATCTGGATTTAATAAGTCAAAATCAAAAATATCAGCATAAATTTTCTTAGGTTTTAAAACATTTAGAAAACCAATTGTACGTTCCATAGTCGTTAGAAGAAATGATGGACCTCTAAACACTAAAATATTTTTTGCACCTGAATCAATCAACTTATGTGCTGCAAGCCCTCCACCTTTCACATTATCTGATGTAATTGATGGAATATTTTCATCTAAGATATGATCAACTGTAACAACTGGAATTTTTAGATCTACTAGTTTATCTCTATTCGAAAAATTTGATGCTATGATAAGACCTTCAATATTGTATTGTTCAAAGAAATTAAGATACTCTAATTCTCTATCAGGATCGTCATGCGTATGACAGAAAATAATCTTATAGCCATATGCAGAAGCTTGTGACTCTATGCCTTCTAATAGTTCACCATAAAAACTAGGTCCAATGTGGGGCACAATAACACCAATAATCTTTGACGATCTTGATGTTAAAGATCTAGCAAGTTGATTAGGAATAAACCCAAGTTCTTGAATTGTTTTTTCAACAATAATTCTAGTTGCATCATGTACATATCCTTTTTTATTAATAACTCTTGAAACTGTTGAAACACTTACGTTTGCTTTTTTCGCAACATCTCTAATCGTAGATTTCATGTTTTATACTTCCTTTGATAAAATTAGGAACCCATAGGTCTCTAGTATCATTTTATCATGAATATCAATAGATTCTAAGTTTATTAAATTTTTGTATGTTCCAAAAACTTCTTTTGGTAGACTTATTTCTGTTTTATCGCCATTATTGATTAGAACTAGTATACTATCCTTTTTATCTTCTTTAGTAAAAGCTAAAATATTTGAGTCTATAAAATGATAATCATAGGCTTTAAATGAAGGATGATGATTTCTTAAAGAAATCAATGAAGAAGTAAATGTTTTAAATTCTAAATCTTGATCCTTTTTATCCCAAAGCATACAGCGTCTATTATCTGGATCATGTTCACCAGTCATACCAATTTCATCACCATAATATATATTTGGTGCTCCACTTGATAGGAACATAAGAACATAACTCAATTTCATCCGTCTGTTATCGTCGTTAAGACGTCTTTTAATGCGAACTGTGTCATGGCAACCTACAAGATTAAACATGTTCTCCATGACGTTTTTCGGTGTTTTTGCTAGATAATTAGTTACCATATCTTTAAAGGTGTTTATATCCATTTTATGTTCTAAATATTTCCAGATTGGATAACTTAAATCATAATTCATAACTGAATCTAATTGATCACCTTGTAACCAAGGTATAGATGAATCCCAGTTTTCTCCAAGGATAAACGTATCTTTTTTAGCATCTCTACTAACTTTTTTTATTTGTCTTAAAAAATCATGACTGATTTCATTAGAAACATCAAGTCTCCAACCATCTATATCAAATTCAGTAATCCAATATTTAATAACATCAAGTAAATGTTTTGATGTAATTGGATTTGAAGTATTCCATTTTGGCATATATGGGGTGAAAGCAAATGTTTTCAGATTTAATTTTTGTCCGTGGTAGTTAATAGGTTTTTGGTGTTTATTTAGTGGGAAATTAACAACAGGAAATTCATCGATATAAAAACAATCTTTATATTTACTTTTTTCTCCATTTTTAATAACATCCTGAAAGAAAGGGTGATCATATCCACAATGATTAAATACACCATCAAGCATAACTTTTATATTTCTTTTATGTGCTTGGATAACTAAGTTTTTAAAATCTTCGTTAGTTCCAAATTGAGGGTCAATTAAAAAATAATCAGTCGTATCGTATTTATGAGCAGAAGGAGATTTAAACAAAGGTGTACAGTATATACCAGTGATTCCTAATTCTTGTAAATAAGGAAGCTTTTCAATGATGCCTTTTAGGTTACCACCATATAGTTCATGATTAGTAACAGGTAGTTTACCCCAAGTCAAATTACTATTTTTTTGATCAGCATAAAAACGATCAGGGAAAATCTGATACCATATGGTATCTTTAACCCATGAAGGTGTGTTATGAAGGTCTTCATGATTCAAGTAAGGGAAATTAAAATATTCACTCAAATCAAATGTTTCGTATAATTCATTATCTTTAGATATTAATCTTGATTGTCTTGCTCCAAATAGGTATTTATCTTTGCCATCATGTAACAAAAAAGCATACTTAGTGCGCAAGTAAGGGGGTTTGATCGCAATAAAATAATAATCAAATAGATCACTTTGATATCGTTTTTCCATGATTTCTATTTGGTTTTTCCAATGAGGCAAACCGTTCTTATCACCAACCCAATTGAATGGATCACCATGGATGATTTGGACTGTATCTATATCATTTTTTGCAGTTCTTAAAACGATATGTAATGTTTCTTTATCATAGGCATAAGCGTATTCCGATTTTGCTTGATGCCATAATGCACTTTTATTCATATTCATCACCAAAATAATTATAACATAAGCATTAAAATTAAAAATATGAAACCGCTAACATTGTTACAACTCCATATTAGATATGATACAATAGAAGTAAGAAATAAAGGAGCATTTACATGCAAAAAAAATGGTGGATGGAAAGTGTTGGATATCAAATATATCCAAAAAGCTTTTATGATAGTAATCATGATGGAATTGGTGATATTAAGGGCATATATGAGAAACTAGATTACTTAAATCATCTAGGGGTAAATCTAATTTGGATATGCCCATTTTATGATTCACCTATGGATGATAATGGGTATGATGTACGAGATTTTTATAATGTATATTCTGAATTTGGAACTCTAGAAGATGTAAAAGAACTCATTACTAAAGCGCATGGATTAGGCATAAAAGTTGTAATGGATTTTGTTTTAAATCACACTTCAGATGAACATCCGTGGTTCATTGAATCTAGAAAAGCAAAAAACAACCCTTATAGAGATTACTATATTTGGCATGATGGAAAAATGGTTGATGATAAAAAAGTTGAACCAACAAACTGGGGATCATTTTTTGGTGGCAGCTGTTGGAATTATGATGAATTAACTGATAGTTATTATATGAAAATATTTTCAGATAAAATGCCAGATTTAAACTGGAAAAATCCGAAAGTTAGACAAGAAATGATTGATGTTGGTAAATGGTGGCTTGAACTTGGGATCGATGGATTTAGAATTGATGCTGTTTCGCATCTTGATAGAGCTAGACTTATAGATATAAAAAATCAAAAAGATAAGTATCCACTTGATTGGACTAAATTTTCAAATTTACCTAAAGTACACGATTATTTAAAAATTTTAAATGAATCATTATTTAAACCCTATGATGTTTTAACAATTGGTGAAGTCGGTGGTCAAGCAACCATAGAAGAAGCTAAAAAATATGCTGGATTTGAATCAAATGAGTTATCGATGGTTTTTAATTTTGATCATAATTGGTGTAACAATTTATTTGATATCACCAATCCTAAAAAATTAAAAACTAATGTTGTTGATCTTAAAAAAACATTTGATAAATGGCAAAAAGCATTTGCAACTGATGGTTGGATGCCATTAAATTGGTTAAATCATGATCAACCAAGATTAATGAGTCAATATGGAGATTATAAATATCCTTTAGAATCTGGGAAAATGCTTGCTACTGCGCTTCATATGATGCGAGGTACTCCATTTGTTTATCAAGGTGAAGAAATAGGAATGACAAATTATCCATTTGAAGATGTTAATGACTTTGATGATATTTCATCAAGAGCTACTTATATTTATGAATTAGAAAAAACTCCTGATGATCCTGTTAGAGCATTAAAAGTTGCTTCATTAAGATCTAGAGATAATGCAAGAACTGCAATGCAATGGTCAAAAGATTTATATGGTGGGTTTTCATTAGAAGAACCAAAAATATCAAATAATAGAAACTATAAAAGAATTAATGTAGCAAGTCAACTAAACAATAATAATTCTTTATTAAATCACTATAAGAAACTCATAGATTTAAGAAGATTTAGTGCGTACAAAGATATCATAACTTATGGAGCTTATGAACAAATAGATATTGAAAATGAAGATTTATATATTTATAAAAGAATACTTGATGATAAAGTTTTACTTATCATCAACTCGTTTAGTAAAAAAAAGTTAACATATGATATGAGTCATTTTGAAATAACAAATATTGTCATTTCTAATTATAAAGATCAAAAATTAAAAAACAAAACACTTATACTAAGAGCATTCGAATCAATCGTATTCGAAATAAAGGAGTCATTATGAGAAGAAGTGGAATACTGTGTCACATATCAAGTTTACCAAGTCCATATGGTATAGGTACTTACGGGAAAGCAGCATATGATTTTGTTGACTTTTTAGTTAAATCAAAACAATCTTATTGGCAAATATTGCCTTTAGGACCAACGTCCTATGGTGATTCACCATATCAAACTTTTTCAGCATTTGCTAACAATCCATATTTTATTGATTTAGATTTATTGGTTGAAGAAAAACTAATTGATAAATCTGATATTATAGCAACTTTTGATAGCCCTAGATATATTGATTATAGTGATTTATATGAACAAAGATTTGATATATTGAAAATTGCATTTAACCATTTTAACCAAAGTGATGAAGCATACAAAAAATTCTTAATAAAAGAAAATGATTGGTTATATGATTATTCATTATTCATGGCTTTAAAATTATTCCATAAAGGTAAATCTTGGCTTCATTGGGATGATGAAATAAGACTAAGAAATGAAAAATCGTTAGATTATTATCGTGGATTACTAAAAGAAGATATTGAATTCTATCAATTTCTTCAATTTAAAGCATATCAACAATGGGCTCATTTAAAAACATATGCAAATAAACATAACATTGAAATTGTAGGAGATATGCCTATTTATGTGTCTTATGATAGTAGCGATGTATGGGCAAACCCTAAAATGTTTGATCTTGACAATGAAAGATTGCCATTACATGTAGCAGGAGTACCACCAGATAATTATGCACTAGATGGTCAATTATGGGGGAATCCTTTATATAATTGGGATGTCTTAGAAAAAAATCAATTTGCTTGGTGGATTAAACGTGTTAAATCATCAATGGAATTATTTGATATGATTAGAATTGATCATTTTATTGGATTTGTTAATTATTTTAGTATCAAATACGGAGAAAAAACAGCTAGAAATGGTCAATGGAAAAAAGGTCCTGGTAAAATATTTTTTGATGCAATAAAAAAAGAATTAGGCGAAGTAAATATTATTGCAGAGGATTTAGGTGTCTTAACTGATGATGTAAGAAAACTAGTAAAAGATACAGGATTCCCAGGTATGAAATTGTTACAATTTGCTTTTGATTCAAGAGAAGAAAATGATTATATTCCTCACCTATATCCAACAAATGTTATTGCATATACAGGAACTCATGACAATTTAACAACAGCTTCTTGGTTTGAAACTTTGAAAGAAGACGATTTAAAATATTGCTTAGATTATATTAATCATCAAGGTATTGGTTCACCGGTAGATAGCCTTATAAAGACAACTTTAGCTTGTGTAGCTGAAACTGCAATTATTCCTATTCAAGATTATTTACATCTTAAGGATGAAGGTAGAATGAATATTCCTTCAACTCTAGGAAACAATTGGCGCTGGCGATTAGTTAAAAATGAAATAAATGATGAACTTGCTAAAAAAATAAAAGGCTATACTGAATTGTATGGTAGAGTTTATGAGAAAAAGGATAGCTAAACTATCCTTTTTTTATGCGATAATTTATAATAACAAGTGCAACACTAAAGAAAAATAAAAAAGTTCATAGATTCCTATATAATGTAAGTGACCAAACAAACACAAAAGGAGAAACTATGAACTACATACATCTTACCATAGAAGAAAGAACTTGTATATATCAGTTATGGCTCTCAGGGGTGAGCATTAGACAAATTAGCAAAGCAGTAAAAAGAAGTCCTAGTACAATATCTAGGGAGTTAAAGAGGAATGAATGTGGATATCGCTATAAATACTTACCTCATATTGCGCAAAAGAAATATGAAAAGCGTCGAATCAAATGTCATAGACCAGTAAAAATATGTCCATTTATCAAAAAGTACATTGAAGATAAACTAAATCAACAATGGTCACCAGAGCAAATAGCAAAACGAAAAAATGGACAACCTGAAAATTCCCCTTGTTTTTCAACTATCTATAGATGGATACATAAAAAATATCTTATACGAGGAGAGATATGGAGATTGAGACGAAAAGGTAAATTCAAACGACCTGCAGAAACAAGAGGTCGCTTCAACATAGGTAAAACAATAAAAAAACGTCCTAAAGAGGTCTATAAGAGACATACGTTAGGACATTGGGAAGCCGATACTGTGGAATCTGGAAGAGTGAATTTTCAACGAAAAAGCAAGTATTGTTTCGTAACACTTGCCGAGCGTAAATCAAGACTGTACCTTGTTAAACTACTACCCGATAGAACAAGCGAGAATGTTACAGCAGCTATTATTGAATTACTATCACAATTCCCACCTGAATTAGTGAAAACAATCACATGTGATCGCGGTAAAGAATTTGCTAAATATAAAGATATTGAAGAAAGTTTAAATTGTCAGATGTATTTCACTGATCCTTACTGTGCATGGCAAAAAGGAACTAATGAAAATTCAAATGGTTTATTAAGAGAATACTATCCAAAGGGTATGGATCTTTCACAAACTAACGATGTAGAAGTACTTAATGTATTAACTCGTCTAAATAATAGACCTAGAAAATGCATCAACTTTAAAACTCCATTAGAAGTGATCAATGAATCTTATGATGCGTTGCACTTGAATTGACAAATTATCATGCAAAAAAAGACCCAAGGGTCTTTTATTTAACTAAAACTCTTTTTAAAAATGTTTGTGTTCGAACTTCTTTTGGCTTGTTAAATAATTGAGTAGGTTCACCAATTTCTATGATTTCACCCTCGGCCATAAAAATAACTCGATCAGATACATCTTTAGCAAAATTCATTTCATGTGTAACAATAACCATAGTCATACCTTGATTTGCAAGATTTCTCATAACTTGTAAAACCTCACCGACCATTTCAGGATCTAATGCACTTGTTGGTTCATCAAAAAGCATGACATCAGGATTCATCGCAAGTGCTCTTGCAATTGCAACTCTTTGTTTTTGACCACCTGATAATTGATTTGGATAACTATCGATTTTATCACTTAGCCCTACTTGATTTAATAAAGAAGCACCAAGCTCTTTTGCTTTTTCATCTGACATTTTTAATACTAATTTTGGAGACAAGGTTATATTTTCTAGAACACTTAAATG
This sequence comes from Mariniplasma anaerobium, assembly GCF_016865445.1. GTDB lineage: Bacteria > Bacillota_I > Bacilli_A > Acholeplasmatales > Acholeplasmataceae > Mariniplasma > Mariniplasma anaerobium. The sequence continues at coordinate 1,403,877 of NZ_AP024412.1, read as the reverse complement.
AGGGAATAAATTAAATGATTGAAAAACCATTCCCATTTTTTCGCGTAATTGATTGATATTCTTGTCCTTTATATGTAATGCTTCCCCTTTAAAGAATACATTACCAGAAGTTGGAACTTCCATAAGATTCATACATCTTAATAACGTAGATTTGCCTGAGCCTGATGGCCCTATAATAGTAACAACTTCGCCTTTGTTGACTGATATATTTACGCCATTTAATGCATGAATATTGTCATTAAATGTTTTGTATAAATTATTGACGACAATGATTTGATTATCTTTGGTCTGCATAACGTAATCTCCTTTCAACACGGTTCATAAGCTTAGATAATGGGAATGTTAGTGCTAAATATAATAATCCTGCTACAATATATAATTCAGTTACAGCTGGTGAACTAGACTTTATGATACCCACTTGATACATTAATTCAGCTATACCTAAATACATAAAAATAGAAGTTTCTTTAATAATAGTAACAAACTCATTTCCAAGAGAAGGGAATATATTTTTGATTGCTTGAGGCAAAACCACTTTAAACATTGTTTGACCTTGAGATAAACCAAGTGATCTTGCGGCCTCAGTTTGACCCTTATCTACAGCTAAAATACCACCTCTTATAATTTCTGAAATATATGCAGAACTATTAATTAATAAAGCAACCAATCCAGGAATGAAGCTCCCCATATCCATACCACCAATTAAAAACAATGGGATATTTAATATTTGATAGATAAGCAAAACTTGTACAAGCATAGGTGTTCCACGGATGATTTCTACATAAAACACTGCAGGAGATGATATAAACTTATTCTTCGACAATCTCATAAAGGCAGGTATAAGAGCAAGTATACTACCAAAAACAACTGCTAAAAAAGCAAGGATTAAGGTCAACATAAGACCTTGAAGTAGTAAACTTAAACTATACCAATCAAATAAGAAGGAAAAGTTTAAGAAAATAATCATGATAAAGAAAACTCATCTAGCCAAGTTGTGATACTACCATCAGCTAATAAGTCGTCAATCACTTCATTGATTGTATTTAATAATTCAGTATTCCCTTTTTGTACTCCAACTGCGTTTCCTTCATATCCTTCAAGTGAATCAAGATAGATTTTAACGAAATCTTCATAACCACTATTCATTTGAGTTGTAGCAACTTCATCTTCAGTAAATAAAGCATCAATTTGCTTATTATCTAAATTGTTTAATAACTCTTTTAAATCTTGAATGATCTTAGCAGTTGCATTTGGTGTAAAAATTTCTGCAAATTCTTGTTGAATAGAACCAGTTTGTGCACCTACTCTTACAGTTGTTTGATTTAAATCTTCTATAGATTGATAAAGATCAACATTATCTTTATGAACTAAAACAACTTGTAAAATACTTTCTTCAGTGTAATAAGATTTTGAAAAATCAATAATTTCTTTTCTTGAAGGTGTTGGTGTAATGCCAGCGATAATAAAATCAATTTTGCCTGATCTAACATCTTCCACAAGAAAATCAAAACCTTTATGAACAACTCTTAAATTTTTATTTAAGCGATTTGCAATTGCTTTTGCAATTTCAATATCTACACCAACTACAGTGTTTTTCCCATCATCACCTTGAACAATATTTTCATAAGGTGGATAATCTGCAGAAGTTGCCATAGTTACAAAGTCATCATAACTTTCATCTAAAATGAATTCAAAAACATTTGAACTGTTTGAACATCCATTTGCTAAGATTAAAATAAATCCAATACTCAATACTAATAAGAACTTTTTCATTTTTATTTTCTCCTTTTTCTACAAAAAAAAGCCACTGGTGGCCTTGTCCATAGTTATACTCAAGAGCAATTGCCCTATCTTGGAAGTAGCCATACTTTTTTATTGATGAAGTCATTGTAACACAACATGAAAATAACACAATACTTTTTTTAGAAAAAAGATAAAGTAAACGTTATCATTACAAAATATCACATAATACTTTGAACATCAAAAAATAAATGTGTTTACAATTGACAAAAATAAAAAAATATCTTATAATAAGCATGCTATATAAAGGAGGATTATACTATGGTATTTGCACGTGTTAAAGAAATGATTGTTGAAGAACTAAGTGTAGAAGCAGAAAAGGTAACTCTAGAATCAAGATTATCAGAAGATTTAGGAGCGGATTCAATTGATGCAGTTGAACTTATCATGAATATCGAAGATGAATTTAATATTCAAGTAAGCGACGAAGATGCTCAAAATTTGAAAACCGTTGGAGATTTAGTTAAGTATATTGAAGCAAGTAAGTAAAAAAATAAGGGTTATATTATATATGCCCTTTTTTTATTGGAAAAATTACGGTTTTTAGTTATAATAGATGTAAGTGAAAGAGGTATCGACATATGTATTATGATTATAAAGAAAAAGAAAAGAAATGGCAGGATTACTGGCATGAAAATAAACTCTTTAAAACACAAGAAGATCGTTTTAAGGAAAAGTACTATGTTTTAGATATGTTTCCATATCCAAGCGCAAACGGCCTTCATGTTGGACATATTGAAGGATATACAGCAACTGATATCATCAGTCGTTTTAAACGTATGCAAGGATATAACGTCTTACATCCTATGGGTTGGGATGCTTTTGGGCTTCCAGCTGAACAATATGCATTATCAACCGGTAAAGATCCTAGAGAATTTACATATCAAAATATAGGTAATTTTAAACGTCAAATCATTGAAGCAGGTAAAGGTATTGATTGGGATAGAGAATTTGCGACTGCAGATCCTGGTTACTTTAAGTGGACTCAATGGATATTTAAAAAGATGTATGAAAAAGGATTAGCTGTACTAAAAGATGTTGAAGTCAATTGGTGTGAAGGATTAGGTACTGTTTTAGCAAATGATGAGATTGAACTTGTCGATGGGAAAATGGTTTCTGAAAGAGGCGGATATCCTGTAGCTAAAAAAGCGATGAGACAATGGGTTTTAAGAATTACAGAATATGCAGATCGTTTATTAGAAGATTTAGATATGTTGGATTGGCCAGAACATCTAAAAGAGATGCAAAGAAACTGGATTGGCAAATCTGATGGATCCATGATGACTTTTAAAGTTGATCAATCTGATCAAGCATTTGAAGTATTCACTACAAGACCAGATACTATATATGGCGCAACTTATTGTGTGCTTGCACCAGAACATCCACTTGTATTAGAAATAACAAGTGAAGATGAAATAAAGTCAGTTAAAGAATATATTAATATAACTAAACAAAAAACAGAAATTGATCGTTCAATGGATAAATCAAAAACAGGCGTCTTTACAGGTGCTTATGCGATTAATCCGTTAAATCAAAGAAAAGTTCCTATTTGGATTTCTGATTATGTACTTCCACAATATGGAACAGGCGCAGTTATGGCTGTACCGGCACATGATGAAAGAGATTTCGAATTTGCTCAAAAATTTGGATTAGACATTATTGAAGTTGTTCGTGGAGATGCAGAAGGTGCATACACAGGTGATGGTATTCATTTTAACAGTGGCATCATTGATGGCCTTAATAATGAAGATGCTAAATATAAGATTGTAGAATATCTTGAAAAAACAAAACAAGGTTATCTACATTCAACTTATCGCTTAAGAGACTGGGTATTTTCAAGACAAAGATATTGGGGAGAACCATTTCCAGTTATTTTTGATGAAGAAGAAGGCATTCACCTTTTAAACGATGAGGATCTTCCACTTGAATTACCGATATTAAAAAATATTAGACCTAGTGGTACTGGAGAATCGCCTCTTGCTAATGCTTATGATTGGCTACATATTAAATATGATGGAATAAATGGTAGAAGAGATACCAATACAATGCCACAATTAGCAGGTAGTTCATGGTATTTTATGGGCTATATCTTAAAAAATCATTTATCAATGGTTCCCCTAGATTCTGATGAAGCTAAAGTCTTGTTGGATAAATGGTTACCAGTAGATTTATATGTAGGTGGGACTGAACATGCGGTTGGACATTTATTATATGCACGTTTTTGGACTAAATTTTTATATGATTTAGGACTTGTTTCACATAAAGAACCATTTAAGAAATTGTTCAATCAAGGTATGATATTAGGCGATGACCATTCTAAAATGAGTAAATCTAAAGGAAATGTTATTAATCCTGATGATATCATTGAATCACATGGAGCTGATGCACTTCGTTTATATGAAATGTTTATGGGCCCTTTAGAATCTGAGAAACCATGGTCAACAGAAAGTTTAAATGGCGCAAAGAAATTTTTAGATAGAGTTTGGCGCATGTTTGAATTTGATATTGTCTCTGATGAAGTATTAGAATTAAGAACTATATATCATCAAAGCGTTAAAAAGGTAACTGATGATTATGAAAAACTAGCATTTAATACCGCAATTAGTCAAATGATGATCTTTGTGAATGAAGTTTATAAAGTACAAAAGATTTCTAAAGAGCAAGCAAGAGGTTTTATTAAATTACTGAATCCAATTGCACCTCATTTAACAGAAGAGATTAATCAAAGTATATTAAAACAAAATGAACAATTGATATATTCAGATTGGCCAACTTATAAAGAATCATATTTGGTTGTTGATGAAATAGAATTTGTTGTTCAAATCAATGGTAAACTAAGAGCTAAATTTATTGATAGTAGAAAAATCACACAAGAAGAACTTAAAGCAAAAGCTTTGGCTGAAGAAAATGTTGTGAGACATTTAGAAGGTCTTACCATTAGAAAAGTAATAGTCATCAAAGGAAAACTAGTAAATATTGTTGCAAACTAGATAAAGGTGCTCATTTGAGCATCTTTTTTTGTTTTGTATGTTCTTTTTTTACCTTTAAGGCAAACAAGTGATAAAATAAAGTTAGCAAAAACACCAATAAAATTGAGTCGTTGTTTGTATATACAGTGTAAGGGGATAATTATGGATCACAATATGGATACATTCATTCATGCATTTAAAGAAAAAGATTATCAAGGATTTGATGAATTTTATACGCTTACGAATAGAAAAGTTTACTTTGCAATTATATCTATTGTTAAAGATGATGAGATTGCAGCAGATTTATTGCAAGACACGTACATGAATTTTTTAAATAAAATTGATCAATTCAAGATGGGATCAAATGTATTTGCGTATCTTTCGAGAATCGGAAGAAATTTAAGTATAAATTATTATAACAAGTATAAAAAAGAAATTCATTCTGATATCCTATTAGAAAATATGGTATCAACTGAAGGTGTTAATCAAGAAGCAGAACTTGATATCTTGAAAATTCTTAATTATTTAAATCAAGATCAAAGAGAAGTTGTCGTATTACACGTCATTAACAATTTTAAATTTCGAGAAGTAGCAGATATTATGGATAAACCATTAGGAACAGTTTTATGGATATATAATAAAGCAATAACGATATTAAAAGAGAAAGTAGGTGTTTCATATGAATAAAAAAAATCTAATCACACTCATTAAAACTAAAGCAGATGAAAAACAAATACCTAATTTTTCTGCTCAAATCATAGAAAAAGTTGAAAATCAAAATGTATTTGTAAAGCAAGAAGTTTCAATTATTAAAAAGACAAATAGATTTAAACCACTTTATGCATCACTTACTACAGTATTTGGATTGTTAATATTATTTTTAGCTTTCTCAGTTGTAAGATCAAATAACGTTGATTTATTTGCTGATTCAAATTTTAGTGATTCAGTTGTATTATCAACAATCGCAACTGTAAATTATATTGAACAAACAGAAGTGTTAGCTTTAGATGATAGTTATACGATACTATTAGCAGATGAACAAACTGATGATTTAATAGAAGGTCAAATCGATGATGTCGTATCATATGCTAAGTTTATGGAAGTTTTATTAAACAACGGTGATGATTATCAAAAAGAAATCGAAAAATCAGATATTGATGGCTATGAAAAAATGATAACTTATAAACTTAATAATCTTTCTGATGAAGAAATGATTTATCAATTATACTATAATGAAGGCATCAATTTGAACAAGAACACATATCAAGTTGAAGGATTATTAAAATATGGAGATAATGATTATCAAATAGCAATAGAAGGTTCATTTGATGAAAAACAATATACATTAACATATCAACATAGTGAACAAAATTATATTGATGTTAATTACCAAGTCGAAAATCAAAACCAAAAATTATCTATAATGGTATATAAAAATAATGTATTAGATCAAGAAGTAGCAATAGAATATGATGATTATGAATCTGCAACTTTGAGCTATATGAAAGGTCAAACTAAGGGTACATATCAATTTGAAATTGAAACAAGTGATAATACTAAAGGAATGAAAGTTAATTATAGTATTGGCACAAGTGATAGTGGATCTATTGAATTTGGTTTATCTGATGATGATCAAAAAGGATATATTTTAAATATTAATCCAGATAATAGAGAATCTTTCATGATGGAAAAAGAAAGACCAAGTATGCCAAATCATGGAAAAGGACAACAAAATAATTAAAAAAGTAAAAAAAGCCAATAAAAGTTCAGTCTCACTTGTATATAGAGTGAACAAGGAGGAATTAAAAAATGAAAAAAATTAAATTTGTATTAAGTTTTATTGTATTATTCGCGGTTGTGGCAACCATTATGGGATGTGAAGCAACACTAGAGGCAGCAGAAACCACTTATGTAACTATAGATATTAATCCAAGTGTTGAATTAATTGTTTCATCTAACGATAAAGTAATTGAAGCTAACGCTTTAAATGAAGATGCAGAAGTATTACTTTCTGGACTTGACTTAATCGGGATGGATTTAGACGAAGCTGTAGACTTAATTATAGCAACCTCAATTGAACTAGGATATATTTCAGTTGATGAAGATGTAGAAACATATGTTTCAGTTTCAGCTATTTCATGTGATGAAGCTCTACAAGAACGTATTAAAGCAAGTGTTAAAGAACATATCAATAACGCATTTGAATCAAGAGGTATGTTAGGTAGATCTCAAGAAAAGACTTTTGACCAAGCATTTATTGATGAAGCAGCAAGTTTTGGTGTAACACCAGAATTTCTATTCTTAGCTTATAAAGTTGTTGAACTAAGTGATGATTATACATTAGAACAAGCAGTTTTATTAACAGATGAAGAAGTATTTGCAATTATTGAATTAGCAAGAGCTGAAAATCAAGGATTAGTATTAGAACTAAGAAATCAATTTTTCGAAGACAGAGATGCAAAATTTGAATATTATCTTCCACAAATTCAAAGCTTAGAAGCTCAAATAGTAGTTGTTGAAGAACAAATAGCAGCATTAGAAGAAACTGAAGATCAAACAGAACTTTTAGCAACATTAGATGACTTAAATGCTCAACTCGTAGCATTACAAGATGAATTTCATGGTGAAGTTGCAGCCTTAAGAGAACAATTTCAAGCAGAAAGAAGTGTCTATCAAAATCAATTTGCTCAAGAAAGACAACAAAGAAGAGAACAACATCAAGAACAAGTAAACCAATTCCAACAAGAAATGGAAGACCGTTGTGATCGTATGCAAGACCGTGTCGATGAATTTCAAGGCAATGCAAACGATAATGGATCAACATCTAGTAACAAATCATAATCCCCTTTATGATTAATTAATAAAAAGAACTTATCTCTAAGGAGTAAGTTCTTTTTTGTATATACAAAGCAGATAAGGGGGTCTATTCTCTTGATAAGGAAGATATGTTTTTAATACCTTATATTGATTTTGATCAAGTGTTGAAAGGAATAAATGAATCGCTTTACTTTCTTCATAACCTTCGTTATGCCCTTTATAAACTACCATAAAGACCATACCATTGTCTTGTAAATGCTTTAATACTTTAGTTAAGGATTTGACTGTCGTATTTTTTTTAGTTGTAATCTCTTTGTTGCCATTAGGCAGATATCCTAGATTATAAACAACGTATTTAAATGCTTTAACATGAGTTAATACATTGTTATGATTGGCTAATATAAGCTTATAATTTTGTAATCCGCTTTCTTCCATTCTTTTTTTAGTATGCTCTAGAGCAATTTCTTGAATATCAAATGCGTAAACAAATTTAGAGATACCCGCTAAGAACAAAGTATCATATCCATTTCCCATTGTCATATCTATGACTATATCTTGATCTGTAATATAGTGTTTCATATAGACGTGTGCAATATCAAGTAATTGATGATCTCTCATAATAATCTCCTTGAAATAGATTTAATGCTCTCATTTTTTTATCAATTTCGTTTGTAACAACAAATTTTTTCTTAGTCCATGTAGGAGCAATTAACATAGATGTTGGTGAATCTCCAGTTAATCTATGGATAATGATATCTTTTCTTAACCATAAAATTTGATCTACAGTGATATCAACATAAGAAGTTAAGCTAAGAATGTCCCATGGTTCTTTTTTATAATCATAACCCATTTTAGTTTTTTCCATGATGTGGAGCATATGTATTTTAATACCTTGAATATCCAAAGTATTCACATGTTTAATGGTTTCTATCATCATCTCTTTTGTTTCAAAAGGGAGTCCGTTAATGATATGCACAACGACTTCGATATTTCTTTTTCTTAATTTTTTTACTGCATCATCAAAGCATTGTAAATCATGGGCTCTATTTATTAATATCGATGTTTTTTCATGAATGGATTGTAAGCCTAATTCGATTTGAACTGGCATTCTTTTATTTAAGTCTTCTAAATAGTTTAAGACATCATCAGGAAGGCAATCTGGACGGGTTCCAATGGATATCATGACGATATTAGGATCAAGTGTAATGGCTTCTTCATAGAGCTCTTTAAGTCTATCTAGGGGAGCATGTGTATTGGTGTTAGCTTGAAAATATGCGATATAATAGCCATCTTTCCATTTTAGTTGCATCATATCTTTGATATGATCAAATTGTAGTTTTAAACTTTCTTTTTTATTACCAGCAAAATCTCCACTACCCATAAAAGAACAAAATGTACAACCACCGGTTGCAACCGTTCCATCGATGTTTGGACACGTAAAGCCACCATTAAGTGCTATTTTATAGACTTTTTTGTGGTATTTGTTTTTATAATAATTATTTAGTGTATTGTAATGCTTCTCATGATTCATTAAATTCATATTTTTCACCAAATTCATTTTATCATAAAAGCTTAAATATGATATAATAATATGAAAAGGAGTTAGAGATATGATCAAGAAATTTATGACAAGTTTATCTAAGCCACCTTTAACGATTTTTTTTATAAGAGATTCGTGGTTTAAGGTTATTTTCTACGTTATTTTTGTGACGTTTTTAATTATAGTACCAACAATAATCAAATCATCAATTAATCCAACAATGGATATTCAAAGATATCAAGATATGCAAACAACACTTAAATCTGATTTCATCATAGAAAACGCACAAATTATAGATGGAACTTTAAGCTATGAAGCTGCTGGTTCATTTTCTTTTGCGTATTTTAATGTTTATTTAGGTGATAATGAGTTTAGTAATAACTCAGTTAATTTTGTTTTTGAAGAAAATGATTTAGCTATTTATGTAGTTGATATAGAAATAGATCGAGCAAGCTATCAAAGTTTAAATCTTGAAGACTATGATTTTAGTTCAACTGATAATCAAGACATTACAAGATTAAGTGTTGCCATAAAGCAAATGTATGAATCACAGTCATTTATAGTTACTGCAGAGATATTTGCAACTTATTTTTTAACATTATTTGATTATATATTTATAGCATTATTAATGGCGGTATTAATGGTTTTCTTTATTAATAGAATACCAATGCCATTTTCATTAAGATTTAAACTCTCACTATACTTAACAACTGTGTACGGAGTTATACAATTGATTTTAGTATTATTTAGTGCGACTTATTTAAACTTTATAGCATTAATTGCTGTTTATATTTATCATTTGTGGACCTATCGTAGCATTAAAATTATACCGAAGGGAGTTATTTGAGTGAAAAAAGATAAATTTCAATTATTTCTAGAACAATCTAAATTTGCATCTTCAATCCTCAATAATGCCCAATTAGAGTACGTCTTAGTCGATGAGAAAACAAAGAAGTGGACATTTGATTTTTTATTAACCGATATGGTTGATCCTGAAGTTTTATTGCCATTTGTTGAACAATTAAGAAGTTATTTTAGAGTGCCAAAAGTGGTCTCTAAAATTGATGTAAATATTTCATATAAAGACACAAGTAAATTAAATGAACTTGCTTGTAAATATTTTGATTATGCAGTCATTGAATTATCGAAAGATAAAGCAAGCTTTTTAGTTTTAAAAAATTTTAAAACTATTTTTGAGAAAGATGAAGTATTAGTGCTGATTGATAAGGATAGCACATATGTAAAATCATACTTTAGAGAAATTAATAAACTTTTAAAACCTTTAGGATTTGATTTAAAAATTAATTATAAAATATCAGAAGCTTTAGAACCAACTAAAGTTATGATTTCTAAATCAATTAAGGCTCAAGAAAAAGTTATTAAGCAAAGAGAACAATATGTTCAACAAGCAAGTCAACCTGTTAAAAAAACTTTTACTAAAAAAAGTAGTCCTAAAGCGATTGCGATTAGTGAAATCCCAATGGATTTATATCGCCTTGATCAATATAAAAACCAAAAAGGTGATACTAACTTTTTAATTGAAGGAAATATATCTAAATTAGAAGTAAGACAACTTACAAATACAAAACTTCTTAGTTTTGTGCTTTTTGATGATGATGACGCAATTCATGTCAAAAATTTCATAAGAAGTAAAAAAGATATTGCTCTTGCTGAGTCACTTCATGATGGAGATGCTGTACAAGTAGAAGGTAGAGCGCAATTTGATACATATCAAAAAGATGTTGTTGTATTTGCAAATGCTATACACTTTTTAGAAAAAACTAAAAAGTTAGAGCGTCAAGATAAAGCGAAAGACAAACGTATAGAGTTTCATACACATACCAAGATGAGTAACATGGATGGTATAGGAGACGTAAGTCAATACATCGATCAAGCAGTAAAATGGGGTCATGATGCTATAGCATTTACAGATCATAATGCACTTTATGCTTATCCAGATATATATAAACAAACAAAAAATAAAAAAATAAAACCAATATATGGTGTTGAATTAGATTTTGTAGATGAAAAAGGATTTAAGATTACATCTGATTCATCTAAAGATCTACCTTTAAAAGATCAAACATATGTTGTCTTTGATATAGAAACAACAGGCTTATCAGCAACAAGAGATAAAATCATAGAAATAGGTGCTGTTAAAGTAACTGCGACCTCTGTCATAGAAAAATATCAAAGATTTGTTAATCCAAATGAATTTTTATCAGATTTTACGACACATCTTACAAGTATTACTGATGAGATGTTACAAGATGCATCACCAATTGAAGATGTTCTTCCGGGATTTTTAGAATTTTGTAAGGGCAGTATATTAGTTGCTCATAATGCAATGTTTGATGTTGGTCACATAAGAGAAAATGCAAAAAAATTAGATCTCGAATTTGAAGAAGAACTCGTGATTGATACATTAAGTCTTGCTAGATATTTTTATTCAGATAGACTAAAGAGATTCAACCTAAAAGCAGTTGCTAAATTATTCAAAGTTAAACAAGAAAATCATCATAGAGCTGACGATGATGCATATGTCACTGCACAGATTTGGCAATCTATGTTACAAGATTTAGGATCTAAAGATATTAGATCTTATCATCAAATCAATGAAGCAATTGATCCAAGTGAAGCATGGAAACATGTCATGCCTTATCATTTAAATGTGTTAACTCAAACACAAGAAGGCTATAAAAATTTATTTAAGATTATAAGTGATGCATTAACTGATCATTTCTATGGTGGACCAAGAACTTTAAAATCCGTTTTAGAAAAAAATAGAGCAGGTCTTTTAGTTGGTAGTGGATGCGCTAATGGTGACGTTTTTGAAATAGCATTAAATAGAGGAGACGAGGCTTTAAAAAAAGCTATCGAATTCTATGACTATATAGAAGTTCAACCACCACAAGCATATAATCACTTAAAAGAAGGCTTAGGACAATATGCTGATGAGATTATAGAAGCAGTTATTACAAAAATAATAAAATTTGCTAAAGAGAAGAACAAGATTGTTATTGCAACAGGCGATGTTCATTATTTAGATAAAAAAGATGTTTTATATAGAGAAATGTATATTAGAACACCACTTGTAGGTGGGGGTATTCATCAATTAAACAGATATAATGTAATGCCTGAACAATATTTTTTAACAACAGATGAAATGCTAAAATCATTTAAATTCTTAGATCAAGATCTAGCTTTTGAGATTGTTGTAAAAAACACACATATCTTAAATGATAAAATTGAACATATTACAGCATTTACCAATGAATTATATGCACTACCTGATGATGCATTTGTTGAACAATTAGGAATAGAGTCTATTTCTGATGAAGTCAAAAGATTGGTTTATGATAAGATGGGGCATTTATATGGAGAACATCCTCATCCAATTGTAGTAAAAAGAGTTCAAAAAGAACTAAGCAGCATCATTGGTAACGGGTTTGCAGCCAATTACTATATATCACACTTGTTAGTGAAAAAATCGCTAGAAGACGGATATTTGGTAGGTTCTAGAGGCTCTGTTGGCTCATCACTGGCCGCAACACTCCTAGATATAACTGAAGTTAATCCATTAAAACCTCATTATCGATGTCCAAATGGAGATTTCACAGTTTTTCATTTAACAGATGAAGAAAAATTAGAATATGGATTAACACCAGAAGAAAAAGAATTTCAAGGATATTTCCATAAGATTCAATGTGGATATGATCTTCCAACTCATGTTTGCCCAAAATGTGGAGCAAAACTAGTTAAAGACGGTCATGATATTCCTTTTGAAACCTTCTTAGGTTTTGAAGGTGAAAAAGTGCCTGATATCGACCTTAACTTTTCGGGAGATTATCAATCAAAAGCTCATTCATATGTTAGAGAACTTATTGGAGCAGATCATACCTTTAGAGCAGGAACGATTCAAACAGTTGCAGAAAGAAATGCTTTTGGATATGTTAAAGGATATTTAGAAGATAAAAAATTAGAAAAAAGAAATGCGCAAATCGAAAGATTAGCTAAAAAAATAGAAGGTGTTAAACGTTCTACAGGTCAACATCCTGGCGGAATTGTTGTCGTTCCTAAATCAAAAACGATTTATGATGTCACACCAATTCAATATCCAGCAGATGATACAACAAGTGAATGGAAAACAACACATTTTGATTATCACTCATTTGAAGATAATTTACTAAAACTAGATATTTTAGGACATGATGATCCAACCATGATTAAATTCTTGATGGATTATGTAGGTGAGCATCCAGATGAATTCCCGTTTGCTAAAGCTCAAAATATTCCTCTTGATGATCCTAATGTTTATCGTCTATTTTCAGGAACAGATGTTATTGGTGTCAAACCTATTGAAATTAAAAGTGATGTTGCATCTTATGCAATTCCAGAATTTGGAACAGCATTTACAAGACAAATGCTTGTGGATACAAAACCAAATACCTTTGCAGGTTTAGTTAAAATATCAGGTTTATCACATGGAACAGATGTTTGGCTTAAAAATGCACAAGCATTAATAAATAATAAAACAGAATACGGAAAAATTTCTTTTGAAGATATCATTGGGTGTAGAGATGATATTATGGTTCAACTTTCAGATTTTGGATTGCTTCCAATAAAAGCATTTGAAATTATGGAATTTGTCAGAAAAGGAAAACCAAGTAAAGATCCAGCTAAATGGCTTACTTATGAGCAAGAAATGAGAACTCATAATGTTCCCGAATGGTATATATGGTCTGCAAGCCAGATTAAATATATGTTTCCAAAAGCGCATGCTGCAGCTTATGTGATTATGGCTATGCGTATTGCATGGTTTAAAGTTCATAAACCTTTATTGTTCTATTCTGGGTTCTTTTCAAAAAGAGCAACACAGTTTGACTATGAGATGATGGTCGCAGGACCAAATGCTTTATACAATAAATTAAACGAATTACAAGCACAATACAATTTAAAAGCTAAAGATGAATCTTTACTAGTTACATTAGGTGCTGGACTTGAAATGACAAAAAGAGGATTTTCATTTTTACCAGTAAACATTCATTTATCAGAAGCTACAACATTCACAATGGAAGATAAGGGATTAAGAATGCCTTTCAACTCTATTGATGGATTAGGAGAACAAGTTGCATTTGACATTGTCGCAAAAAGAACGCAAAAAGCATTCACTTCAAAAGATGATGTTAAGAATAGAACTAAAATTAATAAAACAGTGTTTGAAAAGATGGAATCTTATGGTGCATTTAAAGACTTAATTTCGGAAAATCGTGTGATTGAATCGGGTTTATTTGCACTTTAAAAAATAAAGAGATATAATATCTCATATAAAGGAGTGAAAGCGATGAGAAGTTCCAACCCAGTTTTTAGTAAAATACAAAGAGATGAAGCTTACGTAGGGACCACTGAGGCAACATATGGTGGCATTACTTTAAAGACATTATTATTACTTATATTAGCTATAGGTAGTGGATTTACAGTGATTTTCATGGCATCAGAAGGATATATCAATTCAGGGTCATTTATTGGATTATTAATTGGATCAATGATTATAGCATTTATTTCAGTTATGGTCGCATCATTTAGTCCAAGACTTGCAATGCCGTTTTCAATTGTTTATGCATTATCTGAAGGCGTATTATTAGGTTTTTTAACAGCGATTATTGAAGGCATGTATCCTGGTGTTGCAATTACAGCTGTAGTAGCTACTGCAACAATATTTGCAGTTATGTTATTCTTATATTCTAGTAGAACAATCAGAGTAACATCAAGATTTAGAAAAATCATGTATACTGCATTATTTAGTATATTAATTCTTGCAATATTATTTGGGATATTCTCATGGGTATCACCAAGTTTAGTAGCTAATGTTCAATTAAATGGTTCAATTGCTTTAATCATTACAGGTGCGCTTGTTATCTTTGGAGCATTAATGTTAACCCTTGATTTTGATCGAGCTGAAACAATTGTTGAAGGTGGCGCATCAAAACAATATGAATGGGTAGTTGCTATTGGTTTAATGGTAACAATCGTTTGGATTTATATTGAATTATTAAGATTCTTAGCAATATTAGCTTCACGTAGAAATTAATTAAATAAAAAATTTTTGATAGAACATAGTAATAAGATATAAGTTATTTTTAGAGAGCATAGGCTGGTGGAATCTATGTAAATACTAATCTTATGAATTCATTCTTGAAAGATGCTAATCACATCCGTTTAGTCTGCGTTAAAGATATAAAGTGCTAGGGATATCCCTAGAACTAAGGTGGTACCGCGAATTTTCGTCCTTAGACTATGTCTAGGGACTTTTATTTTAATATAAGGAGAGATGTAGAAATGAATGAAGTATTAAACACATTACAACAAGAAGCATTAGAGAAAATTAAAGACATAAAAACCTTAACAGAACTCGAAGAAATAAGAGTTGAATATTTATCTAAAAAAGGCCATGTATCCTTGATGATGGGCAAACTTAGAGATCTTCCAAATGATCAAAGACCTGCTTTTGGACAAATGGTTAATCAAGTTAAGCAAAATGTTGAACAAGCAATTTTTGCTAAAAAACAAAGCTTAGAAGAAATAGCTTTACTTGAAACATTGCAAAATGAACATATCGATCCATCACTTGATGGATATAAATTTTATCAAGGAACAACGCATCCATTAAACCAAGTCATTGAAGATGTCGAAGATTTATTTGTAGGTATGGGTTACACAGTTGAAGATGGTCCAGAATTAGAAAATGATCTATACAATTTTGAGATGATGAATCTTGATAAAGACCATCCTGCTAGAGATATGCAAGACACATTTTTTATTGATGATGAAATGTTACTTAGAACTCACACTTCACCTGTACAAGCCAGAACAATGCTAAAGATGAAAGGCCAACCTTTATCTATTATCTGTCCAGGTAAGGTTTATAGAAGAGATGATGACGATCCAACACATTCACATCAATTTATGCAAATTGAAGGATTAGTCATTGATAAAAACATTACATTTGCTCATTTAAAAGATGCGCTTTTAACCATGATCAAACACTTATTTGGTAGTGATCGTGATATTCGATTAAGACCATCATACTTTCCGTTTACTGAACCAAGTGTAGAAGTTGATGTTTCATATACGAAAAAAGATGGAACTAAAGGCTATATCGAAGTATTAGGTGCAGGATTAGTTCATCCTAATGTGCTAAAAATGGGTGGATATGATCCAAAAGTATATAAAGGATATGCTTTTGGAATCGGTGTTGAAAGAATTGCGATTTTAAAATACAACATTGATGATATCAGACATTTTTATATGAATGATTTAAGATTTTTAAATCAGTTTAAAGGGGTTGACAAGAAATGATTATTACACAAAATATGCTTAAAAAATGGATAAATATTCCAGAAAATATACTTGAAGTAACCAATCAAAAGATTATCGAAGTTGAAAGTTTTGAAGCTTTAAATTCATCTACCAATTTAGTTGTAGGAAAAGTCTTAACTTGCCAAGCTCATCCAAACTCTGATCATCTAAATATAACAACAGTAGATTTAGGCGATAGAATAGAAAATATCGTTTGTGGAGCGCCTAATGTCGCAAAAGATCAATACGTTATCGTTGCACAAGTTGGAAGTGTCCTTCCAGGTGATTTTAAAATTAAGAAATCAGTCATTAGAGGTCAAGAATCTGCTGGGATGATTTGTTCTTTAAAAGAATTAGGTATTGATGAATCACTTATTCCTGATGATTTTAGTGATGGTATTTATAATTTTAACCAACCTAAAGAAATAGGATCACCGGCACTAGAAGCACTTAGTTTAGAAGGTTGGACTATGACACTTGGTTTAACACCTAATCGTGGTGATTTATTGTCTGTCTTAGGCTTTGCCCTAGATCTTGGATCACTAACAAATCAAAGTGTAAAGATACCTACATTTAATATCAAAGAAATAAATAAAGAAAATAAAGTTAAAGTAGAAATCAAATCCAAAGGTTGCTTAAGATATTATGCAAGAGAATTTAGTGACCTGAAGATTAAAGAATCACCATGGTGGTTAAAAAGTGCATTATTAGCACACGATATCAAACCGATTAATAATGTAGTAGATATTTCAAATTATGTATTAATTGAGTATGGAACACCACTTCATATGTTTGACCAAGATAAAGTTAAAACCGATCATATCGTCGTTAGAGACGCTAAACATAAAGAAAATGTTGTAACACTAGATGAGGTTAAAAGAGTCTTAAATAGTGATGACGTTGTCATTACAAATGGATCAGAAGTTATCGCGATTGGTGGGGTCATGGGATTAGAAAATTCTATGATTGATAACAACACGACACGTGTAATTTTAGAAGCTGCGCTTTTTGATCCAAAAAGAATTGCTAAAACATCTAAAAGATTAAATTTAAAGAGTGATGCATCACTTCGATTTGAAAGAGGCATTGATGAAAATAGAGTGCTTTTAGGGCTAGAGAGAGCAAGTGAACTTTTAATAGAACTTGCAGATGCTAAAGTATCTAAAGGTATCGTAGAAGTTATATCTAAAAAACAAAATAGACCTGAAATAAAAGTAGATAAAAACTATTTTAATGAATCTTTAGGCATTGAGATTAAAGAAAAAGAATTACTTACATACTTCAAGAACTATAATTATGAAGTTTTAGTACAAGATAATAACTATATCATTACACCTCCAACATATCGTCTAGATTTAGAAATTGATGCAGATATCTTAGAAGAAGTATCAAGAATGTATGGATTAAATCAAATTCCTACACTTAAGCATTTAAGTCAAACCAATGGGTATTTAACACCAAAACAAAAACTAACCCGATCATTTAGACATGAATTAGCAGATATGGGACTTAATGAAATTATTTCTTATACTTTAGTTGAAGAAAAAGATGTTTATAGATATCTTCATATTGGAGATCCAGTGTCTGTCTTAATGCCTTTATCAGAAGATAAAAAAACACTAAGACAAAGTTTAGCACATGGTCTATTACAAACAATTAGTTATAATCAAAAAAGACAACAAGAAGCTGTTAATGTATATGAAATCGGTCATGTGTTTGCGAAAGGTATTGAAAAAACACATTTAGGTATAGCTATGAGTGGGCAATGGCATAAATCTTTCTGGCAAAAAGAAGGTATTAAAACTGATTTTTATGTTCTAAAAGGCATCTTAGATAAACTAACTCAACAAATAGGTGTTGATCTTAAATATGTTGCCTCATCCAGTCATGATAAGCTTCATCCGTATCGTCAAGCGGACATTGTTTTAAATGATCAAGTGATAGGCTATATTGGTCAAGTTCATCCAAATGAACAAAAAGCATTAGACATGAATCAAACATATATTTTAGAAGTAGATTTCGAAGATATCTTAGCTGTTGATACAACTGTAGAATTTCAAGCGATTTCTAAATATCCTAATATATCAAGAGATTTAGCTATTGTCGTTGACCAAAAAGTAAGTGCTCAAGCACTAAAAGATTTAATTGCACAAACAGTTAAAAAACAGTTAACATCGATTCACGTTTTTGATGTTTATGAAGGTTCACATATCCAAGAAGGTAAGAAATCAATTGCATTTAGTTTAGTGTTTAATGATGTATCTAAAACACTAGAGACTGAAGAAGTTGATAAGATGATGAAAAAGATAACATCTCGCTTGAGCTATGAGTATCAAGCAGAGGTTAGAAAATAAACCTGAATCTTCAGGTTTTTTTCTTGTTTAAACAAAAATCGTGTATAATACATAGTAGGTGATAACATGTTAATTTATGATTTAGAGAAAGCAGATTTAATAGAATATTTAAAAGAAAATGGCTATAAAAAATACAGAGCTGAACAGCTCTGGCATTGGCTTTATATCCAAAAAATACAAGATTTCAATGAAATGAATAATATGCCTAAAGCATTGATAGAATTTTTAAGCCAAAACTTTACTTTAAAAGCTTTAGAACTTGTTTTAAAGCATGAAAGCAATGACGGCACATTAAAATGTTTATTTAGCTTGCATGATGGTCATTTAATTGAATCAGTTTTAATCAAACAACATTATGGAAACAGCATTTGTGTAACGACACAAGTTGGGTGCAATATTGGATGTTCTTTTTGTGCTTCAGGACAATTAAAGAAGAAAAGAGATTTAACATCAGGTGAGATTATTGCACAAATTATACAAACAGAACTTTTATTAAAAGAACGTATCAATTACGTTGTTGTTATGGGTATTGGTGAACCATTTGATAATTATGAGAATTTACTTAAATTCTTAAAAACAATCAATGATCCAAAAGGCTTATCCATAGGGGCAAGACATATCACAGTATCAACAAGTGGTATCGTTGATAAAATTAAAGAATACGCACACTTTGACATGCAAGTTAATTTAGCGATCAGCTTACATGCACCAAATAATGAAATTAGAACTAAATTGATGAAAATCAATAAAGTATATCCAATTGAAGAAGTCATTGAAGCCATCAAATACTACTTAAAAGTAACAAATAGAAGAGTAACTATTGAATATATCTTAATCGATGAGATCAATGACACGCCAAAAGTAGCTTTAGAGCTTGTACAAAGGCTTAGAGGGCTAAATGTGTATGTGAATTTGATTCCTTATAACGAAGTCATAGAAGCCCCATATAAACGCTCTAAAAGAGAATCACAATTAAGATTTTATGATATATTAATGCAAAACAAAATCCAAGTGACTTTAAGAAAAGAACAAGGTCATGATATTAATGCAGCATGTGGACAATTAAGAAGTCAACATATATAGGAGGATCATTTGAAAAAAGGATTTATAAAAAAACTAATCGCAAATCAATATACAGTTATAGATGATATAACTAAAGCTGAAATTATATGCCAAGCTAGAGGCAAGTTTAGATACATGAAGGTTAATGAAGACAGTGATTTTAATAAGCAACTTACGAAAAGAACTAAAAAAGAGACGAAAGTCTTACAAATTAGTCCAAAAGTAGGGGATCGTGTCATTTATGATGATGCTGAAGATCAAGTCTTAATTACTGAAATTCAACCTCGTAAAAACGAACTTATAAGACCTGATGTGGCAAATATTGATCAAGTTTTATTGGTGTTTTCTGCAGTGAATCCTGATTTTAGTTTTAATTTGTTAGACAAATTTTTAATTATCTTAAATCAAGAGAGATTAACACCAGTGTTAATCATCTCTAAAATAGATTTAATTGAAGAAGAAAAACTTAATGAATTAAAAAAAGATATGCTCTATTATGAAACGATGGGCTATAAGATTTATTATGTCAATAGTAAACAACGTATCGGCATAGATGTTTTAGCTGATATATTTAAAGATAAGATTACAGTTTTAGCTGGTCAAACGGGTGTTGGTAAATCTACTTTATTAAATGCTTTAATGCCTGAATTGCACTTAAAAACACAAGAAATATCTAAGGCGTTAGGTCGAGGAAAACATACCACTAGACATACTGAGTTGTATGAATATAATCAAGGGTTTATTGTTGATACACCAGGTTTTTCTAAAATAGAGTTTCAGATTTTCCATAAAGAAGATTTAAAAACTTTTTATCCAGATTTTATTGAGTATGGTAATTCATGTAAGTTTAAAGGCAATTGTAACCATATCCATGAACCAGGATGTCGTGTTAAAGAGGCTGTTGAAAGCCATGAGATATTAGAATCTAGATATGAAAATTATAAGAAATTTTATCATGAAATAGAGACACAAAAAGATAAATATTAAGGAAGTGAACATATGTTAATTGCACCATCTATATTAACTGCAAACTTTGCAAGATTAGAAGAAGAATTGATAAAAATCGAATCAGCAGATAAAATTCATTTAGATGTGATGGATGGACATTTTGTCCCCAATATATCTTTTGGACCACATATATCAAGATCCATTTCTAAAGTTTCTAAACTACCATTAGATATTCATCTTATGGTAACTGATCCTTTATTTTGGATTGATCAATTTGTTTTTCCAAACACAGAATATTTAACCATTCATATAGAAGCAAATCATACAGAAGAATCTATCAAAAAGATTAAACAAGCAAACGTAAAAGTTGGTTTGTCTCTAAAACCTAAAACAAAAGTGTATGATATAATCCCTTACCTAAAGGATTGTGATCTTGTATTAGTTATGACAGTAGAGCCGGGGTTTGGCGGACAATCTTTCATGGAAGATATGATGGATAAAGTTGTTGAACTTGTTAAGATCAGAAAAGAGAAAAAACTAGACTTCTTAATAGAAGTTGATGGTGGTATCTCTGATAAGACTATTGATATATGTAAAAAAAGTGGAGTAGACATGGCAGTTGCGGGCAGTTATGTGTTTAATCATAAAGATCCAAAAGACGCTATAAATTCACTTAAATGAGAGTTTTAATTGTTGTCCATCCCGTACCTAAAGATATAAAAAAAATCATCTCTTTGAAAGATGATGATTATATCATAGCTGTTGATCAAGCAGTATTAAGTTTATATAAACAAAGAATACCCATCAATTTAGCAATTGGTGATTTTGATTCGCTTAATCATCATGGGATTTTAAACACCTTAAATGTCTTAAAACTAGATCCAATTAAAGATGTTACTGATTCATATCAAGCGCTTATTGAAGCACAAAAACTAAATCCAGATGAATATATCATGGTTGGTGGTATTGGTGGTAATAGAGTTGAACATTTTATGGCACATATATTACTTTTTAATAAATTTCCCAAGCTCAAAATCATAAATGATAAAAGCGAAATATTTATGCTTGAAAATCAGGACTATATAGTCGATTTTAAGGGCTATGTATCTATATTTGCATATGATAATGCTTTGATAACTTTAAAGGGCTTTAAGTATCCTTTAGAGACATATGAACTCAAACGATATGATCCACTTGGCATTAGTAATGAGATTATAAATGATTCAGGACATATATGTGTAAAAGAAGGTAAAGTCTTAGTTGTTTTATCATCTAGGGATAGATAAAAAGAAATTCTAAAAATTTTTCTTGTATGGAGGTGTTTTGAATGAAAAAAAGCATTTTATTGCTATTGTTTTTATTTTTAGCAACAACTTTAATGGCTTGTAATGAAAACAGTGCATATAGTGATTTTGAAAAATTTATTTTAGATTTAGATAGCACTATCACAGCAGATATGGATTTACCACAAACCTATGAAAATACACCTGTTTCATATTATTATAATGATGAAAAAATAGAGAAAATAGAATTTCCGTACAGTAATAAAGATATAGAAATTACGATTGATGTTGTATTAGAAAATGATGATGAAATTAAAGTATCTAAACAAATATTAGTCAAAAAATCAAAAATTATATATGATTTGTACATTTCTACTGAAAATCAGCAAGAAATTACTTCTAAAGATGATTATATCAGAGGAAATCTTTCATTAGAAGATGATGGACCATTTTCTAAAGATGAACTTGGCCTTCGTATTAGAGGTAGAGGAAATTCAACTTGGGAGTATCCAAAAAAACCATATAAAATAAAATTTGATGAAAGACAAAGCTTATTAGGCATGGCAGCAGCAAAAGAATATGTTTTATTAGCTGAATACAATGATAAATCTTTAATGAGAAATTATCTTGCTCAATATTTTACTCAGTTTCTTAATGTTGATCGTTTTTTAGAAACTAGATATGTGAATTTACATGTTAATGAAGTTTATCAAGGCTTATACTTGCTAACAGAACAAGTTGAAGTCGATTCTAATAGACTTTCAATAGATGAATCAGAACGTAGTGATGGTGGGTTTCTTATCGAATTAGAAGCAGACGATAGAGTAAATCAAGAGGGTGTTATGGACATAGATTGGTTTAAAGTAGATGGAAGGAATTTCGTCATAAAATCACCAGATATGGAAGATTACACATCTGATATAGTAGATGATAAAATTGATTATATGAAGACTTATTTGAATGAATTCTTAATTTCTATAGAAAATGACACCTATGAAGATTATATTGATGTTGATAATTTTATTGACTATTTTATCTTAGCTGAGCTGTTTAAGCAAGTAGATATTGGGTATTCGAGTGTCTATACATACAAAGATGTAGATCAAAAATTAAAAATGGGACCATCGTGGGATTTTGATATCTCTAGTGGTAATGGTGACTATTATGATTATGGACCAGAAGGTTACTGGGTAGACTATAATCCATGGTTTAGAAAACTTATTCAAAAGAAATCTTTTGAGACACAATATACGGCAAGATTTAAAGAAGTTATGGACCTATATTTTGATGATTTATTATTTGAACTTGATTATGTTTCTAATTTACTATATCCGTATGCAATTGATAATTTTGCAACTTGGACAATACTAGATGAATATGTATGGCCAAATCCACAAGAAATGCTAGAAGCAAATACCTATTTAAAACAAATTATTTATTTAAAAAACTACTTAATTCAAAGAGAATCTTGGCTAGAAGATGAAATGCATACATATGGATATTATTTAGATTAAATAAGTGGTCAAATAAAAAAAATAAAAGGCTAAATAGCCTTTTTATTTTTTTAAACGCGCTCTAAATTATTCTTTTTTAAAGCTCTAGCAGACACTTTAACTTTAATGATTTTGCCATTTTCGTCTTTAATACGAACTGTTTGTAGATTACTCTTCCAAGTACGGCGAGTAGCATTTAAAGCATGACTGCGTTTGTTTCCAAAAACTGTCTTTTTACCTGTTACATAACATGTAGCCATATTCTCACTCCTAACTGCACAATTAAATTTAACATATATTGAGAGAAATTGCAACACGTAAGTACATAAAAATGTGATTTTTGTGTTTTTAATACCATAATATGAATTTATGATATAATATAAATGAATTTAACAGGTTAGATAGCGTTGCATTTTAGTTTCGATGGTGCTATACTGTTAAAGTATTTATTTGAAGTACGTAGTGAATTTGAAATTAATTGAAAAATATATATAAAGCATTTTTCCAAAATATGAGGAGGATCAAAATGGCAAATAAAACAGTCAGTGGATCTCTATTTAAAAAAATGGTAACTAACGGAGCAGTAAACTTAAAAAACAATCACAAAGAAATTGATCATTTAAATGTGTTTCCAGTGCCAGATGGCGATACTGGAACTAATATGCAAATGACAATGATGGCCGGCGTTAAAGAAGTACATAATTTAGACAGTCAATCAATAGTAGATATATCTAAAATTTTATCACGTGGATTACTTATGGGAGCTAGAGGTAACTCTGGAGTTATACTTTCCCAATTTTTCCGTGGAGTGTATTCTGAAATCGCAAAAATTGATAATGGATCAGCAACAGTTCAAGAATTTATTCAAGCACTTGTTGGTGGATATCAAATGGCTTATCGTGCAGTCATGGATCCTGTTGAAGGAACCATCTTAACAGTTGTTCGTGAATCAGCTGAAAAAGTTCTCCGTGAACAACCCAATTTAAATAGTGTTGAAGAAGTATTAAAGATGTATTTAGAACAAGCAAACGAAACATTAATTAAAACCCCAGATTTATTACCAGTATTAAAAGAAGCTGGTGTAGTAGATAGTGGTGGAGCAGGATTTATTAAAATCATTGAAGGATGGATGATGGCACTTAATGGTCAAATGTTAAGTGAATCTGAAGCTTCTTTAGAAGCACCAACTATGGAACATTTCCATGGTGCTGAAATGTTAGGCAATGTCGATATTAAATATGGCTATTGTACAGAATTTATTGTTAAATTACACAATCCAGAAAAATTTAGTGAAGATTTTATGAAAAATCCATTATCACAAATGGGCGATTCATTAGTAGTTGTTACAGATGATGATCTTCTTAAAATTCATGTTCATACAAATCAACCAGGTGTTGCATTAACTTTAGCTCAAAAATATGGTGATTTACAAACCATGAAAATTGAGAATATGAGATTACAACATTCAACAATTATGAATATGGATCAAACAAATCCAAATAAAGTAGAAAAAGCAAAAGCTAAATTTGGAATTATTGCAGTCGCATCAGGCGAAGGCATCCATGAAGCATTTAAAGAATTAGGTGTACAAACTATTATTGATGGTGGTCAAACTATGAATCCTTCAACTGAAGCTTTTGTTAAAGCTGTTGAAGAATTAAATGCTGAACATATTATCATCTTACCTAATAATAAGAATATTATCTTATCTGCAGAACAAACTCTTGATTTATGTCAAGATCGTTCAATCAGAGTTTTAAAGACTAAGAGTATTGCACAAGGATATTCATCATTAATGGCATTTGATCCAACTCAAGAGTTGGATGATAACATTGAAGAAATGACAGCTATCGTAGATACAATGCGTTCAGCTGAAATCACTTATGCGGTTAGAGATACTGAAATTAATGGTGTTAAGATTAAAAATGGTGAGTTTATAGGCATTACAAAAGGTAAAATCTTAGTATCTACACCATCTAGAGTTGAAACAGCTCAAAAGCTGCTTGATGACATGATCAATGAAGATAGAGAAATCATTACTATTTTCCATGGTGTTGATGCAAAAGAAGATGAAGTTTTAGCTGTTGTAGAATATGCTAAAAAATTAAATCCTGATATTGAAGTTGATTTAATTAATGGTAAACAAGAAATTTATTCATTTATAATTGCAGTAGAATAAAAAAAAGGGGAAACCCTTTTTTTAAAGCGGATGTGGTGGAATGGTAGACACGCATGCTTGAGGGGCATGTGGCTTTAGGGCCGTGTGAGTTCAAATCTCATCTTTCGCACCATATAAGAAGCATAGGTTTGATACAAATGTATCAGGCCTTTTTTTCATGCAGAAAGGGAGATTTTGCCCTATATTCCAAATTTCATGTGTCCTGTAGAGGGACAATTCAATACTTTTGTAGGGCTTTTTTGGTTTAATAGTTTAACCTTTTAACGATTACTTAACTATATACACGATTACCTAACAATTTACACGATTACACAATTGATTTCCTGATTTGATTAACAAATATACGTATACGATATAGAATAATGAACAATCAAGTGCTATAATACTAGAAAGAACACTTAGTAAAATTAAGGGGATTAATATTTTTCATAAGAAAGTTAATATTTTGGAAGGGTTTAATTATTATGTTACTAAATGAGACGACATTAAAAGAACTGAGAATAATAATCAACGAAAAAAGTCAATATAGATCTGGGCCAGTTTTGGTTAGCTTTTTTAATTTACTTGGCTTTAAGGACGAATATGGTGAAGGGTTTCCTTCTAGATGGGTGTATACTGATTCGAGATTGAAAATTATTAATGGTAAACCAGAACTTGATAAGTGTATAAAAAATGTTTTTGCACCAAATTTATTCATCGGAAATTATCAATTATTGGACGAGTTAATTGAAGATTTTAATCAATATATTTCTTATGATGGATGGATTATAAAAAGAAAAGAACGAGAAATCACTTTCTTAAAAACTGTATCAATTTACGAGAAAGAAGATAAAGTGACTTCCACAGAAAAAGAATTTCTAAGTGTAGATTATGGTGAGGTTGATTTATCAAAGATTAAAATTGAAGGAGCAATTTCAACCATATTAGAAAATCGTATTGTAGAATTGAAAGTTTTGATTGCCAATGAAACACCATTGTCCTCTGTCATAATGATGGGAAGTATACTTGAAGGATTGCTTTTAGCAATTGCAAATAAATATCCTAAAGAATACAATATGGCTACTTCATCACCGAAAAACACAGATGGATCTGTAAAAAAATTATATGATTGGACACTTAATGATTTTATTAATGTGACGTATGAAATTGGAGGTATAATGGAAGATGTGCAAAAATTTGCAAGCTCTTTAAGATATTTCCGTAACTATATACATCCTTATCAACAAATGAGTACGGGATTTAATCCAAGTGAAGAAACTGTTAAGATTTGTTTTCAAGTTTTAAAAGCTGCAATATCACAAATTTCTAAATCCAAATTTTCTTAGATATATTGACGTATAAATATAAAGTAAAGTAGACTTCATTTTGGGGGTAATATAATGAGTTGGGATTACAATGAGCATACAAAGCCATGTCAATGTGGTAAAGGATTGATTAAAGTAGTTGATGGATCAAATGATTGGGGACAAACATCTCATGATGAGACAATTTTATGTCCTGAATGCAAAGAAAAGGCTGATAAGGCAAAAGCACTCAAAGAAGAAAGAATGAGAATTGCTAATGGCAAAATATCCTTGGTCATTTCATACTTCAAAGAAAACTACACTCATTTGCTAGAAGATATATTTTTACATACAAGAAGCAAGAAGGCTGTATGGCAAATAGCATATGACTTGGGTATTGAGGATTGTAGTCTTACTAAATTCTACAAATATTACAGAGATAAAGATGAATACATTAAAGAACTTATTTGTTGGTATAGAATTGGTTCGATCATCAATGCTCTTAAAATTAAAGATCAAAAACTTAGTGAATTATTTCAAGATGCTAAAGCACATATTAAAGAATTTGATGATGAGTGGGCTGCGGCAAGCTATATGCATATTAAAGGCAGATAAAAATTAAAGGATATATTGATCTTTTTAAAACAATTGGTATTAAGAGGTGAATTATACAAAGTATGGAGTTTTTAGCAATAGGAGGCGATTATATGAATTTTATACTTAATCGAGATGACTTTAGTATCATGTTTTACGATATTGGTTTTTATGAGAAAGATATTAATATGGATGCACCAATTTCCGGAACAATCCGAGTATCTATAAAATCCGATAAATATGCTGCAAAGTCATATTTGGATCTATATCATAAAGACTTCGTTAATTTTTTAATTGATATCGTTAATTTGTTTAAGTCTTTAAAAACAGGAAATGCAATCATTAAAGAGCCTTATGGGTATGAACAATATGTTGAATTTATAAGTAAAAATGGAAAGTTCACGATTAAAGGTAAATTAGTTGATCAGGATTTCCGAAATTTTAAAATCGAATTTGAAGAAGTAGTAGATCAGAGCTATATGAATGATTTTATAAAAGTCATAGGTGAATTTGAATTAGAAAATTATTTAAAGTGATTAATGCAAACTAGCGTTAATGATTTGCGCATCTTTATTCAAAATAGATATTTTTACTCAATCTGTGGAGGTTGTAAGTACAATGATGAAAACCAATGTTACAGGGATTGAGTTTATTGATCCTAAAATAAATATAAATTGGAAACTCACTGAAGAAGATTTAGTTAATATATTAAAGTGTGAAAGAAACGATTCTCATTTTTATATCTTTGAAGCGAAACTTTATCCTATAGATATAGATGTCTTTAGTAGAATTACCTTCAATGATTTTGGTTATAAAATGGAAATTATAGTATCACAAACAAAACAAGAGAGAGATAAAAATTCAAAGGCTATTTATATAGATACAAATAACATGAATATCCTACATAATTATGTTGAGGAAAAGTTTGGATCACCGAAATTCTTTTCAAAATTGATTTCAATAATTAATAAGCCATTCTACAATCATCGATGGACATTTGATGATTTCAAGCTTTCGCATAAATATCAAGATTCCGTAATTGGATTTTATGAGTGTCTATTATTTGATGTAAAATATTAGCGTTTATATATTCTGCCCTAAGTATTGCACATCTCCTCATCACCACAAATAAAGTTTTAGGAAGGGTGTTAAAATGTATAAGATTGGAAGAATGAAGATTACAATTAAAGACCAAACATGTGACAATCCAATAGATTTAGTTGAAGACCTATTGTCTATGCTCTATAAGAATGGTCAAATCTTAATCAACTACATAGTTGAAAAACACAATTGTTTTTATATTGCGACAGTGACAACCACAGATGATGATTCTATTGAAGCAAAATACTTCAATGTTTACATTCGAAATATTCTAGAAAAAGTTGAATTCACATATGAGATTATATCTGATGATGGGTTTGCATCGGATTCATGTCAATGTCAGGAACATAGTTTTTATGTTTTAGGAACTTACTATGGAGATGATTCAAGCCCCGTATTATGTGGGGATTGTGGTAAAGAGATACCTTTAATCAAGTTACCATATATATTTAGTGAAGATGAGCATTTTTCTATTTTAAGTTATCAGAGAATGTACAATAGTGTAGTAGATGTTTGGATGAGCTCTTTGTCTGACAGATTTACTAAGAGACAACTAACCTATTATGATTCACAATTGACTAAAAGAGGGTTAGAAATATGCCATGAATTGGAAAGTAAGGTTGGGAAACCTGTATATTTCTTGCTGCCTGTAGGTGAGTTTGAAATTAATAAGACAGCTGAAAATATTGTAAATTGTCCTAAATGTGGAGGAGAACTAAACGTTTTGGAATCAACTGAATGCGTTGATAAAGTATGTCATTCTTGTAGGTTAGGATATATAGATCAACATATGTTTGATTTTTCAAAAAAATAATTGAATTTCATAATAAATTTTACTATGTTATGCAGGCATTTTTACAAAAAAAAACTTTAGAATAAGAGGGATTTTAGAGATATATTCTTTTAAAAGTGGGCAATTGTTATAGGTTTCATAACATTTTCTAGGGGTGCGTAGATTTTAGCAGGGGTGCGTAAAAATCACTAGGGGTGCGTAAATTCTACTAGGGGTGCGTAATTGTATCAAAATAGGTCACCCAACACATATAAGAAGCATAGGTTTGATACAATCGTATTAAGCCTTTTTTTCATGCATAAAGGGCACTTTTCCCCTATATTCCTAGTTCTATGTGTTCTGTAGAGGTTCGATTTAGAACTTTTACTGAGCATATTTGATTTCTGCATTCAACCTTTTAACGATTACTCAACAATTTACACGATTACCTAACAATTTAACGATTACAGAATTAAGTACAATTAATATTGCATAAATATACACAAAGTGGTAAAATATAGTTAGAAAGTAAGAAAATAGGAAAATAGGAAAGAGGTGGATTCGATGATTATAGAACTAAGGAAAAAATCTCAAATAACGATACCCAAAGAAATCATTAATGAGTTAAATCTTCAAGAAAAAGACCAACTTGAGATTTCTATAAAAAAAGGAGTCATTGTGATTGAGCCAGTCGCAATATATTCAAAATCATACATCCAAAAATTAGAAGAAACTGTGATGAGAATAAATGAAGACCCTTCAAAGTACAATGTTGGACCTTTTAAATCTGTAGAAGAAGCTATAAACTACTTAGAAGATTCAGATGAAGATGATGAGAAAGACAAAGAATCAAAAAAATGACATATGAAATATTATTTTCGACCAGGTTTAAGAAATCTTTTTCAAAGTTGCAAAATCAAGAAAAGAGATTATTCTACAATAAGTTATCTTTATTTATAGAGAATCACAGACACCCAAGTCTTAGAACAAAAAAGATCAAAGGTAGTGAGATTCTATTTGAGTCTAGCATCAATATGTCAATCAGAGCAATTTGGACATATCAAAATGAGAATTTGATATTGATGATAGACATTGGTCACCATGACATTTTAAACAAACTATAGTTTTTGTTTTCATATATAATTAAGAACTATGTAAGTTAATTTGAGCAGTCGTTTTCACAGAATCATTTTTAAGAAGAACCATCTTTACACATGGGAATAATGCGGCAGGTGCTAATTTATTAGTAGGGGTGCCAATTTGTATTATATTCTCATTTTGATGTAAGACATCTCCCTCTTGTTGACATATATCAATCTAAGATATAAAACATCTATAAAGAAAAATTATAAAAAACATATAGTGGAGGTGTCAAAATGAAAAAAGTATCAATACTATTTTGTATTCTATCGGTAATGATTCTATCGAGTTGTTCACAAATTAAAACCGATAATGTCCTTGAAGATTTAAAAAATCATAGTAATTTTACATATGAACTTAAAACTATTGTAACAGATGAAATTAAATCTGAGTTTTCAGTATTTGGAGGATTTGGCATGTATACATTAGTCGATTCCAGTATTGATGTGTATGAAGATGACATTAATGTATTTATGAGTGATAATCCTGTTACATATTATGATGTAAGTGGATATCCAGATTGTACGGATGAGTATGTGATCACAAGAATTTATACATCTGATCCATCAA
Source organism: Mariniplasma anaerobium (assembly GCF_016865445.1). Taxonomy (GTDB): domain Bacteria; phylum Bacillota_I; class Bacilli_A; order Acholeplasmatales; family Acholeplasmataceae; genus Mariniplasma; species Mariniplasma anaerobium. The sequence continues at coordinate 1,372,613 of NZ_AP024412.1, read as the reverse complement.
TAAATGTATATGACTATTCTGTTGGGGATATATATGACGAGGAAGAGATTATATTATTTATGAACACTATAGGGTTTGATAAGTCAGATAATATAGGGAATGTTTTTGAAAATGAAGACGTTCGTATCATATTATATTTTGATGATGAAAATATCATCTATAAAATAGTAGTAGAGCTAGTTTCAAGTTGCAGTGTTATTTTTTAAGAGTATTTCAAAGCAACTTTTTGTCCTAATAATATTGAGATGCTAGTTCAAACCACCAATAATAAATTGATACATGAATATCCATTTTGATACAAAGATTATATCTCAAAACTGAAGTGAAGATAAAATCCTTTAATGAAGCCATAATTTAGGGGTGCGTAATTGTATCAAAATAGGTTACCCAACACATATTGAAAGCATAGGTTTGATACATAAGCGAATTAGTAATTCGCCCTGGTATCAGGCTTTTTTTTCATACAGAAAGAGAGATTTTGCCCTATATTCCAAATTCATCAAACTAATTTCATAATTTTTGATTGAATCAGAAATGTTATGGTTAAAAGTAATTAAATAGATTTGGTGGATGCTTCTAAGTTCTAGGGACTCTCGACTCATCAATAGTATACGCGGTTGAAGAATTTTACGTCTATGTATAGGTGTTTATAGATTTTTCGGTTTTTCTTTGAAATAAAAACATACTAAAAATAGATACTATTTTTATCCAATAATTTGACATAAATAAACCAACAAAACAAAAAAAGTATCATTTAAGCAAAAACCTATTTACTATTTTATAGAATATTGTATAATCTTAATTGGGTATGTTTAATATCCCAAAGGAGAATCTTATATGCAAGTCATGAACAAAGATCGACATGGTAAACACATGAAGAGAAATCAGCTTAACATGGCTAAACAAAGAGGCAAGAAAATTGTCGGTAATAAAGTAAAAAAAGGATAAGCAATTAAATGCTTATTTTTTTGTTCAGAATTAAAACTTTCATTAAACGTATATTTATTGTTTCTTTATATTTATGATTGAAGTGTCCATACACCCGAAGCATAAATATATATTCCTGCTAGTTTGTCAATATTGTATAGTGTTAAAAAAGAACTTCCGTACCATCCAAATGAATGCGCATTACCAATTGTAACATCACTACCTATTGTAATACTAGTTATGTAGTTATCACCATAACCAAAAGCTCCATCGCCTACATAAACAACACTTGAGGGCAGTGTAACAGAAGTTAATTGATTTGTACCAAAAGCTCCGCCTTCAATTCTAGTTAAACCCGAACCAAAGGTAACAGAGGTTAACTGATTGTTATTAAAAGCATTGTGCCATATTCTTTCAACACTGTCAGGAATCGTAATCGTTGATAATTGATTGTCTTTAAATGCATTTCCAGATATTCTAGTAACACCTTCTTGTATAACAACTGAAGTGATACCAAGTGCAGGAAAAGCAGTAGAACCTATTTCAGTTATCACTACATCTGATATCGTTTGTGGAATTACTACATTTAATCCTCCACTGATATCATAACTTGTAATACGATAAGAAAGTGTTGAATCAGTAGTGAAATAAACTTCAGCAGTTGGTGTATAGATGGTTTCATTGCCTGAAATGATGACCCATTGTTGAACATCAACCTTAAATTCAAATGAGTTTTCATCATTTTTAAGGACTGGTATTGCTGAAATAAAATCTTCTTCATATAAATGAGTTAATCTATCTTCATCAGTATCATAGCCCTCAAATACATCATCTTGTGAATATAATTGACTTATACTAAGGTTTCTTGTTGCTTCATTTAGATTAGATAAATTTGCAAGATCGGCTTTTTGATTTGCATTATCAATAATTCCTCCAATTAAGACAACTGATATGGTAGTTAGTATGCCAATGATAACAAGGACTGCTAATAATTCAACTAATGTAACTCCAGTTTTATGTTTTTGTTTTAAGTCATACATTTAATCGCACATCCTTTTTTAATATGTGTTTAAACTTCGAATTTAATATAATTATAGCATATACAATTAAAAATATGTTAGCTTAAATGATTAGATATCTGTTTTCTAATCGTATTTTGTGACTGTTCTTTTTTTAGGTATCATGATAAACTAGATTATAGAAATAGTTTATGATTTTTATCTAAATTAGAAGTTTTAATCACTTAAAGGGGTAGGCCATGAGTATTATATTTAATCAAGTTCATAAACAAATGCCTAAGCTAAATTCACTAAATTACAAAGATTCATATGATTTGATTTATCCTAACGATAAATCAAAAGAAGGACTTGTAGTTACAAGTGTTATTTTAGAATATGGTGGAGGCAAGTCCACTTTTGCTTATAGGACTTATCCATATATGGCTAGATCAATGTTTCAGGTAAAGAAATCTTATAAAGATTTAAAAAAAAATAAACAAGTAGGCAAAAAAATCGTTACACTCAAAGATTTTGAACTCATTAAAAACTATGCTCAATTACTTGGGGTTATGCATTTTGGTGTGGCAAAAGTTGAAAAAGAAATGATATTTAGTAACCATGCAGTTTTATATGATCAGGCAATTGTATTTTCTTTAGAAATGGATAAAGTTGCAATTGAAAAAGCTCCACATAAAGATGCCGGTCATGAAGTAGAAAAATCTTATTACAAATTAGGCAAGATTGTAAATAAAGTCGCAAACTATATGCGTTCATTAGGATATAGAGTACAGGCAAGTCCTCCTGATGGTGGTGATGTTAATTTCGTCACATTAGCTAAAGCAGCAAATTTAGGAGAAATAGGAAATATAGGAATTTTGATTTCTAAAGTTGTTGGACCTCGTCAAAGACTAGCAGCAATATTTACAGATGCATCTGTCAGTGAACTTGATGTGAATAGTAAAGAAGACTATTCATGGATAAACGATTTTTGTATAAAGTGCCAACAATGTGTCAGAACATGTCCTAGTCAAGCGATTTTCGAGAATGCGTCAAAAGACAATTTAGATAAAAGAATTGATTATAAAAAATGTGCTCTACCTTATGGAACAACCCAAGGATGTAGCATATGCATTAAAGTTTGCCCCTTTAGTATACATGGCTATGATAGGATAAAAAAAGGCTTTTTTAAAAGTAAAAGCATTTAAATTAATATTTAATAAAAGGAATTTTTCTTATGAAAACATTGATAATAAAAGCAAAAGATATTGAACAAGAAAAAGTAAAAAAGAATATAAAAAACAGCTTATCTAATGATGAGCTTGTTGTTTTTCCGACTGAAACTGTATATGGAATTGGAGCAAACGCTTTATCTTCAAAAGCTGTAAAATCAATTTTTCTAGCTAAAGGAAGACCATCGGATAATCCATTAATAGTACATGTAAATAATCAAGCTGATGTATACAAATATACAAAAAATGTATCCGTATATGCAAAACCTCTTATGAACGCTTTTTGGCCAGGTCCATTAACTTTAATATTTGAAAATAATGGAATTATCTCTAAAGATGTTACAGGAGGTCTTTTAACTATTGCTATAAGAATACCATCACATCTGATTGCTAGAAAAGTCATAGAGATAAGTGGATTTCCAATTTGTGCGCCATCTGCAAATATAAGTGGTAGACCATCATCAACTTCATTTGAACATGTCAAAGAAGATTTTTATGAAAGAGTATCTATTTTAATTGATGGCGGGAATACTGATATAGGAATTGAATCAACAGTACTGGATTTAACCTCTGTTGTCCCTACAATCCTAAGACCAGGTAAAATCACTAAAAAAATGATTGAAGATATTTTATCCATAAATATTATTGACCATTCTGAAATCTTTACAGAAGATACTCCAAAAGCTCCAGGTATGAAGTATAGACATTATGCTCCAAAAGGTGTTGTCACACTTATAGACGGTTCAATGAAGCAGGTTGTTGATTATATTAATCAACAAATTAAATCACAAAATGACGAAAAAATAGCTGTATTGTGTCCAGATGAGTATTGTGAATTAATAGATTTAAAAAATATATTTAAATTAGGATCTAAAAATAGTCCTGAAACAATCGGACAAAACTTATTTTCTTTATTAAGACTTATGGATAAACTTGATATGAAAAAGATATATATTCCTGTAGTTAGCAGTAAAGGCATGGGGCAAGCAATTATGAATAGAGTGCTAAAAGCTGCAAATTATAACATCATTAAAGTATAATATATAGGTAAGTGATTAGTTTTTATACTTCCTTAAAAAATAAGGAGGAGTTTATGAGCAAATATATTGGTTATCATTTGCTTATTTAATATTAGTTGAAAAATAAATATTAAATCACTATAATAACACTAAAAAAATATAAAAGAGGTATATATATGAATGCAGATTTTTATAAAATCAAAGAATTAAACGATAAAATAAAAAAAGGAAAGACAAAGAAAATGCTTTATGTAGTAGGAGTCATGATTTCTATTGGCATTGTCTTATTAATTATTAATAGTGATCAATTTATAACAATATCTGTTCTATTGTTTTTCTTTGCACTTATTATAAGCATGATTTCATTTTTTATTTTTATGCTTTCAAAACAAAGAATTACAGAAGAAAAGATAAAAAATTCTATTAAAGTTATTTACCCAGTATCTGTTAATGCTTATAATAATAATCAGTTAAGTGATTTTCAAATCAAAACAGATTCCTTAGAATCATCAGTATTCAAATTATTTCCTGATTATTGTAATTATGAAAATATGGTTACATTTTTTGATGAAAAATCAAAACTTGTAGCTTATGCCACAAGAATATTTATTAATAGACGAGAAGGAAGAATAACACCAGTTTTTAATGGGACTTATATCATAGTTCCAATTTCATATCCAAATAATTTTTATTATGAAAAACTCCATGGTGCACTTGAATATCTTGCAAAAGCTGTTTCTAAAAGTCCAATGCTATCAGATAACAGTATACCGACTTATTTTAATAAAAAAACTGACTTCATGGGCGGAAAACTTTCAAGTGATTCTAAACAAGAGTTATCTAAAGAAATAGTAGAAGTCATTAAAACACTTGAAAAAAACCATTTAAATGTTTCACTTCGACTGGGCATTAAGGATAATGAATTACATATCGCAGTTCAAGGAAAGAATACATATCCACCGTATGTTAAAAAGTATAATGATAAAGAAAAAGAACTCATACAAGAATTTGTTTGGGACATATTAAAGGATATGTCGGATATTATAAACGTATTAAATATATAACTAATCGATTTTAAATCTATTTATTTAATAAATAAAAAAACGTCTCTTTTGAGACGTTTTTATGGTTTTAATAGTATAATGATTTAAGACACAAAGCTTAAAAATATAAAGTTACTATTAAATCCAAAGTGAAATGCTTTGGATTTTTTTATTGTTTGGCCATCATTTGATATAATAAAGATATAAATATATTGGAGGTATATTATGGAACAACATAAACTTAGTAAAGGACACCTTTTAGATGATAAAGGTAGATTAATAGAATCAGGTTATCATACATCTTTAATTAAAACATATGATAGACACCTTGTTAAGAATAAAGGGTTAAGACTTAAAGAATGGGATTATTATTATGTTGGTAATAAAGATTATGGAGTAGCTTTAACAGTTGCTGATAACGGCTATATGTGGTTATTAAGTGCAACCCTATTAGACTTCAATACTAAATCAGAAATATCTAAGTCAAAAATGAGATGGTTACCATTTAGAAGACTTCATATGCCTGCATCAAGTAAAACAGGAGATGTAATTGTAAAGAAAGCAAAATGGAGCATATCAATTAAACATGAAAATGATCATCGCCATATTGAAGCATACATTCCTAACTTTAAAAACAAAGAACCATTAATCATAGATATGTATCTTGATGAGATGATATCAGACTCTATGGTTATTGCAACACCTTTTGAAAAACCAACTAAATTTTATTATAATCAAAAAATAAATGTGTTAAGATCAACCGGAAGTATTTCTTTAGGTAGGGAAGTATTTGATTTTAATGATTGTTATGGGGTTCTTGATTGGGGTAGAGGATCATGGACATATCATAACACTTGGTATTGGGCTAGTCTATCAGGAACTATGGATAGTCATAAAATTGGATTTAATTTGGGTTATGGTTTTGGAGATACTTCGAAAGCTAGTGAAAATATGCTGTTTTTTGATGATAAGACCTATAAGCTTGATGATGTAATTTTTGATATACCTAAAACCAATGATACTTATGATTACTTAAAACCATGGAAATTCTCATCAAAAGATAAAAAAATTCATCTTGATTTTAAACCTATATTAGATAGAAATTCATATACAAATGCGATAATATTAAAATCTGATCAACATCAAGTATTTGGATATTTTTCAGGATATTTTGAAATTGAAAATAAAAAGATAGAAATAAAAGATATGATTGGGTTCGCAGAGCGTGTTGAAAATAAATGGTAAAATCACGTATCTCATTTCTAGGTTTCATTTTACTCATTAAAAAATCAAATAAATGATATAATAAAAACAACATTTGAGGTGGTTTTATGAAATTATCAACAGGCATGCATGTACCTATACATAGTTACAAGCATAATAAAAGGTTACATAGGATATGGAAAAAAACTGTAATCTTAGAAGAAAATCAACATGTTTTAGTTACTGGACATCATCGAACAAGAGTTATTGAACACGATGGAAGAAGCTGGCATACTAAAGAACCAGCTATTTGTTATTTCTATAATGATTTATGGTTCAATATTATTGGTATGTTAAAAAAAGATGGTGTATATTTTTATTGTAATTTATCAAGTCCTTATCTATATGATGGGGAAGCAATTAAATATATCGATTATGATTTAGATGTTAAGGTCTTTCCTGATGGATCATATATTATACTAGATGAAAAAGAATATGATATGCATTCAGATAAGATGTGTTATCCAGATGATATTCAAGGGATTATTCAAGATCAAATTGATTTATTAGTTGAACGTATAAAAGCAAAAGAAAAACCTTTTGATTTATCAGATATTCACTTGTATTATGAACAATACAAGAATATGAACAAAAGGTAATTAAATGAGAATATTTCATACAGCTGTAAAAATGACCTTAGTAACTGTTATTGCAGGACTTATTTCTAGATGGATCGGCCTTGAATATTGGTTAACTGGTGGCGTTTTAGCATTATTATCAATTCAATTAACAAAAAGAGATTCACTCATCATCGCATTTAGACGTATCGTTGATGTGTTTTTCGGTATGTTTTTATCCATTTTATTATTTGTTATATTTGGATATGAATTTTGGGTATTTATTGTAGTCGTTTTCATCTTTAGTTTTTCATCATGGAAGTTAAATATTGCAGAAGGCATAGTTCCTGCATTAGTTATTGTTACACATTTATTAATTTTTGGTGAGTTTTCATTTTCATTTATTATAGAAGAATCATTATTAGTACTTATCTCTATAGGAACCGCAACGATATTTAATACACTTTATCCTTCTCAAGGAGAATCAGAACTTATTAAATATACGCATATGATCGATCAGTTCATTAGAGATCATTTATTAATGTTATCTTTTTTAATCAAAGATCCATTATATGCTGAGACATACAATAATCATTATGCGAATTTAGAAAAAGAATTAAAAAAGGTTATTCACTATGTCGAATTAATTGATAAAGATCTTTTATTCCAAAACAATCAAAGCTATCTTTCATATGCATATATGAGAAAAACACAAGCAACGTTTATGAAGCATATGTATGATCAAGCATCAAAAATGATATGTGTTCATCAAAATGCTATCGAAATATCAGATTTTATTAAAGATTTGAGTTTTGATGTCGGTTTGTATAATAACAGCATAAAATATATTGATATCATAAATGATTTACTTGAAAAATATAGATTATCAGAACTACCTAAAACAAGAGAAGAATTTGAGAGTAGAGCTGTTTTATATCAAGTCTTATTAGAGCTTGAATCCTTATTAAATGTAAACTTACAATTTTACGAAGATCATCCCAATTTTTTTAAATAGCATTAAACTTTATTTTTTATATATTTTTAGTATAATTAACATAAATGACTTGAAAGGAAATAGTATATATGAATTTTATTAAAGGATTAACTTCGAAAATAAATGAATTGGCTAGACTTATTATATTTGTTATTATAGTAGGCTATGTTGTATTCTCTATTTTTGGAAATTACGGAACGATTTTACCAACTCTTGAAGCCATAGTGCCACTTGCGATTATTCTTACAGGAATTGTATATTTACAACTTAAGAAAAAAGAGTTTGCAGCTCATTTTGCATTGTTTGTAGGATTCTTCTTAACAGTAGGAACTAATTTTGTAAATAGTTTGTTATCGTTAAGATTTAAACCATTTGGATTTGCAATTCCATTAGATGGAGAATCATTCATTCAAATTATCGCTTTTCTATATTTGCTTTTAATGGTTGTATCTTTATTTTTCACAAACAAACCTAAAGCTAAAGTAACTAGAAAAGATTTATTATTTACAGGTATCATGGTAGGTGTATTCTTTTATTTAAGAGGTGGCATCTATTTATCAATTGCTAAATTGTTATTACCAGCAATATCTCTATTGTTTGGGCTTCCATTAGCAACCATTCTATTCTTATTAGCTGGAGTAGCAGACGTACCATTTGATTTCTTGTTTAGAATACTAAATCAAAATGTATTAAGTATTCCAATAAGTTATTATTTATTCTCATTATTTGCTTTCTATTTAATTTATGGAGCGGTAAAAGGAATCATTGGAGAACTCAATAAGAAATAAAAAAAATTTAAAGCCTAATTCTTTATGAATTAGGTTTTTTTTAATTCCTTATCATGTTAAAATATAGTTAAGTTTAAAAAGTAGGTGGCCTTATGTTTTTTTTAAAATCATTAAAAAACAAAATACCTATTCAAATTCAATGGATTGTCATGATTATCCTTTTCATGTTTTCTATGATTGGAATCATCACGGATGAATATGGATTTAATATCGTTATAGCTGTACTACCAAGACTTTTAATTGGATTAGCAGTTATCTATCTATTTAGTGAAAAAAAGCTTTTAGGAGGCTATATAGTCTTACTAGTTGCCTTATTTGGTAGATATATATATAACTTTGTATCATTTGTTTTATCATTTCGATTGAATACATTAAACTTTTTGCAAGATATAACTTTACTTGATGTTATTGGAACAGTGTTTAGTATATATTTACTGCTCATGATTTTGTCATATGTATTAAATGAGGAAAAGCAAAATATAAATATCCATATGGATTTATTAGTTATTTTGCTTAGTCTTTATTTATATTTCAGATATGGATATGAATATGCATTTGTTGCTTTATTTTTAATGCTTGTGTTTATAGCTTTAAATTCTAAAGTAGGTCTTTATTTAATGATGCTTAGCTATGTGATCCATATTCCATTTTTCTTAATTGATCTCGTATTTGATCGTATAGGATTTAATTTACTATCTTATTGGGTATATGGATGGTTTGGATTTATATTAATGATTTGGATATCTATCTATTTGGTAAAAGCTTTGAACCAAGAAATTGCATAAAAAAAACTATGCGATTTGCATAGTTTAGCACTTATATTGGAGCGGGCGAGGGGAATCGGACCCCCATTTCATGCTTGGCAAGCACGTGTAATAACCATTATACGACGCCCACGTCTTCGTGCTCTATTATAATAGCAAATATTTTATAGACTGTCAAGCATTATTACATATTTTTAATACTGAAAAAGGTGAACAAGATGAAGAAACATAAAGGTATATATTTTTTAATATTTTCTTTTTTTATAGGTGTTATTTTTGTGCTTTTAGTTTATTCAGGACTTTGGCTTAAATTCACTTTAGGTTTAAAAACTATTTCTTGGTGGTCATGGTTTGTATATTTGATATTTGCATTTTATCTGACGTTAACACTTCATGAGCTTGGCCATTTCTTTGCGTTTTATTTTCAAAAGATTAAACTACGCGCAATATACTTAACCATTTTTGTTTTTTATAAGACTAAAAAGGGATGGAGATTTACAATTAAACCTAAATTATGGGTCTTATTTGGAGGGTTGGTTGTTCCTGATATGGATCCAATTGAAGATGAAGAGACTTATCAAGATATTTCAGTTAAATTTTCTAAAGCTTTAATTGCAGCACCTATTGTTACAATCTCATTTTTAGTAATTACAATACTAACATTTATTTTAACTTATATATTGAGTACAAATTCACAATGGATAGGATTTATGACATTATTCACTTTATATGTTATTTTATTAAGCACACTTTATATTTATACATTTAAATTATCAAATCAAATGTTTTATGGTGACTTTGTTGCTTATGAGAAAATAAAAACAGATCCTATTTTCAGATTTGTACAATTAAACCAATATCTTTCATTCGGATTAAAAGAGCGCAAATACTCTACTTTTATGTGGGAAAAATCAAAAATCTTGATAAAAGAAAATGATATAAAAAGAGATGCATTTTATATGACTCTATTAATGACGTACTTAGAAGGTATCATTTATGAACAAATGAAACCAGATTTAGATATTGATTTAAAACTTAACAAAGTACCTCTAGCCTCCTTTGCAAGAGTAGAACATGGATTAATTGCATTATACGATATATGTTTATATCATTATTTTTTAGGAAATGTTGAAAAAGCTTATCAATTATTAGAACAAATTGAGAAGAGACAAGGAACAAAGATTAACGAACGGATTAAAGTTTATTTTAATAAAAAGACAAAACATGTCATACATATCCAATATGATCAAGAATTTTTAGATGATAAAAAGAATTATCCTGCAGAACAATCATGGATATTTGCACCTATTATGGATATATATGAAGATATGGAAACTCTACATAAGCCATTAGAATTCAAACTTTATGAATCATTAGTTGATTTAAGTGTAAATGATGAAGAGGAAATAAAAAAAAGCGATATATCGCTTGTTAAATAATAATAATGGTGCCCCCAACGAGAATCGAACTTGTATTTCAGCATTACCATTGCTGCGTTTTACCACTAAACTATGGGGGCTATAGATGCACGTAATAAAATTATAAATGAATGTTTATTAAAAGTCAATTTTAAATATAGAACAAGGAGAATATATATGGCAAAAAGAAGATCTGTGGCAAAGAAGCAAAAAAGTTTTCTATACATAATCCTAGTCATCATCATAGCAATAGGATATTATGCTTATGGTTTAATTGATACTGCCGAAAATGCTAACTATAGCGTCGATCAAAATTCTGATGGTTATTATTATTATACGTATGTTTCAAATCAAGATTATTATGATGGAACAAACGATTTAATAGGAAATAATTTAAAAAATGAACTACATGATATTATTAATCAAGATTTAGAGAGAGCAAGTTATGCTGAAGCAAAAGATTTTTTAGCTATCTCTGATCTATCTTTAACTGATAGTTCTAAAATTTATAATGTTTATGATTCAACATTAGTTCCAACGATTTGGGATGAGGGTGTTAGTTGGAATAGAGAGCATGTTTGGCCGAATTCAAGATTGGGACTTGATCGTGTTAATGAGAGTAATAGAACGATTGCATCTGATCTACATAATTTAAGAGCATGTACACCTGGCGTTAATAGTAGTCGATCCGATCGCTTTTATTCAGCTGGTAGTGGTGAGTATACAACCACAGATGATGGTGGCTTTTATCCAGGAGATGACCATAAGGGTGATGTTGCTAGAATCATTTTATACATGGCAGTTATGTATGATCAATTGATATTAACTGATGATTTAGATGCTCTATTAGATGAAAGTGATCATTACACACCTGCTGGTGCTAGAATGGGACAACTAAATCTTTTACTAAAATGGCATAAACAAGATCCAGTAGATGCATTTGAACAACAAAGAAATCAAGCGATATATGAGGCTCAAGGCAATAGAAATCCATTTATAGATAAACCTGAATTTGTTCATTTAATATGGGAGAATAAAACCATAGGTGACTTATTGAATCCAGATGAACCCGTTAGTTTTCAATATGCACCTATTATTCAAATGATAAAGGAGAATGAAAATGACACATACATTATCTAAAGGTAGATATTATGTAGGAGATCCTGCTTACTTAATTATAAAAAATAAAGAAGGAAACGACTTTATAGAAAAGCTATGGGAATTATTTTATAAAGATATGAATAAATTTCATGAACTTACCATTGATTCTATTAAGTTTTATGCGATGAGAACTGAAGGTGGAGATGGCTTTTTTGATGGTATTGGAACGGACACTGGAGTCTTTATTATTTTGGATATGAACCAAGTAAAAGGTCATATAGCATTTAAACAAGATATTGTAGAACGCGGATGTAAAATCATTGATATTAAGCAAGATACTATAGCAGAAGTTAAAGATTTTAATTTAGATATTAAAGGATATTTAAAAGTAGAAACACAGTAAATGTGTTTCTTTTTTTTGATTGGTTATATAAATATACCTTAAAATGTGATATATTATAATGATGGAAGGTCTGGTTTTTTCATGAAAATAATACTAAAATTATTAATGCCATACAAACGACAATTATCGGTAAGTTTAACAATGAAGTCAATCGCTGCATTGGCTGACCTTTTTTTGCCTTGGATTATAGCTTATATGATTGATGTTATCATTCCAGATTTGAAATTACAGACAAATCCATCACTTTTACCGCTATATCTAGCAGGTCTAACTATGGTTGTTATTGCTTTTTTAGGTCTTTATTTTAATGTAGCTGCAAATAGAAGAGCTGAACTTATTGCAGCATTAGCTGCTCAAAAATTGAGACATGATTTATTTGAAAAAATAGAAAATTTATCAGCTCATCAAGTCGATCAGTTAACTAGACCATCACTTATATCAAGAATGACAACAGATACCTATAATGTTTATAGAGCAACTGCAGTTATGCAAAGACTAGGTGTTAGAGCTCCTGTTTTATTATTTGGTGGTATTTTAATGTCTTTATTGTTAGATCCGATTTTAACATTAGTTATGATTGCGATGTTACCTCTTATTTTATTTATTGTATATTTCACATCTAAAAAAGGTGTACCGCTTTATAAAAAGACGCAAAAAAAAGTAGATGTTTTAATTAGAACCCTAAGAGAATATATTGTAGGAGCTAGAGTTGTAAGAGCCCTATCTATGAATGCGCATGAAATAAATAGATTTGATGGCGCAAATAAAGATACTGTAGACGCTGAATTAAAAGCAACTATTACGATGTCCAAAATTAATCCAATGATGAGAGCAGTTATGAACTTAGGATTAGTTATCGTTTTAGTATTTGGTGCATATAGAGTTGGTCTTGGAGTTACTGAAAAAGGTCAAATTATCGCATTTGTAACCTATTTCACAATCATTTTAAATGCGATGATGAGTATTACTAGAGTATTTGTGCTTTCTTCTAGAGCAAGTGCTTCAGGTGAACGTATTTTTGAAGTGATTAATATGCCAAATGATATTAAAGATGGGTATAAAGCATATAAGGAAGATATACAAAAACCTCATATCCAATTTGATAACATCCATTTTTCATATAATCTTAAAGAAAGTAATTTAGAAAATATTTCATTTAAATTAAACAAAGGACAAACCTTAGGTATTATAGGAGCAACGGGCTCTGGGAAAACAACGATTATTAATCTTTTAATGAGATTTTATGATCCAAGTCAAGGATCAATTAAAATATATGGTACTGATATTAGAGATTTAAAACAAAATGAACATAGAAAAAGAATTGGTGTTGTTTTCCAAAATGATCTAATATTTGCAGACAGTATTTTTGGAAATATCCAATTTAATAGAGAACATATTACAAATAAAGATATTGAAGTTGCAACCCAAATAGCTCAAGCTGATTTTATTTATGATAAAGAAGATCAGTATGAAACTCTTATGGCTCAAAAAGGCATGAATTTATCTGGTGGTCAAAAGCAAAGAGTTTTAGTTGCAAGAGCTGTTGCAGGTAGACCTGATATTATGGTTTTAGATGATGCATCATCTGCGCTTGACTATCAAACAGACTTAAACATGAGAAATTCTTTAAAACAGGAATTAAAAGATACAACGATGATTATCATCGCACAAAGAATAAGTAGTATTAAAGATTCAGATTTAATCTTATTAATTGATGAAGGAAAAATAATTGATCAAGGGACACATGAGCAACTTATGAAAACCTCAGCTTTATATCAAGAAATAGCAGAGTATCAGCAAGGCGGTGATGCCCTATGATGTATGCAGGAAAAGTAAGTCGTGGTAGAAATGATGGCTCTGACAAAGCAAAACATAAAAAATATGTCTTAAGACGACTTTGGGATTACTTATATTTTTATAAAACTAAATTGTTTGTTGCAATCTTTTTAACTATAGTTGCGAATGTATTATCTTTAATTGGTCCATTTTTAACAGGTAGAACTGTTGATGCAATGACTGATGGTGTAGATTTTGAGAAGGTCTTCTTATTTGCAGGACTTATGATTATATTTTATGGTGTTGCAGCTCTTTTAAATTACTTGTTAGCAATCGTGATGGTAAAAATATCTCAATCTGTTGTTTATAAAATGAGAAGTGACTTATTTGAAAAATTAAATAGAGTTAAAATATCCTATTTTGATAAAAATCAAATTGGAGATGTAATCTCTAAGATGAGCTATGATATTGATACAATCAATACATCACTAGCAACTGACGTAGTCAATATACTTACAAGTTCAATTACCGTCATACTTTCTTTTATCATGATGTTAATTATGTCACCGATATTAGTCTTAGTATTTGTTATTACTCTACCTATATCAATTATTATTACTAGAGTTTTATCAAAGATAGTGAAAAAGAAATTTAGAATTAGAAATCAAGCACTTGGAGAATTAAATGGGTTTGCTGAAGAAATGATTACAGGGCAAAGAACCATTCAATCATATGTTCAAGAAGAAAACGTATTAAAAAGATTTGAAAGTATAAATCAAAAAACTACAGATGCAGCTTATCAAGCTGGATATTATGCATCTTCAGTAGGACCATCTATAGGTTTTGTTTCAAATTTATCTGTAGCTTTAGTTGGTGTATTTGGTGGTATTCTTTATTTCCTAGGATCTCTATCTTTGGGTAATCTTACAAGTTTTACCCTTTATTCAAGAAGATTCTCCGGTCCAATTAATCAGATGAGTAATATTATTGCTGATATCCAAAGTGCACTTGCTGCAGCTGAAAGAGTCTTTAGAGTTTTAGATGAAGAAGAAGAAATTGTAGATGATGTTGATGCTGTTGAAGTAAAAGATGTCAAAGGCATAATTGAACTAAGAGACGTTTCTTTCGGATATTTAGAAAATGAATTGGTTTTAAAAGATGTTTCATTAAAAACTGATCAAGGTAAAGTAATTGCAATTGTTGGACCTACAGGTGCAGGGAAGACTACGCTAGTAAATCTTTTGATGAGATTTTATGAAATCGAACAAGGGCAAATTTTATTAGATGGCATAGATACTAAAATGATTACAAGAGCAAGTTTAAGAAGAACATTTTCTATGGTCTTGCAAGACACATGGATTTTCCATGGAACTGTTTTTGATAATATTGCTTATGGAAACGATAAGATTAGCCGTCTGGAAGTTGAAGAAGCTGCTAAGAAAGCCCATATTCATGCATTTATCAAACATCTACCTGACGGATATGATACGATCCTTACTGATGAGGGTTTAAATATTTCAAAAGGACAAAAACAATTATTAGTTATTGCTAGAGCTATGTTATCAAAAACAAAAATGCTTATTTTAGATGAAGCAACTTCTAATGTGGATACACATACAGAAGTTCAAATTCAAAAAGCGATGTTAGCTCTTATGAAAAATAAAACTACGTTTGTTATCGCCCATCGTCTATCAACGATTAAAAATGCTGATTTAATTTTAGTGGTTAAAGATGGCAACATAGTTGAACAAGGCACACATCAAGCTTTATTAGATGCTAAAGGATTCTATAATGAATTGTATCAAAGTCAATTTGCCTAAATAAAAAGATAAATATAAGCAGTCTTTTGATTTGTGAAGTATAAATAAATGTGCTATACTGATAAATATTTGATATTCAAACTATTATTGGTGATCACATGACAAAAAGAAAACTAACATTTATCATTTTAATCAGTTTCTATATGATGCTACTTATGGGTACAGTTTATGCATATAGTATATTTAGAACAGACATTAAAGAAATATATCAAGTCAATACTCTATTAAGCGGACTACCGTATATGCTATCTTTAAGCTTTTATGCTTTAGCAATGATGGTTACAGGTAGATATATCAATAATAAAAATCTAAGACAAATCGTTTTTTTAGGTTCGATGATGATTGTCTTGGGTTTTTTTGTTTCTTCTGTAACTCATAATTTTATCATTTTCACTTTATCATATGGTATGTTAATTGGAATTGGTGTTGGTATGGTTTATGGTATTCCTGTTTATATCATGCAGCGATACTTTCCAAAGAGAAGTGGATTGTATACAGGCATTATTTTATTAGGCTTTGGATTATCTCCTTTGATAACAGCACCTTTAGGGAAGTTATTTCTATCGATATATAATTTAAATACAACATTTTTAATCCTATCCATCATTTTTTTAATAACGCAAGTTCCGTTATCTTTATTTTTTAAAATTAATGAGGAAACTTTAATTGAAAGTAAAAATAATAAACCTTCATTAGTTATCAATCAAAATTTTTGGATTATTTATGGATTATTTACAATCACAACAGCTATAGGATTGATGATGATAGGACTATCTTATCAAGTCGGTGTTAATTATTATGGATTTGATAGTAAGTTTGTAATGTTGTCTATTTCTATATTTGCATTATGTAATGGAATAGCAAGACCTATGTTTGGATACTTGATTGATAAATATGACATTATAAAACCCTCAATTGCAAGTTTAGTTCTAATTGGTTTAGCTGCAGGTATCGGTATATTCAATCAAGGATCAAATTTTTATTTTTTCGCTTTAACCTATGGTCTTTTCTGGTTTAATCTAGGAGCTTGGTTATCCATAATGCCATCAATGATTAAAAAATATTTTGATATAAACCATTACTCTAAAATCTATGGATTGGTATTTACTGCTTATGGTATTGGTGCAATCTTATCGACATTAATCTCAGGATCTATTTTAGATATTTTAGGTAAAACTACATATATTTATGTATCTATTTTAGTGCTTTTAATATTAGCATTTATACTTATTTCACGCTTAAAATCAGTCTGTAAAGGCGTTAACTACTAAAGTGAAATAAGTAGTTGTAGGATAAAAATAATTTTTTATTTTTGTATAAATAAATCAGCTAAAACCTTGTATTCTATAAATTATCGTGTATAATATAAATAGACATTAAGTTGTTAGATCTAAATAAAGGAGTATCGTATATGAAAGGCACTGTAAAATGGTTTGACTCTGATAAGGGATATGGATTTATCTCATCAGAAGATAACAAAGACATTTTTGTACACTTTTCAGCAATTCAAACTGAAGGTTACAAAACGTTAGCAGAAGGCGACCAAGTAGAATTTGAAGTTAAAGACGGCGACCGTGGACCACAAGCGGCAAACGTTAATAAAGTATAATTTTAAACATTATCTAGGTAGTAAAAGGGAATTCACAAGATGAATTCCCTCTTCTTTTTTTATTTAGTGAAAACGTTTTACATTTGACATACTTAATTCCTATGTTACAATAAATTCATACAATTTAAGAGCATTACAGAGGTAGCGATGTAAATGAGTACAATTTAGAGTCGGCAGACTATGAAGAATTGGAAAGGTAATCATCGCCGAACAAAATCTTAGGCATAAGATCTTGTGGGGTTATAGGAAATACTTATAACACTCCTACTAAACAGTAGAGGCGCTAGTAAAATAATATTTTATTATGGTAAGTGTCCTCTTGGGTGCTTTTTTTGTTTAAAAAACAAAGAAAAGAGGAAAAGAGTATGAAAAGAATTTTTTTAAGTGTATTATTGTTTGTGTTTGTTTTAGGGTTAGCTAGTTGTGGGAAAACAAGTGAGTTTGATGTTGAAACCCAAACTGAGATTGTTGTTGGTTTAGAAGCTGCATATGCACCATTTAATTGGGCTACACCAACACAAAATGATTTTACTGTAAAATTAGATGGTCAATCTAATATGTATGTCGATGGATTTGATGTTGTTATGGCTGGTGAGATTGCAGATGCATTAGGTCTTGAGTTAGTTGTTAAAGCTATTGAATGGGATGGATTAATTCCAGCATTATTATCAGGTGAGATTGATTTAATTATTGCAGGTATGTCACCAACAGCTGAAAGAGCTCAAACTGTAAATTTTACAGATGAATATTATAGAAGTGAACAAGTTATTGTTGTCAATACAGATGGGAATTATAGTAATGCTACTTCATTATCAGATTTTGATGGAGCTAGAATTGTTGCACAATTAGGAACACTTCAAGATGATTTGATTGATCAAATCAATAATGTTACGCATTTAGATGCATTAAATGATTATCCAACGTTAACAACTTCATTAACTAATCAAGCTGCAGATGGATTTGTTGCAGAACTTCCTGTTGCACAAGGTGTTGTTCAATCTAATCCTGATCAATTCACATATATTTCTTTTACAGAAGGTAATGGATTTACTGTCAGTGATGCAGATGTAGCTGTTGCAGTTGCTCTAAGACAAGAAGATGTAACTTTGTTAGCTTTAATTAATGATATCTTAGCTGGTATTTCAACCGAAACTAGAAATGGATATATGGAAGCTGCACTTACGCGTCAACCACAAGCGTGATTTATGCAACTCTGCCTGGTAGAGATCAGTTTTTTCAAACTGTATGGTATTTGATAGAAACCTATGCCCCATTTTTCTTTAAAGGCATTTACTACACACTTTTATTATCTATTGTTGGAACTGTTGGAGGATTTATTTTATCATTATTTTTAACAGTAATTAGAACAGAAGAAATAGATAAAAGACGAGATCATATCATACAAAAAATCTCTAAAAAATTAGGGCATATATTTACAAATATATATATAACTGTCTTTAGAGGCACACCAATGATTGTACAGGCTATGATATTTTATTATGGTATCTCAAGATTTAGATTATCTTGGTGGACACCTTTAGTTGCTGGACTAACCGTTGTTACACTTAATACAACTGCATATATTGCTGAAGTGATAAGAAGTGGGATTAATGGTATTGATAAAGGGCAAATGGAAGCAGCAAGATCACTTGGATTTTCAAGAAGAAAAGCGATGTTTCTTATTGTTTTACCACAAGCGATTAAAAACTCACTACCTGCTATAGGTAACGAGTTTATCGTGAACTTAAAGGATACTGCAGTTTTATCAGTTATAGGTGTTACAGAGCTATTTAGAGCTACTCAGCTTGCCACAGCACCTAATTATAGAACAACCGAAGGATTTTTTATTGCAGCTTTAATGTATTTAACCTTAACTTATATTACAAGTAAGGTGGTTCATTATTTGGAAAATAGAAAACCTGCAGTAAGAAAGGTTGAAGCACATGTCTGATACAATATTAAGCATACAAAATATTCATAAAAGATTTGGTGATCAACTTGTTTTAACTGGCATCAATTTAGATATACATGAAAAGGAAGTTGTTACCATTATTGGATCTTCTGGTTCTGGTAAAACAACGTTACTTAGATGTTTAAATCTTTTAAATGAACCAGATGATGGGCACATCTATTTTTTAGGTGATGATTTAATGGACTCAAAGACTGATATTGATCATTTGAGAATGAGAATGGGTATGGTTTTTCAATCTTTTAATTTGTTTAATAATAAATCAGTTTTAGACAATTGTACATTAGCGCCTATCAAACTTCTTGGTTTATCAAAAGAAGAAGCAACTAAAAACGCCTATCATTTTTTAGAAAAAGTTGATATGCTAGCTTTTGCCAATCATCCTGTAACAGAGCTTTCAGGTGGACAAAAACAAAGAGTTGCTATCGCAAGAGCATTAACCATGAATCCCAAAATTATGCTTTTTGATGAACCTACAAGTGCTCTTGATCCTGAAATGGTTGGAGAAGTGTTAGAAGTTATTAAAGCATTAGCTCTAGAAGGTATGACTATGGTGATTGTTACACATGAAATGAGCTTTGCAAAAGAGGTATCAGATAGAGTTGTTTTTATGGACCAAGGTGTCATTGCAGAAATAGGGACACCAGAGCAAATATTTGAAAAACCTAAAGAAATTAGAACACAATTATTTTTGAAAAGATTTGTCAAAAATGAAAACACTTTGTGAAAAAGTGTTTTTTTTTCTGCGGTTGTTTATGTTAGCGTTTTTATGATATAATAAATTCAAAGATGGGAGCGTTGATAGTATGGAGAAAGATATATTAGAGGTAGAGCGAAAACATCTAAGTAATGTCATAAAAGAATGCGATGAAAAGCATTTGCTTGAGGTAGAAGACAAGTTCAAATTGACATATACTTATGATGCGGTTGGCATGGGAGAAAATAGGATCCCTTATGAAGATGTAAAACGTTTAAGCCAATCAAAAGCTTTACTGGAGTATAGCGAAAGAGAACAAAAAGAAATATTGAATCATCTTAAAGCTTATGAATTCGTTAAAAACGAAGCAAAAAGCACTAAAGTATTTGATGAAGAAAAATTAAAAGATATCCACGAAATTTTAGTAGAAGGCATATTCCAAGGCGGTTGCTACAGAAATGTAAATATTAATATATTTGGTGCAGCCCATCAGCCACCAGATCATATTAAAGTATACGATCGCATGGCTAAATTCTTTAGAAATTTAGAGCAATTTAAAGGTAATCCGTTAGAAAAAGCAACATATGCACATGCAAGTATTGCAAAAATTCATCCATTTGTAGATGCAAATGGTAGATTAGCTAAATTGGTTTTAAATTACTTCTTAATTAAAGAGGATTTCCTACCGATTTCCATTCCACTAGAATCACGTGAAACATATATAGCAAAACTAGAAAAGTTTAAAATAGAAAAAGATTTAACCCCATTAACAAATTTCTTTAAAGACCTACTTATAAAACGATATGAAGAAGTCTTAAAAGAGTTAGATATTTGAGTGCTTAATTGCACTCTTTTCTATGTGATTTTTACATAGATTTATGTTAAAATAAGAACAGGTGATAAAATGTCAATAATAATAGGTGAGAATCAAAAATTAACGGTCGATAGAAAGACTGATATCGGGTATATGCTAACAAGTGAACAAGATGAAGTATTTCTTCATTTTAATGAAAGTTTGCACCAACCATTAAATCCAGGGGATTTAGTTGATGCATTTTTATATTTAGACCATAAAGGACGTGTAGCAGCTACACTTAAGGTCCCTTATATTACAGTAAATAAACCAGCTTTTTTAACAGTTAAAGATGTTCATCCTGATTTAGGAGTCTTTCTGGATATGGGTATATCTAAAGATGTTTTATTGTCTCAAGATGATTTACCGTTTAATACTGCCTTGTGGCCCATTATTGGCGACAAGATTTATGTTGTTCTACATATCAAGGGTAAAATGGTTGCAAAACTCGCAACTAGAGCAGATATTATATTAGAACCAAAAGAAGAACTTAAAGTAAAAGATGAAGTAGTAGCATATCTACAAAACATTGGACGATATGGACTTAATTTCTTATCAGAAGAAGGTCATTTAGTATTTGTTCATGAATCTATGTATCAAGGCACTTATAGATTAGGTCAAGAGGCAAAAATCAATGTAACGTTTATATCAGATAAAGGTATTACTGGATCTTTAATAGAACAAAAAGAAGTTAGAATATTTGATGATGCTAATATAGTTTTATCTACTTTAATTAGACATGGTGATTTAGATTTAGACTCCAATAGTTCTCCTGAAGACATAAGACAAACTTTTGATATGAGTAAAAAAGCATTTAAGCGTGCTATAGGTCACTTATATAAGGAGCGGAAAATTGACTTTGTTGATGGAAAAACAATTTTAGTTAAAAAAGATGGAAAATAACAAAAGAGAAGTTAAAGATCCTTTTGCAGAATATGATAAATTCTGGGATGAATTAGATAAAGCTGAAGAAATTAGAGACGATGAAGATTATTTTAAAGAACGCTCAATATATAAAGATCAAAAATATAAAAAACCAAATAAAAATAAACTAAATACTAAAATCAATGTGATTTCAAATGCTTCAATTTTATTTTTCATATTTGGGTTTGTTGTACTTTTTATTTTTTTAGGAAATTTCACAATGGGTAGAATTATGTTTGTGCTACCATCGTTTATTATATTTGGAGTGTTCATGTTTATCGTATTAAGTATTATATCAAAACTAAAAAATCAATAGTAGGGTGATTATATGAATCAAAATAAATTAGTAGAAAATGTAACGTCAAGAGATGAAGATTTCGCACAATGGTATACAGATTTATGCTTAAAAGCAGAATTGATGGACTATAGTGATGTCAAAGGTTTTATTATATATAGACCATATGGCTATGCAATATGGGAAGGTATCCAAAAGTATTTGGATCAAAAGTTCAAAGAAACTGGACATGAAAATGTTTATATGCCTTTGGTTATACCAGAATCTTTGTTTCAAAAAGAAAAAGATCATGTAGAAGGGTTTGCACCTGAGACTGCGATGATCACAACAACCGGTGTTGAAGAATTAAGTGAAAGACTTATCATTAGACCAACATCAGAAACACTATTTTGCACACATTACCAAAAAATAATTAATTCTTATAGAGATTTACCTAAAAAATATAATCAATGGTGTTCAGTAGTCAGATGGGAAAAAACAACCCGTCCATTTTTGCGTGGAAAAGAATTTTTATGGCAAGAAGGTCATACTGTTCATCAAACTGAAGAAGAAGCTAGAAAAGAAACTTTAGATATGTTAGACATATATACTGATTTAGGAAAAGAACTATTAGCAATTCCTTTTGTTACAGGTAGAAAAACGGAAAAAGAAAAATTTGCTGGAGCAGTAGAAACGTATTCTATAGAAGCACTTATGCATGATGGACAAGCGCTACAATCAGGTACAACACATTATTTTGGACAAGAGTTTTCTAAAGCCTTTGATATCAAATTCCAAGACGAAAGAAATAAATTCCAATTTGCATATCAAACATCTTGGGGAGTATCAACCAGACTTATAGGTGCAGTTATTATGGTACACGGTGATAATGAAGGACTAGTTTTACCTCCTTATATTGCGCCTACACAAATCATAATTATTCCTATTCAAGGGAAAAAAGAAAGTGTTAAACAAGCAACAGAAACTTTATATACAAGTTTAAAAGACTTGGGATATAGAGTTAAAATAGATGATTCAAATAAATCTCCAGGATGGAAGTTTAGTGAATATGAAATGAAAGGTGTTCCTATACGTATAGAAATAGGGCCACGTGATTTAGAAAGAAATGAAGTTGTAGTTGTAACTAGACACAACAGAGAAAAGACAGCATATCAAGTTGAAGATGTAGCTTCAAATATGAAAGATATCTTAAAAGATATGCATGAAAAAATGTATCAAAATGCATTAGATCATGTAAATAAAAATACATATGAAGCATCTACCTATGATGAATTTAAAGAACTTATTAAAAAAGGTGGATATGTTGCGATGAGTATCTCTGGTGAAGAAGCAGAATTACAAATAAAAGCAGATACAACTGCTACTGCTAGAGTTATTCCATTTGAACAAAAACTTATTACTAAAATTTGTCCAGTAACTGGAGAAAAAGCTATTCAAACCGTATGGTTTGCTAGAGCTTACTAATTTTTGTATAATATAACTACATTTAAGTATCTAAAAGAGGTGAGATGATGCAAGGTTCAATCATTAAAAATACAATTCAGTTAGATAAAGAGGCTAGAATAAAAATAGATGAACTAAAAAAAGAAAAAGATCATCTTGATGAACGCCTTAAAACTGAAACTGTTAAACTACAAAAATCATATGATCAAGATAATAAAAAAATCTTAGACGAAAGAAAAACTTCTTATCAAGAAGAAATTAAAGCGCGTCAAGAAAAAGAAAAAAATACATATGATAAAACACTAAAAGATATTCAAAAACAATATAAAGAAAATAGAGATAGTTGGATTAAAGATATTTATGAGGCTTGTATAAAACCATAATAAGAGGGTGAGAAGATGAGTTCTTGGTCTAATAATGCACTTATATCAAAAGCAAAATCAATGTATGGACAGTTTCTAAAACCATCTGATTATGAAAAACTAATTAAATATCATAGTGTATCTGACTTAGTAGCATTTTTAAAGAAACACCCCCACTATCAAGATATTTTAAAAGATGTTTCAGAGAATGCTATTCATAGAGGTAATTTAGAAGCCTTAATAAAGAAAAATGCATTTGATAATATTTTAAAATTGATGAAATCAGTTTATTCAAAAGATGCTGAATATTATGAACTAAATATTGTGAAACAAGAAAATGAAATTATTTTATCAGTAATCAGAACTTTTATTTCTGATGAAATTGAAGACAATAAAGGGAAAATACCTTATTTTTTTGATACGCATTCAGAGATAGATATTAAAAAAATACTTAAAGTAGAAAGCTTTGAAGCACTCATTGAAGCACTTAAAGGGACACCTTATGAAAATATTTTAGTTCCCTATTACACTAAAAATAAAGATAATATTCGATATTTAGATATTGAACATGCTTTAGAATCTTATTATTATGATCAAGCATTTATGCGTATTGAAAATAATTATAAAGGGAAATTAAAAAAAGATTTAGAAGCAATATTCCAAACAAGA
Source organism: Mariniplasma anaerobium (assembly GCF_016865445.1). Lineage (GTDB taxonomy): Bacteria > Bacillota_I > Bacilli_A > Acholeplasmatales > Acholeplasmataceae > Mariniplasma > Mariniplasma anaerobium. The sequence goes on along the minus strand of NZ_AP024412.1, from coordinate 1,347,692 downwards.
ATAGAATTGTCAAATATTATTAAAATATATCGTTTAAAGAAATTTTATCATTCAGACCCAGTTACAATCAAAAGTGTATTGGTAAGAAAACATAGTAGAATCAATGAAAAGAGAATTGATGAAATGATTGCTTTAAAAGATCCTGATAAGATTTTAGGATATCTAGCAAATTCGGAATATCAATTGTTTAAAAATGATAAAGATTACGTTTATATTGAATATTATGCTGGACAAATCAGATATGACTTAGCTAAGAAATTTATGTATTTTTCAACTGAAGTACCAAAAATTTATACAGCTTTTATAACACTTGCTGAAATAGAAATAGAAAACATAACTAACATTATTGAAGGTATTAGATATCAAGTTAGTGAAATTGAAATGAAACAAATGTTAATTTATTAGGAGGAAAAAGATGGCTATAGCAAAAATAAAACTTGTAGATATCACTTCTAATACAACAAATTTAGATTCTGTTTTAACAAGGTTCGTAGATCTTAAGGATTTTCATCCAGTATTAGCTAGCGAAATTGTTGAAAGAGTACATGGTTCAACTTCATTTGTTGCAGAAAACCCTTGTCAACCCTTACTTCAAGATTTAGATGAAATCGAGAAGAAATATGAATTAAATCTTCCAAACATTGAGTTAAAAGATTATAATTATAATTTTAATGAAATGTATGACTACATGACAGAAATCAAAGAAAGATTAAATACTGAAGTTGATCATATTAAAGAGTTGCAGGATTTTATTAGAAAATACAATGATGCATTAATACAAGTTCATAATATAGAGAGTTTAGATATTCCATTAGATGATTTATTCGCTTGTGAATTTATTTCAATTCGATTTGGTCGATTACCTAATGATAGTGTAGAAAAATTAAGATTTTTCCAATCTAGACCTTTTGTATTTAAATCTTTTAATCATGATGCAAATAATAGTTGGTGTATGTATTATACGACTGATGAATATAAACGAGAAGTGGATAATATATTCTCTTCATTATTCTTTGAACGTATTCACATTCCTGACTTTGTACATGGTAAACCAAAAGATGCAATTGCTGCATTAGAAGAAGAAATTAAACAAGCACAAAAAATGATTGATCAATATAAAGCTGATATGTATGATATTACATGTGGATGTAGCAATCGTTTAGCGTGTATTAAAAGCGAGTTATTATTCTTAAATCGTAGTTTTGAAGCTAAAAAATATGTTGTTGGACTTGGTGATAAATTCACTATTTCAGGTTTTACTGAAGAGCATAATGTTGATAAAGTCCAAGCTGCATTTTCTGATATTAAAGATGATATAGACATTGAAATTCAGGATGCAGATAGCGATAAAAGAATTACACCACCTACAAAACTAAAAAATGGTTGGTTTTCTAAACCATTTGGAATGTTTGTAGAAATGTATGGATTGCCAGGTTATAAAGATATTGATCCAACTCCATTTGTTGCAATTACATATTCCATATTATTTGGAATGATGTTTGGAGATTTAGGACAAGGTCTAGTCTTAGCACTCATTGGTTGGCTAGCTTATAAATATAAAGGCATGCAACTAGGAGCAGTAGGCATTAGAATTGGATTGTCTTCAGCGGTATTTGGACTTATCTATGGATCAGTTTTTGGCAATGAAGAACTCTTAAATCCGCTTTATAGGGCAATAGGATTTGCTGAAAAACCGGTGCATGTCATGGATTCAGAATTTACAATGACGCTACTTATTATTGCAATTGGTTTTGGAGCATTCTTGATTGTTGTCTCGATGATATTAAATATTTTTACACTTTTGAAGAAGAAACGATATGCAGAAGTTATTGCATCTCATAATGGTTTTGCAGGACTATTATTATATGGATTTATTCTTGTTGGAGTAGCACTCCAATTTGGATTGCAAATTCAAGTATTTAATATATTTACGATTTTGTTGTTTCTTGGAATTCCATTGGTTCTTATTTTCTTTAAAGAACCACTTGAGAGAAGATTTCGAGGGCACAAATTGTTTCCAAATGGTTTTGGTGGATTCTTTGTAGAAGGATTCTTTGAATTATTTGAAATTGTTTTATCTTATATTACAAACACCTTATCATTTTTACGTGTTGGTGGATTCTTGCTTGTACATGCAGGGATGATGTTAGTTGTAACAAGTCTGATGACAATGGTTGGTGGATCAGGAAGTATATTGGTCTTAATTTTTGGTAACATATTTGTTATGGGCTTAGAAGGTATGATTGTAGGTATTCAAGTCTTGAGACTTGAGTTTTATGAAATGTTTTCTCGCTATTACGAAGGTAACGGCGTTGCGTTCAACGCTTTAAATTTATAAATCTGGAGGAATATAAAAATGTATTTAAGTTTAATAGAAGTCTTATTACCATTATTATTAGTAGTTTTGATTACTCTACCTTTAATTAAAGTATTTAGAGGTAAGGTAACAGTTCAGTCTGCAAAAAGAAGATTGTTAACTCATATTGCAGGATTTTTTACAGTTATTGTAGGTGTATTTGTCCTACAAATGTTTATTAGTCCACAAATCTATGCAGCAGAAGGTGATCCAGTATCTATTGTTGGAACATTTGCTCAAGGTCTTGGATTCTTAAGTGCAGCACTGGCTACAGGTATGTCAGCTCTTGGTGCAGGTATTGCAGTAGCAGCCGCAGCTCCAGCAGCAATTGGTGCATTTTCTGAAAATGAAAAGAACTTTGGTAAATCACTTATCTTTGTTGCACTTGGTGAAGGGGTTGCAATTTATGGACTACTTATATCAATTTTAATTATTAATAATTTAGGTTAATCGAAAGAAGGATTTTAATGAAATTTTTCTTACTTAGTGACAATGTAGATAGTCTTGTAGGTATGAGATTAGTGGGCATTGATGGTGTTATCGTTCATGAAAGAAAAGAATTTTTACTTGCACTTGAAGATGCATTAGAAGATCCTTCTATTGCAGTTATTTTAGTGACGACTAAACTTGTGAATCTTGCACCTAATGTTATTTCAGAATTAAAACTTACTCAATCAAGACAACTTATTGTTGAAATACCAGACAGACATGGTGGTGCTAATATCGGAGAAGAGATTGACCGATACATTAGTGAAGCTATTGGCGTCAAGCTGTGAGGTGAGGATATTGGCATATTACAATGAAGACCAGCTTTACCGTTACTTTGAAAAAGCAATAAATAAAGAAGCAGATGTAAAATTAAGTGCACTCAGAAAAGAAATCGATTATTTATATGCAAAAGAAATGAAAAAAATCAAAGATAACTTAATGGTAAAAAAGAATTTACAATTAAATAAAGAACTAAGAGAACTTCAAATAGAATATCAAGATCAGATAAATAAAATTGGTGTTGGATTTGATGGAAAACTTATTAAAGAGAGATCGTTTATGATTAATATGGTTTTTCAAAGTGTTTTATTAGAACTTGGAGATTTTATTCAAACTAAAGATTATGATAATTTGATGAATAAAAAAATCAAAGAAATCAATGATTACGTTAAAAATAAAAAAGTTATTTTTAACATATCTAAAATTGATCAAAGAATAACAGATGTTATCAAAAAAACCATGACATCATCATATGAAATTAAAGTTTCACATGATATTCGTATTGGTGGTTTTATTGTTGAAATACCATCAGATAAAGTTGAAATTGATGAAACGATTGATACTAATCTCAAAGAGAGAAAAGAATGGTTCTTTAAGAACTCTAAACTTTTCATTAGAACTTAGGAGGTAGCCATGACTAAAAATCAAATTTACTCGATTAACGGTCCTGTTGTTACCGTTAAAAATGCTGTTGATTTTCATATGCTTGAAATGGTTTATGTTGGAAAACAAAAACTTTTAGGTGAAGTTATTTCAATTAGCAAAGAAAAAACAACCATTCAGGTTTATGAAGTAACCACTGGTATTGTACCTGGTGAACCTGTATATCCTACAGGAGAGCCAATATCTGCGTTATTAGGACCTGGTTTATTAACGAATATTTTTGATGGGATTGAACGCCCTTTAAAAGAAATCGCTAAAGAAGAAGGTATCTATATACCTACAGGTAGTGATGTTGAACCACTTGATAAAACTAAAAAATGGGATGTCAAAATTACTGTTAAAAAAGATGACCTTCTTAAATTCGGGCAGATTTATGCGACTATTCAAGAAACTGATATGATAGAGCATAGACTTATGGTCCCTAAAGGATTTGATGGAAGAGTCATTGAAGTTAAAAAGAGTGGAACTTATACATTGTTTGATTGTATCGTTAAAACAGAGGATACACACGGAAATGTTTACGAATTAAATCTTACACAGAAATGGCCAATTAAAACAGCTAGACCTGTTTTTCAAAGACTACCTATCTCTAAACCTTTAATTAGTGGTCAACGTGTTATTGACACACTTTTTCCGATTGCTAAAGGTGGAACAGCTGCTGTACCAGGTGGATTTGGAACTGGAAAAACTATGATGCAACATCAATTTGCAAAATGGTGTGATGCTGATATTATTATTTATGTTGGTTGTGGTGAACGTGGAAATGAAATGACACAAGTTTTAGAAGAATTTGGTGAATTAATTGATCCACGTACAAATAAACTTTTACTAGATAGAACTGTATTAATCGCAAATACATCAAATATGCCAGTTGCGGCTCGTGAAGCAAGTATATATACAGGTGTTACCATTGCAGAGTATTATCGTGATATGGGATATCATGTTGCAGTGATGGCGGATTCTACATCAAGATGGGCCGAAGCTCTTCGTGAAATCAGTGGGCGCTTAGAAGAGATGCCAGCTGAAGAAGGATTTCCTGCATATCTTCCATCTCGTATTGCTCAGTTTTATGAGAGAGCTGGATATATGGAAACGTTAAATCATGCAGAAAGTTCAGTAACTATTATTGGAGCTGTATCTCCACAAGGCGGAGATTTTTCAGAACCTGTCACACAGAACACAAAACGCTTTGTAAGAAGCTTTTGGGCATTAGATAAGCAATTAGCTTATGCAAGACATTATGCAGCTATCAATTGGAATACAAGCTATTCTGAGTATGTCTTAGATTTAACTAAATGGTATGATCAAAATGTTGGATTATCATTTTTAACTAATAGAAAAGAAATCATGGCTGTGTTAGCTGAAGAAAATAAATTGTTAGAAATTGCTAAACTTATTGGTGCAGATATATTACCTGATGATCAAAAACTTATTATTGAAATTGGTAAAGTGATTCGTTATGGCTTTTTACAACAAAATGCCTTTCATAAAGATGATACATATGTACCATTAGAGAAACAAAATTTAATGATGGCTGTTATTTTATATTTATATGATAAAGCTAAGCACTATATTGAAGAAGGTAAATCACTTAATTTATTATTAGAAACTAGTATTTTTGATCAAGTCATAAAAATGAAATATGATGTACCAAATGATCAACTCGATCAATTTGATCAATATTATAAATCAATAGATCGTACGATAAAACGTATAAAATAGGAGGGAAATCATGAATCTCCAATATATAGGATTAGATGAGATCAAAGGTCCCTTAATCTTTTTAGATGATGTTGAAGGCGTTGGATTTGAAGAAATGGTAGAAATCAAGTTGCCCGATCAACCATCTAGATTTGGACGTGTTGTCCAAATTGAAGGGAAAAGAGTTGCGATTCAAGTATTTCAAGGAACGCAAAATATCTCACTAACAAACACAAAAACTAAATTCTCTGGACATCCTGTTGAAATGTCATTATCTAAAGAAATTTTAGGTAGAATATTTAATGGTTCAGGTAAACCAATTGATGGATTAGGTGAGGTTTATATTGACGAAACCAGAAATATAAACGGACATCCGCTTAACCCTGTAGCAAGAGTTTATCCAAGAAACTTTATTCAAACAGGTATTTCATCTATCGATGCATTAACAACTTTAATTCGTGGACAAAAATTACCTATTTTTTCAGGTTCTGGTATGCCACATAATGAATTAGCTGTACAAATTGTTAAGCAAGCGAAGATTGCTGAAGATCAAGGTGATAATTTTTGTATTGTATTTGCTGCTATGGGTGTTAAAAATGATGTTGCCGACTATTTCAAAAGACAATTTGAAGAAGCTGGTGTTATGCACAAAGTTGTGATGTTTTTAAATCTTTCAAATGAACCAATCATTGAAAGAACATTAACACCAAGATTTGCTTTAACTGCAGCTGAATATTTAGCTTTTAAACATGATATGCATGTTTTAACCATACTTACAGATATGACATCATATTGTGAAGCCTTAAGAGAATTTTCTTCTTCTAAAGGTGAAATTCCAGGTCGTAAGGGCTATCCAGGATATTTATATTCAGATCTTGCATCATTATATGAACGTGCGGGTATTGTAAAAAGTGCTAAAGGATCAGTTACACAAATTCCTATTTTAACAATGCCTAATGATGATATCACACATCCTATTCCAGATTTAACTGGATATATTACAGAAGGTCAAATCGTATTAAGTAGAGAATTAGGACAAGTTGGTATTTATCCTCCTGTTGGTATTCTACCTTCATTATCGAGACTTATGAAAGACGGTATTGGTGATGGGTATACAAGAGATGACCATTCATCAGTAAGTAATCAACTTTTTGCATCATATGCACAAGTTCAAGACGCAAGAAGTCTTGCATCAGTTATTGGTGAAGATGAATTGAGTCCAGTAGATAGAAAATATATTGAATTTGGAAAATTGTTTGAAAAACATTTTTTAGATCAAGGATTTGAAACCAATAGAGATATCATTGATACTCTTGATTTAGGATGGGATTTACTATCCGTGCTTCCAAAAGATGAACTTCATCGTGTAGATGAAAAAGTTTTAGATAAATTTTACCATCATGAAAAAGCAGTTGAGAGATTTAACATCGTAACTAAGCCAATCATTAATGAGCTTAAGGGAGATGAGAGACATGAATAATCAAGTTTTTCCTACCAAAGGGAATTTGATGACAATTCAAAAGTCTAATGAATTAGCTAAAAAAGGTTATGAACTCATGGATAGAAAAAGAAATATATTAATTCGTGAAATGATGACTTTATTAGATGATGTCAAATTATTGAGAAATGAGATTTCTGATACATTTGCCAAAGCTTATAGAGCACTACAAGAAGCTAATATTACTTTGGGTATTGTTTCTGATATTGCAAAATCGATACCAATTGATTCAGGATTAAGTGTCACTTATCGATCAGTGATGGGTGTGGAAATTCCTAAAGTAACTCACGTGTCTACACCAGTTAAAGTCACTTATGGTATTGGAGCTACAAATACAAAGTTTGACTATGCATATAAAATGTTCCAAAAGGTTCGGGATTTAACTGTAAAATTAGCGGAAATTGATAACGCGACGTATAGATTAGCTAATGCAATTAGAAAAGCACAAAAAAGAGCTAATGCATTAGAAAATGTCGTTATTCCAAGATTTCAAGCAAATATTAAATATATTTCAGAGGTTTTAGAAGAAAAAGAACGCGAGGCATTTATTAGACAAAAAATGATAAAGAGCCAACAAGATAAGAAACAATCATTAGAATAATAAACTGCATTGAATGCAGTTTATTTTTTTATATAAGCATAAAAAAAGTGAATAAAATCTATTCACTTTTATTTTCTATATTCTTTTTGAGAGATTTCTTTTTCACTTTTTTTTCAGGAACTGGATCATATTTAGGTTTAAACAAAGGATTACAAGTAAGCACTCTTTTTGTAGTCAAAAAAGAAGCTTTAAAAAAATTAAAGCGTTCATAAGAAGTTTTTGCATAAGCACTACAAGTAGGGGTGTGTCTACACTTGTGATTACTGTTTGGAGATATTTCTTTTTGGTACCACTCAATGAGTTTAATTGCATTTTTATTCATAATTTCACCATCTTTATTATATCACTACTTGATGATTATGTTAAATTTTAGATTTCATGTATAACATCTATATTCTTGTTATTTTTTATGCTATAATAAAAGTATAGAAACTGAAAACGATTACAGGAGGTAAAGGATGAAGGAGTATACCACCAAAGAGATTCGCAACATAGCCATCTTAGGACACCAGGGAACTGGAAAAACAAGCATGTCAGAATCATTATTATTTGTTTCTGGCGGTATCGAAAAAAAGGGAGAAGTTGAAAGAAAAAACACTGTTTCTGATTATTTAGTTGAAGAACAAAATAAACAAACTAGTCTTTCTTTGAGTTTAATTCCAGCAGAATGGAAAAACTACAAACTTAATTTCTTAGACGTACCAGGCAGCGATGAATTTGTAGGAGATTTAAATCAAGCATTAGAAGTTGTTAAAGGCGCAATTATATTAATCGATGCATCAAAAGGTGTTGAAGTTGGTACTGAACGCGTTTGGAATGAAGTAAGAAAACGTCATATACCTGCAATACTTTTTATTAACAAAATGGATAAAGAAAATGTCAAGTTCGAAAAAGTATTAGAAGAAATAAGAGAAAAACTTGGTAAAAAAGCTGTACCATTTGCATGGCCAATTGGTCATGAAGAAAATTTTGAAGGTTTCGTAAATGTTGTTGATATGAATGCAAGAATTTATGATGGTGATGTATGTAAAGATGCAGAAATTTGGGAAGAAAAAAGACCTAAAATTGATGAACTACATAATCTAATCATAGAAAGTGTTGCTGAAACATCAGAAGAATTATTAGAACTTTATTTATCAGGCGAAGAAATTCCTGATGAAAAAATCAAACAAACACTACATAAGAGTGTTATTGAAGGCGAACTAACACCTGTAATTGTAGGTAGTGCTACAAAAACAATTGGTATTGAAACATTATTAAATATGTTAATTGATTATTTACCTGCACCAGATGAATTAGCACCTTTGACTGCTATAGATCAAAAAACTAAAGAAGAAGTAACACGTTTAACACATGATGATGAACCATTTTCAGCATATGTTTACAAAACAGTTGTTGATCCTTTCTTAGGCACAGTTAATTTAGTTAAAATTAATTCAGGTATTTTAACCTCTGGACAAGAAATTGTGATACCAAATACACAACAACAAAAAAAGATTTCAAATCTATCAGCAATTAGTGGAAAGAATCTTATTGAACAAACAACTTTCCATGCTGGCGATATGTGTGCAATTGCAAAAATGGATGGTATTGAAACAGGATTTACATTATCTGATCCAAAAAATGAAATCATGTATGAACCTGTTAAACAACCAACACCAGTTATTTATATTGCAGTACATCCAAAAAATAAAAATGATGAAGATAAAATTTCAATGGCACTTCATAGAATCAATATCGAAGATCCAACCTTTGAAATATTAAGAAATAAAGAAACAGCACAACTTTTATTAGGTGGTCAAGGAATGACCCACTTAAACTATGTTTTAGAACGTATGAAAAATATGTTTAAAGTTGAAGTTGATGTTCAAGATCAAAAAATCGTATATAGAGAAACAATTAAAAAGCAAGTTGAAGCAGAAGGTAAACATAAGAAACAATCAGGCGGCGCTGGTCAATTTGGTCATGTTAAAATCCGTTTTGAACCATCTAAAGAATTATTCGTATTTAAAGAAGAAGTATTTGGTGGTGCAGTTCCTCGTAATTACTACCCAGCTGTTGAAAAAGGGTTAATTGAAACATTTGAACATGGTCCTTTAGCAGGATTCCCTGTGATTAATATTAAAGCGACTTTATTTGATGGATCTTACCATCCAGTAGACTCAAATGAACTTTCATTTAAACTTGCAGCTTCTCTAGCTTTCAAAGATGCAGTTAAAACTTGCCAACCAACTATTTTAGAACCAATAGTCAAAGTCGAAGTTACAGTTAAAGACCAATACGTTGGTGATGTAATGGGCGATATGAGTAAACGTAGAGGTCATGTAATTGGTATGAACCAAGTTGAAGGATTCCAAGTTGTTGTAGCGGAAGTTCCAGAAGCTGAAATCGTATCTTACGCAATTGATTTAAAAGCTTTAACTCAAGGGTCAGGTTCTTTCTCACGTGAGTTTGTTAGATATGATGAAGTACCAAATCAACTTATAGATAAAATTGTAGAAGCATATAAAAAGTAAAACAGACAAAGCCCAACTAACATTGTTTAGGAGGGCTTGTTATGTTTTGTGAGATATGTAAGAAAAAAATAACAACTAGAAAACATCTTTTTAACATTTTTAAAATCAATAGACATCATATTTGTGAGTTATGTTATCAAAAATATCCTTTAATACCAAAACGAAGTATGATTCCAATTAAAGGAGGTGTCATGATATGGCAGAGCCTTATACAAACTAGTGATGATATCTCACCCTTAGCACATATGTCTTTTTATAAACCATATATCATAGATTTTATGCATAACTTTCATACACATATTTTACTAATTGATGATTATTTAAATGAAGAATTATTGAATTTATATGACTCCATAAAGCTTGGTGACATATATTTCTTGACACTATATGATAAAATAGAATAAAAGGAGAATGACTATGAAATTCGAAATTTTAGGAAAAAATGGATTCGTTCCAACAAATGCAATTAAAGATTACGCTGAAAAAAGATTTACTAAAGTAATATCCTTTTTTGGTCCAGAAGTAGTTGATGAGATCAGAGTTGTATGTAAAGTATACAAAGATCATCACAAAGTTGAAGTAAATGTATTTGCGAAAAAGACTATCGTAAGAGCTGAGGTTTCTGATAAAGATATGTATTCAGCAATCGATAGAGCAAATGATAAGTTAGTTTCACAAATAAGAAGATATAAAGATAAACTTAAAAATCATCTGGAAAAAGAAGGAATCAGACAAGCTTATTCAAACGAATTTGATGCTGAGCAATTAGAAAAAGATATTTTAGCAGCTCAGCTTGTTAAAAATAAAAAAATTGATTTACAACCAATGACAGCACAAGAAGCTATTTCAGCAATGGAATTATCAGGACACGGCTTTTATGTGTTTCTAGATCGCGAAACTAGAAAGACTAATGTTGTTTATAGAAGAGATGATGGAGATTTTGCCATCATAGAAACACAACCTATTTAAGGAAGCAATTGCTTCCTTTTTTTTTGAAATCGTTTTTATTTAATAAAAATTGACTTTCACTTGAATTTTTATGTTAGAAGAGTATAATAATAGGGGTTATAGACCTAGCACATGCATTTATAGCACATCATTAAAGGAGATGAAGTTTACATGGTTGATATTTACATATTTTTATTTTATTTAGCGATTACTTTATTAGCAGGATTTGTTTTTGGGAAACTTGCTGAATTAATAAAAATTCCAGAAATTACAGGGTACATTATTGCAGGGGTTTTATTAGGACCTTCTGTATTTAATATTGTTGGGGTTGAAGCAGTTAATAGTTTTGATATCATAACTAATTTTGTATTAGGTATTATTGCATATCAAATTGGTACTGAATTATGGATACCAAAGGTTAAAAAAAGCGGGAAATCAATTTTAACAATTACATCTGTTCAAGCATTGGCTACAGCATTAATCGTGTTTTTATTTATTTACTTAATTGATGGTAGATTATGGTTAGCTCTTACGCTTTCAGCAATTGCAACAGCAACTGCACCAGCACCAATCATGGTTATCGTTAAAAAATTACGAGCTAAAGGTCCTGTTACAGATACTGTTATTCCAGTTGTTGGTATTGATGATATGTTTGGGGTTATTATCTTTGGATTATTCACCTCTATTGCAGTAGCAACTATTGGTAATGGGAATTTAAGTTTAGAAAATGCGTTAATAGAACCGTTAATTGAAGTGTTCTTATCTATTGCAGTAGGTTCAGTATTTGGACTAGTATTAGGCGCAATATCAAAATTCTTTGTTTATAAACTTCCAAAAAGAGACAAATATATTGCATATCTAGTATTTTCATTATCTAGTGTTTTAATTGCAGTTTATATTGCACATACATATAGCTTATCAATGATTTTAACACCTATGATGATTGGTATGGTATTTACAAACTTTATTAAAAAAGAACCATTTGAAATTCAAGGTGCTGCATTATCAAACTTTAGTGGACCATTAATCATTGTATTCTTTACACTTGCAGGAGCACAATTATCATTATCTGTTTTAAAAAGCGCAGGTTTAGTTGCAGTTCTTTATATAGTTTTTAGAAGTATTGGTAAAATTGGTGGTGCTTATTTAGGTGCTGTTATGGCTAAGTCACCAAAAGTTGTTAAAAATAATACAGGGTTTTGTTTACTTTCTCAAGGTGGGGTTGAAATTGGTATGTTAGTTGCCGTTTCATCAATATTCCCTGCAGAGCAAGCAATTTTCATTAAAACAGTTGTTTTAGCTGGTATTCTATTCTTTGAAATTGTTGGTCCAATTGTTTTTAAATATACAATTGAAAAAATTGGGGAATCCAATGAGCCTAAAGAAGTCGTTATTACAGATGTATCACAACTAGAAGGTTCAAAATAAAATATAAAAAAACCAGTCAATCGACTGGTTTTATTTTTATAAAATTTAAATTTTATAGAGCTTCTTTATATAAAGTTGCTACTTTATCCCAATTTACTACATTGAAGAATGCAGAAATATAATCAGGACGACGGTTTTGATAATTTAAGTAATAAGCATGTTCCCATACGTCTAAAGCTAAAACCGGTGTTCCTTGAGCAAGTGGTGTATCTTGATTTGGTGTAGAGACAACTTTTAAGCCATCTTCTGTAACGATAAGCCAAGCCCATCCACTACCAAAACGAGTTGCTGCTGCATTTGCGAAAGTTTCTTTAAATGCATCAAATGATCCAAATGCTTCATCAATAGCCTTAGCTAGAGCTCCACTTGGTTTTTGACCATTGTTTACTTTTAAGATTGTCCAGAATAATCTGTGATTAAAAAATCCACCACCATTATTTTGTACTGCACCTCTAATGTCTTGTGGTACTAGTGTTAAATCAGCTAATAGTTTTTCAAGTGGTGTGTCTAATTCTGGATATTTTTCTAAAGCCGCATTTAATTTGTTAGTATAGCCTTGATGATGCTTTGTATAATGGATTTCCATAGTTCTAGCATCGATAAATGGTTCTAATGCATCATATGCATAATTTAATTTTGGTAATTCGAATTTCATAGTTAATACCTCCTAATTTATAAGTTTATATTACATCAAAACTTGTGCATATTCAACTCATATGCACAAGTTTATTTAAAAATTATATAATAAAAAATTATAATTATTTTATATAAGTTTCTATTTTTTCTTGATCAATATCGATAAACATAGTTTTTTGGTTTTTAATAAGTACTTTGTAGCCAGGTACTCTTGGAATCTTTTTAATATATTTAACTAGTGTATAGTCAACTGGAATACTAGAAGAAAGCTTTAAACTTGAATAATAAGCTGCTAACATAGAAGCTTTTCTAATAACAAACTCATTTAAGTTATTTGTTTTAACAATCACATGACTACCTGGAGCTCCTCTAACATGGAAAAAATAATCTTCAGATCTAGCTAGTTCATGTGTTACATATTCATTTTGTATATTATTTTTACCAACTAAGTAAGTAGCTTGATCATCTTTTACAGTCAATATATTAGGTGTATGTTTTTGTTTCTTATTTATGTTTTGTTTTTTAGCTTTATATCCATAGGGGATTAGTTCATTTTCGATATCTTTAATATCCTTTTCTGATGCGATATCTATATATGTTTTAAAAGATTCAAAGAGATCAATTAGTATATTATTTTGTTTAATTTGTTGACTGATATGGACGAGTCCACGTTTAGCTTTATGATATGATTTATAAAACTTTTGTGCATTTTCATTTAAAGTTTTTTGAGAGTCTAATACAATTGTCATACCATATATTTCAAGAGTCGATTGTTTTGTATGTAAATCTATTTGACTTTGATAAATATAATCTGCCTTATCTTTATTTTTCAACTGTTCTTTAGAGTCATTAAGAGCTTTTTCTAATTGTTCCTTTTTATTTAAAAGTTTTTTTAAGTGTTTTTCTATAAATAGATGATATGATTGTCTAAATTGTTTATTTACAATTTTTTGGTCATCTAATAAGTCAGATAAAGTTTCATAAGTCTTCTTTTCATGATCACTAGGAAAGATATCCATGAAGTAGCCATTATTTAAGGTTATGTCTTTAGTGGGGTTTAAAACTAAATCAGAAATTTGTAATTGCTTTTCAAATAGAAAGCTTGCAAGTTTTAAAGATATGCCCATATAAGATTTAGTTAGCATTTTAGGATTATCAAGTGTGTTATAGTCAATATGATCAAAAACTTTTTTATCAGTTGGGAAGAATTCAAAGTTTGCACCAGGGATTAATTGTCTACCTGTTTCAAAAAACATTTTTTTATAAGTGTCGACCAAGACATCATTTTTAACAAGAAGAAGATTGGAATGTTTGCCCATCGCTTCGAAAATTAATGACTTATTTACTGGGCCATCAATAAAATCAAAAAGTGTAAAATCAAATATTAAGACTCTATCAGTTAAATATTGTGTTATAGAATTAAGAATTCCACCTTCTAATTGTTTTTTAAGAGTCATTAAAAATTGAGAATTTGTTGTTGATGTTAAAGGTTTTTGTGTTATATATGCAGAAAAAGTACTTGGGTTTAAATCAATTACACATTTATGTTTTTTTCCTTGATGATAAAATTGCATAACAAAAGTTGTCTCGCTAGATAAATATATTTTTTCTAATCGTGACTTTTCTAAATTTATATTAAGTTCCTTTATCAAATATTTAATAAATACACCATCTATGATCATATGACACCTCTAATCTATTTTAACATTAAATAATCAATTGAAAACGTTCTTTTTGAATAAAGTCTTTGCTTTGTCTTTACTTAAGGCATTATATCATATATAATAAAGGGTAATATGAAACAAGGAGGCGCTTATGAAACTCAATGAACGTGGATTGTTAGTTGTCCTTTCTGGGCCTTCTGGCGTCGGTAAAGGTACAGTTAGAAAAGCTTTGTTTCAAATGCCTAATCATGACTTAGTTTACTCAGTTTCAATGACAACTAGAGCACCAAGAGATGGAGAAATTGATGGCGTTGACTATTATTTTGTTTCAAAAGAAGAGTTTTTAAAACGCATTAAAGAAAACAGGTTTTTAGAATGGGCAGAATTTGTAGGCCAATATTATGGTACACCAAAAGATAAAATAGAAGAACAACTGGATAAAGGAAAAGAAGTTGTTTTAGAAATTGAAGTTGAAGGTGCTTTACAAGTTCGTAAACAAATGAAAGATGCTGTATTTATTTTCTTGGTTCCACCAGGGAAAAAAGCGCTATATGATCGATTAAAAAATAGAGGGACAGAAGCTTTAGAAGTTGTCCAACAAAGAATGGCAAAAGCAGAATCAGAGTTTTTGCTTGCTCATAAATATGATTACATTGTTGTTAATGATGAAGTAAATAATGCTGCAGATAGAGTCATGGCGATTATACGTGCAGAGCATGCTAAGACCGCAAGAACTATTCATAATTATTTAAAGATGATAGGAGAATAATATAATGCAAAAGAATAAAGACGGTATGAGATATCCATCGATTGATAAACTTTTAGAAAAAATTGATTCAAAATACAAATTAGTATATGCTGCAAGTCGTGTAGCTAGAATCATTGAAGATGAAAGTTTAGTTGTAGATAATGCGCAATGTGTTAAAAGTATTGGCATCGGACTTGAAGAAATATTAGATGGTAAAGTTAAAATAGAGTTTGAATCGTAAAAGCGAGTTTCTCGCTTTTTCTTTTCTATGTGTATTGATATAAAATTTATGTTAAAATAATAGTGGTGATTTTTTTGAATCTAAAAGCAAAATTAAATTTATGTCCAACTGAACCTGGCTGTTATTTGATGAAAAATAAAAGTGATCAAGTCATTTATGTTGGGAAAGCAAAAAATCTTAAAAATAGAGTGAAATCTTACTTTACAGGTGCTCATAACGAGAAAACAACACGATTAGTTTTAGAAATCGTGGATTTTTCTTATGTATTAACTAATAGTGAGAGAGAATCACTTATTTTAGAAATCAATCTAATCAAACAATATTTACCTAAATATAACATTAGACTTATGGATGATAAAACATATCCATATATAGAACTCACACAAGAAGAACATCCAAAGCTTACAGTTGTTCGTAAAAAAAAGCCAAAAGGAAGAATTTTTGGTCCATATCCAAATGTCTATGCTGCAAGAGAAACGGTTAGATTATTAAATAGAATCTATCCTTTAAGAAAATGTGATACAATGCCTAAGAAAGTATGTCTTTATTACCATATTGGACAATGTCTTGGACCCTGTGAATTTAAAGTAGATTACAAAGACAATATCAATGATGTTGTTAAATTCTTAAAAGGTGATACAAAAGAAGTTGTAGATAAACTAAAAGTTCAAATGGAACAAGCTTCTACTTTAATGCAATTTGAAAAAGCCATTGAATTTAGAGATATGATTAACCATATAGAATCAACCACTGAAAAACAAATCATAAATCTTAATGATTTCAAAGATAGAGATGCAATTAGTTTTGCATATAATCAAGATGATATCGCAATCGAAATATTGAAAATGAGACAAGGCAAAATAGTAGATCATGAACAAGTAGTTTTTTCTTATGTTGGAGAATATAAAGAAACTTTATTAAGTTATCTTCAACAATATTATGAAACTTATATTCCTGATGAATTAATTTTTAGTTCTAGATTTGATTTAGAAGACTTAGAACCGCTTTTTTCTAAAAAAGCTTTGATCCCTCAAAGAGGAGATAAGAAGAAGGTAGTCGATCTAGCATCAAAGAATGCAGATTATGATTTAGAGCATCACTATATGCTATATAGACATAAACAAGAAAAGACACAAAAAGCAATTGATGATTTATCTAAGATATTAGAGAAAAATATTAATCATATAGAAATTTTTGATAACGCACAACTTTTTGGTACAGCACCAATATCGGCATGTATTGTTTATAAAGATCAAGATTTTGATAAAAAAAGTTATCGAAAATATCATTTAAAAACAACGACTAATGATGACTATCAAGCAATGAAAGAAGTAACATATAGAAGATACCAAAAAAATCTTGTTGAGCAGTTAAAGATGCCAGATTTAATATTAGTTGATGGTGGAAAAGGGCAAATTAACGCCGCTAAAGAGATTTTAGATCAATTGAATTTAGATATTAAATTAGCAGGGTTAAAGAAGAATCAAAAACATCAACTTGAAGCTTTAGTATATAACAATGAAGTCTATCCGTTATTGAAAAACAGTGAACTCTATCAGCTTTTACTTAACATTTCAGAAGAAGTGCATAGATTTGCGATAGCCTTTCATGTTAAAACCAGAGATAAAGTAGCCAATCAATCTTTTTTAGATGATATCAAAGGTATTGGCCCAAAAAGAAAATTAAAATTATTAACACATTTTAAAAGTATTGATGAAATTAGAGAAGCATCTCATGATACCTTAAGTGGTTTAGGTCTTCCTGATGAAGTCATCAATCAATTGAAAGAGGTTGTAAAATGACAAAAATCATCTATGATATCAATCCAGAATTAAAAATATTTTATATCATTATTGAAGGAAAAAAAACAGGTTTTTATTTATCTAATCGACTTGCAAAGACTTTCTATAATTACTTAAGAGTAGGTGTCTTAGTTGATTTTGAAATAGCACCTAAAAGAAAAAAAATTCATCGCATTAAGTATTATCAAGTCGCTCATTTTAATAGGGTTATATCTTTAAAGCCACATATCGTTCATTATGATCTAAATAAGTTAAGAAAAGATATGCAAGCTGTATTAAAAAAACATAAATATTATTTATTCATAGATTTTGAAATGACAATGCCAGGATATTCTCCAGGTGGATTTACACCTGAAATTATTCAAGTAGGATATGTTGTTTCAAAATCATTAGGTAGTGTTATTGAGCAAGATGGATATTATGTACTACCAAGTGCTCAAACCAATTTATCTAAGAGAACGAAAAGATTTTTGCAATTAGATGAATTAAAATTCTATGAAGATGGAAAACATTATGAGCTTTTTTATGCAGATTTAAAAAGAGTCATTGATAAATTTCATCCAAAATTAGTAGTATGGGGGAAAAATGATATTTCTGCATTAAATGATTCATACAGACTTCATGATAAAGAAGCGTTAACAGAAGATATGGATTTTATTGATTTACTTAAATTGCATAAAGATTATTATAACTTACGTGACGATTTAGGTTTATTTAAAGCATTTAAAACCTATTATGATGTCGAAGAACATCAAGCACATGATGCTAAAGATGATGCGATTGTAACTAAATATGTATTTGATGCCTTTATGTCATATATGAAATAAAAAAAATCCGCAATTGCGGATTTATTTTTTTATGTAGTTTTTAAATCAACGACAATTGGGATAATCAAAGGTCTTCTTTGAGTGATTTCAAATATTTTATCACTTAAGTGAGAAATAACTGCGTTTTTTAAATGTAGTTCATTGATTACTTTAGCTTGTAGTTCTTTTTGACATATTAATTTTGCTTCATTGGCTAATTGACCAGTTAATTCTTCATTACCTCTCATATATATAAATCCACGAGATATAATAGTAGGATCGTTAACCATTTTTTTCTTATCTGAATCAATAGATAAAACTATTGAGAATAAGCCTTCTTCACTTAGTGTTTTTCTTTCTTTAAGAACAACACTACCGATATCGCCAATACCAGTACCATCAATATAAACTTCACCAGAATGTACTTTACCAGCTAATCTAATGTGATCTCTATTTACAGCTGCAACTTCACCGTTATCCATAATCAATATATTCTTAGGATTAACACCGCATTCAATAGCGAGTTGTTTATGGTGTTTAAGCATACGATGCTCTCCATGAACTGGAATAAACATCTTAGGCTTAACAAGGCTTAAAATAAGTTTTAAATCGTTTTGTGCACCATGTCCAGATGTATGCGTATCTGCAAGTGGACCATGTGTAATCACATTGACATCTAATCTAAATAGTTTGTTAATGGTTCTATTAACGCCTTCTTGATTTCCTGGAATAGGAGAAGAAGAGAAGATAACAGTATCACCAGCCATGGCTTGAACTTGGCGATGTGTTCCATTTGCAATTCTACTTAGAGCAGCTAATGGTTCACCTTGAGAACCAGTTACAAGTAAACATATTTGTTCTGGTTTTAATCTATTAACCTGATCACCTGTAATTAATGTATCTTTTGGAACTTTTATATATCCGGTTTGCATACCTGCTTCAATTGCTCGTTCCATTGATCTACCAAATACTGCAACTTTACGTTTGTTTAATACAGCAGATTCTATAATTTGTTGAATACGATACATATTTGATGCGAATGTAGCAATAATGATTCTACCAGTCATTCTAGTAAAAAGTTCATTAATTGATTTACCAACTTTACTATCAGAAATGATGAGTTCATCGCGCTCTGAATTGGTTGAATCAGACATCATACATAAAACGCCTTCACTACCTATTTTAGCAAGTTTATCAAATTCACAAGGAGGTCCTACAGGTGTAAAATCTACTTTAAAATCTCCGGTGTGGAATAAAGTACCTTCTTTTGTTTTAAAGACGATACCAAACATATCAGGGATTGAATGAGTCATTCTAATAAAACTGATTTCTACATTTTTAAAGGTATATTTATAATGGCTCTTGTAAGCTTCAATATGCGGATGTTTAACATCTTTATGTTCCATGAATTTGTATTCAATTAAGTCAATTGCGATTCCTGATGCATAAATCTTAGGAATGTTGACTTGTTTCAATAAATAAGGGATACTACCAATATGATCTTCGTGTCCATGCGTGATAAAAAGACCAACAATACGATCTTGGTTTTCAATTAAATATGTATAATCAGGAATGACATAATCAATACCTAATAAATGATCATCAGGAAATAATATACCAGAATCGACGATAAAAATTTGGTCTTCGATTTCGTATATATACATGTTTTTCCCAACTTCGCCGAGTCCACCTAATGCAAAAATGCCGATTTCCCCGGTTTGTAATAATTCGTTTTTCATATGCAAATCCTCCAGCATCGAAAGTTGTACATGTCTATTTTATAATAAAAGATTAAAAAATGATAGTGAAAAACAATTTATGCTATAATATTTTTGAGGTGTATGATGAAAAAAATAATATTTTTTGATGTAGATAATACAATATATAATAACGATAAAGGTGAAATTCCTGCACAAACTAAAATATTGCTTCATACTTTAAGTAAAAATCCTGATGTTGTTTTAGGTTTAGCAACTGGAAGAGGACTAAAAAAATTAGAAATCATTGAAGATGTATTACCTTATTTCACATATAAAGTATTGGTTAATGGTGCATATGTTTTAAAAGATAAAGATATTATCTATGATTTACCAATTAAAAATGAAGATATCAAGGAAGTGCTAGCATTTGTTAAAGATCATGATTTAAACATAGGCATGGTTGGTATAAATGATGAAGCAGTAAACTACTGGAATGATAGAATTGGTTTTGGGATGAATGAAATCCATGGATTACCTCCAGCTGTCAATGAAAAGTTTTATATAGATCATAAGGTTTATCAATTATGGATGTTTGCAGATCTTGAATCAGAGATTTTAGAGATTGCTAAAGAAATGCCGAAATTTAGAGTTTTTCCTTGGCACAAAGGTGGAGCAGATTTCACTTATCCTCAAGTTAATAAATCTTTTGGAATCAAGCAATGCTTAAAGTATGAAAAGGATTATCAATTAATTTGTATTGGTGATGGAGCTAATGATATCGAAATGATTGAAATAGCAGATATCGGTATAGCTATGGATAACACAAGATTTAATGAATTAAAAGAAAAAGCCGATCATATTGCTCCTCATATTCACGAAGATCAATTACACGACTTTTTTAAAAAACTTAAACTTATTTAGTAGGTCTTAATTTATTTTGAACCATTTTGATGATCTCTTTTGGAACATAAGGCGAAATATCTGCATGATGAACAATGAGTTCTTTAATCGCAGAGGATGACACAAAATGATTTTTAGAAGAAGGAAACAAAATTAATGTTTCTATACTTCTGTTAATGTTTCTGTTAAACTGATACAGGGCATATTCATTTTCATAATCTTGAATATTTCTTAAACCACGGATCATAAGTTCAATATCATTGTCTTTAGCATATCTAACAACCAAGTTATCTGTTGATGAGACAACTACATTGTCAAGATCCTTAGTGACTAAGTTAATCATCTCTATTCTTTCTTCAGTGGAAAACGTAGCTACCTTCTTATAATTGTCAGCAACAACTATATGCAAAGTATCAACAATTCTACTTGCACGTTTGATAATATCAAGGTGACCAATAGTTAATGGATCGAATGTTCCAGGATAAACCGCTTTTTTCATATATTTACCTCGCTTCAGTAATAGTATAACAAAAAAAATTCAAAAATATCAAAGGAGAAGTAAAAAATGAACACTTATCGTAAAAGTTTAGTCATACAATTATTAATGTTTGTCGTATTTTTCGTCATGGGAGCTAATGTTATTATCAGTTTTTATGTTGTAGATACATTTCCTGCATATACCTATGTCATCTTAGGCGTCTTAGTTTTATTTGGTGTATTTGGATATTTATATTATAAAAGATCCTCAAATGAAATAGCAGTCATCACACCAAAAGAATTTAAAACACTTAAAAGATTACTTTATAGCTATTTATTTATCTATATCGGTGAAATGTTGGCCTCAGGTTTAGAAAGTCTACCTAAAGATATAGTTGCTATTGTTTTTGGATCACTACTTTGTATCATCGCAATAGTTGGTGTAGTCATTCAATATAAAATTCTAGAACATAAGTAAGAACACCTAGTGTTCTTTTCTTTTTATTTATACAAAATTTCTTTTATGGTAAAATAAAAGTGTAATTCATAATTACTAATAACTTAATGATTGATAAATTAGAAGATTTAAAATAGGAGGAGAAAAGATATGAAATTATTAACTGAAACATATGTTTTATCAAATGGAGTAGAGATTCCTAAGATTGGATTTGGGACTTGGCAAGTACCTGATGGAAAAATAGCTTATGAATCAGTATCTATGGCACTTAAGAATGGATATAGACATATTGATACAGCGGAAGCTTACAAAAATGAAAAAAGTGTAGGACACGCAATAAAAGATTCTAAAATTCCAAGAGAAGAAATTTTTGTTACTTCAAAATTGCATTCACATATTAAAACTTATGAAGGTGCAAAAGAAGCGTTCCAAAAAACACTTGAAGAATTAGAGTTTGATTATTTAGATTTATTTTTAATTCATGCACCTTGGCCATGGAATGAAATGGGAAAAGATTGTAGAGAAGGTAATGTTGAAGCATTTAAAGCAATGATTGAATTATATAAAGCAGGAAAAATAAAAGCAATCGGAGTTTCAAACTTTTCTCCAGCTGATATTGATAATATCATTGAACATTTAAACTTTGTGCCTCACGTTAATCAAATTGCATTTTTTGTAGGACATAATCAAAGTGAAACTGATGTATATTGCAAGGATAAAAACATTTTAATTGAAGCTTATTCACCACTTGCAATAGGACATGCACTTAAAAATCCTGTAGTTATTAAGATGGCAAAGGCTTATGATAAAACACCAGCTCAAATATTGATTAGATATTGTATAGAAAAAGGCACATTACCACTTCCGAAATCTACACATGAATCTAGAATTATTGAAAATGGACAAGTTGATTTTGAAATTAAAAAATCTGATTTAGATATTTTGGATCAAATTGATGATGATCCTAGAAAATGGAATTAAAAAATATATAAAAAAACGGAGAAAATTTTCTCCGTTTTTTTTACATATGCAACTCTTTTTGACAACTTTCACAATATCCATAAATAGTCATATCGTGATGTGTAATTTTGAAATTGTGTTGATTTGCTATATCATCTGCAAAATGATGAATGTGACAATCAATTTCATACATTTTTTGACAATGCACACAAATCATATAGTGATGATGGTCTTTATGGTTTGAATAATAATAAGCTGTGTGATTTAAAAAGCTTTTTGAAAGTAAGCCTTCTGCAAAAAATAAATCGAGGGAACGATAAACTGTGGATAAATTTAATGTATCTTTAGGAAGGTTATCATAAATCATTTCAGCACTTAATGGCTGACTTGCTTTATTTAATATAGATAAAATTTCTTTTCTTTGTGTGGTCATACGCATAATATCATCTCCTTAAGACTTTCTTTAAACCAATGACTAGTATGAGAAGTAGTGTGTATAAAACAACAATAGTAGATCCAACAGGTATTTCTAATGGATGGGCAATAAAAATCCCCATAACGACAATAACTAAACTTGATATCAATCCAAATAAAATTGTCATTTTAAAACTCTTTGTCCATTGACTTGAAATAATAGAAGGGAAAACGACTAATGCAGAAATTAATAAAGTTCCAATTGTTCTAACACCTATTACGATGAAAAATGCTGTTAATAAAGATAAGCCATATCCTAAAAGATTAGTTTTAATCTTTGAAAATTTCGCGTAATTTAAATCATAAGTCATTAAAAATAAAGAGCGATAAAATGATAAAACAAATATCAATATTAAGACACTGACGATAGTTGAAATAATCATATCTGCTTTAGTTGCGGTAAATATATTACCAACTAACATAGATTCAACAGATATATTAAATCCAGATCCTTTTTTGATTAAAATCAAACCAATAGCGAATGAAACACTTGCGACTAAGCCAATAGCAGCATCACCATTCATTTTATCTGTTGATGCGAGGTATTTTATTAAGACTGACGCAATCATTACAAATGGTATTGCGATATATAATGCTTCATTTGAAAGAAGAACACCTAAAACTAATCCAGCAAAGCTGACATGAGCTAGGCCATCTGCAATCATTGCTTGTTGATTTAAAACAAGATAGGGACTCAATAGAGAAGCTGATAGTGCAAGCGTGATACCAATAAAGAGAGCATTGACTATAAAGTCATATTGTAAGAGATCAATCATGATGATGCCCCCTATGTTCAAATTTATTAAAATCTTCATAGGAACCTATGAATTTAATGGTTTGATCAACATACATAATTTTGCAGTTTTCTTTAATAGCATCCGTCAAATCATGGGTGACATGAATGATAGTTGTTTTATTATTTCTTTGGATTTCATGAAGAAGTATATAAAATTTTTCTCTAAATGAAGGATCAAGTGCACTAGTAGGTTCATCTAGAATTAAAACATCAGGTTCACTTATAAGTGCTCTTATGAGATAAACACGTTGTTGTTGTCCTCCGGATAAATAGTTCATAGAATGACCAAAAAGATCTTCTATTTCCATTTTTTTCAACCAATCTTTTATCAATTGGCATTCTGATTTAGATGGAAATAATTTTGGTTTTTTAAAACCACTGTAAATAACTTCTTGTACAGTCATTGGTATTAAGTTTTTTAGATTTAGTTTTTGTGGAAGATAGCCCATATTTTTAGTATTTATATCTATTGTGCCTTCGCTTTGTTTTAAAAGACCAACAAGTGTTTTAACTAAAGTAGTTTTACCACTACCATTAGGTCCTACGATGTGAAAAAAGTCGCCTTTTTCAACATGAAAGTTTACATTTGATAAAACATTAAATTTTCCAAAGGATACACCAACATTTTTATATTCAATCATTTTAGTTTGTTATACCTAAAGCGATTTTAATGTGATCAAAGTTTCTTTGCATCAAATCTTTATAGGTAATATTTGCCTCCCAATCTGCTTGGTTTAGGTTGTGATATGTATGTAGAGTAAGTAAATTTAATTGATATTGATCATTTGATTCTAAACTTTCTTTAATAGCGTTTGCTGCTTTAGGTTCAGTTAATGCTTCGATAAAAAGGTAATGTGTATCAGCGTTTTTTACAAGGTCAGAAAAATTTATAATTTCGCTACTTGTTAAATCATCATCAGGCTTAAATTCAGAAAATAATGATTCTATATTTAGATGATATCTTTCTGCAAAAGCACTTAAAGCATTATGACCTGCAAAGTAAATAGTAGAATCTTTATAGGGTTCATAAGATAAGACACTATCCATTTCTAAATGTAGCGCATATATTTCATCTTTGTAAGCTGTTGCATTCGCCACATAATAAGCCTCATTTTCTGGATCTATCTCAATAATATGCTCTAAAATATAATCAATCATTTGAAGCGCATTGAGTGGATCAACCCAATAATGTAACTCTTCATCGTGATCATGTTCGTCTTCAATGAGTTGAGTTGATAAAGACAAATAAGTATGTTCTTCGTATGTAAAGCTTTCAGACATATTTAAAACAATGGTATCTTGTCCTGCAATTGTAGTAGGATCTTTAATCCATTGGTCAATTTCTAAACTTGTAAATAAAAATAGCTTTGATTGGTTGATGTCAACCATATCTTTACTAGAGGCTTCAAAACTATGAATATCAGTTCCAAGTGGGATGAGTAAAGCAACCTCGAGTTTATCCCCAGCGATTTGTTTTGCAAAATCATAATGTGTAAACATAGTTGCAACAATATCAGGTTTATCCTGAGTGCTATTACAAGATGCTAGAGAAATTGCGGATAATAAAAGTAATACATAAATAGCAAATTTTTTCATAACATTAATCCCCTTCTGCAAATGATTTGCAATAGAATTATATCATGAAAAGTAGAATTTGCAAACCATTTGCAATCAATTTATTTTTTAATCTTTAATTAAGCAAAAAAGCGACCTAAAAAATTGTATTTATTATTAAATAATGTTATAATAAAGACCTAAATGTGAGTGGGATGAAGATTTCCACTCATTTTATTGAGGTCGAATATGAATTTACAAAAAATGAGAGAAAAATTAACACCTATCTTAAAAAGACATGATTTAGAAATTTATAGTATAAAAACCAAAAAAGAATTTGGTGAAAAGATTGTAGAAATTCTAATTGACACCGAAACAATGGATATCAATACATTAGAAAAAATACATCTTGAATACGTGAATCTTCTTACAGATGATGATTTAGATCCTGATTATTTTTTAGAATTGTCGTCAGTTGGGTTAGAAAGACCATTAAAATCAAGAGAAGATCTTCTCAAGGTGATAGGTAAATATATTTATTTGGAAACGAATAAATATCAAGGAAATGGATACATCATATCATTTGAAAATGATATAATAAAATTAGAGATTAATGATAAGGGACGCATTCGGAAAATTGATATCAATTACGATGAAGCTAGAAATATGCGTACTTCAGTAAAGGTATAGGAGGATATCATGATAAGTAAAGTATTTTTTGAAAATATTGATGCGGTTGCAGAAGAAAAAGAACTCTTTAGAGAACAAGTTTTAGAGGCATTTACTCAAGGATTAATCGCAGGTTGTAAAAAAGCACATGACGTTCGTTCATGTCGCGTAGAATTAAAGGAAGACAAAAACGAAATCTTGGTTTACATGCAACATTTGGTTGTTGATGAATTAAGCATAGATGCTGACAAAAATTATTCACAAATGTTGTTAGAAGATGCTAAAAAAATTAATTCAAGAATTAAAGTTGGGGATATTTTAGAACAAAAAATTGACCCAAAAGATTTTGGACATTTTGCAGTAAGAGATTTCAAATCTAGACTAAATGAATCTTTAGTATCTAGCCAAAAAGAAAATCTTTACAATCATTTTAAAGCTTTTGAACATGAAATGATTAATGCAAGAGTTATTGATGTTGCAGATGATCACTATCGTTTAGATATAGGTAGAGATTTAACAACATTGCTTCCTAAAAAAGAAGCATTACCAAAAGATCATTTTCACGTTGGAGACCATGTAAGAGTTTATGTTTCTGATGTTGAAATGAAAACTAAATGGCCAAAAGTATTTGTTAGCCGGTCACATCCAAGTTTGATTATTCGTTTATTAGAAAACTATATACCTGAAATTAAAGATGGTATTATTGAAATCATGGGTATCTCAAGAGACCCAGGAGATCGTTCTAAAATCGGTGTAAAATCAAATGATCCTAAAGTTGATCCAATTGGAGCATGTGTTGGTGAAGGCGGAAGTCGTATTAGAGAAATCGTTAAAGCTTTAAGCGATGAAAAAATTGATTTATTCCGTTGGAGCGATAATGAAAAAGAATTAATCGCAAATGCTCTTCAACCAGCAGAAGTTGTTGCAGTTACACATGTCAACCCTAAAGAAAAGAGCGCATTAGCGATTGTATTAGATACACAACTATCACTTGCAATTGGTAAGTTAGGACAAAATGTTAAACTTGCAGTTCAAGCTTGTGGTTGGAGTATTGATATTAAATCAGAAACAATGGCTCAAGGTGAAGGCATTCTTTATTAAGTTTGATAAAAGGTGGTTTTAATTATGAAAAAAGTAAAAAAAACACCGCTTAGAACGTGTGTTGTTACAAGAGAAGTTTTGCCAAAAAAAGAATTGATTCGTATCTGTGCTACTAAAGATGGTGTTGTATCAATTGATTTAAATGGTAAATCACCTGGACGTGGCGCATATTTAAAACTAAGTCAAGATGTCATAGTATTAGCTAAAAAAAATAAAGCATTAGATAAAAGATTAGAAACATCAGTGCCAGATGAAATTTATGAACAGTTGAGTAAACTTGTTCATGGATAAAATAATTGGATTAGCTTATCGTGCAAGAAAGATAACTATTGGAACAGAAATGACCATAGATAGCTTGAGAAAGAAAAAGCTTTATGCAATTGTTTTAGCAAATGATGCTTCACAATTAACCATAAAAAAAGTAAGAGATAAAGCAAAGACATACGAAACACCTGTTTTAGATGATCTTGACTCCTTAACATTATCAAATGCTATAGGAAAAACGGATATCAAAGTAATTGGTATAACCGATAAAGGGTTTAGTCAATTATTGATAGACCAGAAAAGGAAGTGATTTTATGCCTCAAAACAATACAAACAATAAAAAGAAAAAATTTAACAATCATAATAAAAGACCTGATAATAGAAGACCAATAACACCAAAGAAACCCAAAGATGAAGGTCCTAAAATTTTTATCTATAGACCAGAAATGACCGTTGCTGATGTTGCTGCTGGATTAAAAGTTAGTAATGCAGTAATGATTAAGAAGCTTATGGGCCATGGAC
The DNA here is from genome assembly GCF_016865445.1 of Mariniplasma anaerobium. Classification (GTDB taxonomy): domain Bacteria; phylum Bacillota_I; class Bacilli_A; order Acholeplasmatales; family Acholeplasmataceae; genus Mariniplasma; species Mariniplasma anaerobium. The sequence continues at coordinate 1,319,442 of NZ_AP024412.1, read as the reverse complement.
TTATGGCTGCTGTTACTCAAGTTATAGATAAAGATACTATTGAAGTTATCGCTTTGGATGAAGGATTTTCAGTTGAAGATGAAGTGATTACTGATGTAACCAGATTTGATGAAATGGAAATTGTAGACGATCCAAAAGATTTAATAAAAAGACCTGCAATTGTTACAGTTATGGGACACGTTGACCATGGTAAAACTACATTATTAGATGCAATTCGTAAATCAAGAGTTGTTGATGGTGAAGCTGGTGGAATCACTCAACATATTGGTGCTTACCAAATAGAAAAAAATGGTGAAAAAATAACGTTTATTGATACACCAGGACATGCTGCTTTTACAGAAATGAGAGCACGTGGTGCAAAAGTAACTGATATTGTTATTTTAGTCGTTGGAGCTGACGATGGTGTAATGCCTCAAACAATTGAAGCATTAGATCATGCAAGAGCTGCTAAAGTACCTATTATCGTAGCTGTAAATAAAATTGATAGACCATCTGCAAATCCGGATCGCGTTATGACTGAATTATCAGAACGTGGATTAGTACCTGAAGCATGGGGTGGAGATACACCGTTTGTTAATATCTCAGCATTAAAAAACATAGGTATTGATGAATTATTAGATGTTATTCAATTAATTAGTGAAATAGAAGAATTTAAAGCAAATCCAAAAAGATTAGCAAGTGGTACGGTTATCGAAGCAAGCCTTGATAAAGGTAGAGGTGCAGTAGCAACTCTAATTATTGAAAATGGTACGCTTCATGTAGGTGACTATATCGTTATTGGTAACACATATGGAAAAATTAGAACGATGAGTGATGATTTAAAAAATCGTTTTAAAAAAGCAATGCCTTCTCAACCAGTAGAAGTAACTGGATTGAATGAAGTGCCTTATGCTGGTGATATTTTCATGGCATTTAAAGATGAAAAAATGACTAGAAGTATTGCTTCTGATAGACAATCAAGACAAAAAGAAACTGAATCTAAACAAATGAAGAAACGCTCTCTTGACTCATTATTTGGACAATTAGAATCAGAAACTAAAGAATTAAATATCATTATTAAAGGTGATGTACAAGGTTCAATTGAAGCACTTAAAGGATTATTAGAAAAAATTGACATCAAAGGATTCCATGTTAACATTGTAAGAGATTCTGTTGGTGCAATCACAGAAAATGATGTAACCCTAGCTTCAGCTTCAGATGCAATCGTTATTGGATTTAACGTTAGACCAACTGCAGCAGTTAAAAGAGTTGCAGATACTGAAGGTGTAGAAATACGTTTATACAGTATTATCTATCGTATACAAGAAGATATAGAAGCTGCATTAAAAGGTATGTTAGAACCTGAATTTGAAGAAATAGTAACTGGTCAAGCAGAAGTTAGAGAAATATTTAAAAATTCTAAAGTTGGAACGATTGCTGGTTGTATGGTAACCGATGGTGTTATTAAAAGAGCTGCATTAGTAAGACTTATTAGAGATGGTGTTGTTGTTTACGAAGGTAAGCTTGCTTCACTAAAACGTTTTAAAGATGATGCTAAAGAAGTAAGAACTGGTTTTGATTGCGGACTATCGATTGAAAACTTTAACGACGTTAAAGTTGGAGATGTTATAGAAGCGTCACAATTAAGAGAAATTGAGGTATAAAATATGTCAATTACTACAGAAAGACTAGCAAGTCTAATTCAAAGAGAACTTGCACAAATTGTAAATCTTGAAGTTAAAGATAAAAGCTTTGGATACATTAACTTAACAGAAGTTAAAGTCACTAAAGATATGTCATATGCAACTATATATTACACAATATTAAGTGATGAAGTAGAAGTTTTAGAAAAAGCTAAAAACGCTATAGAAGAATCTAAAGTTACTATTCGTATGGAATTAGCTAAAAAAATAAGAAACATAAGAAAAATACCTAATTTGATTTTTAAATATGACGAAGCTCTAGCTTATGGTAATCATATTGATAAAATCTTAAAAACAATAAAGTAACTTCGGTTACTTTTTTTGCATTAAATATTTAGAAAGTGTGATTCATATGTTTGCAAAAGTCATTATTGATATTAAACATCAAAATGTCAATCATCATTATGATTACATCATCAATGATGAACTAAAAGATGACATAAAAATCGGCATGAGAGTTCTTGTGCCTTTTGGTGCGCAAACAAGAATGGGATTTGTGACAGATATTATAGAAAAAAGTAGTACTGCTACAAAAGAAATATTAGATATTCTTGATCATGTTCCAACAATTTCTGATGAATTATTTTATATCATCAATGATATCCAAAAACAATCATCTGAGCTTTATAGTTCTGTTTTTGATACTGTGATACCAGGAGAAATAAAATTAGATTATGATAAAGATGTTTATCTATTAAATGAAAAAGAATGCCCTGAAGATTTATTGTCTAACTTTAATCAAAAAGGTATTTGGCATTTAAAGAAGAATCAATTTGATATATTACCTAGACTAAGAAGATTACAAAAAAACGATGTTGTTGAAATCAAACTTGCAATAAAACAAAAAACGAATAAGAAATATAAGACAACTTACACATTAAATTCAAATCATACATATCAAAAAATTGATAAATATCCGCAATTAAAAGATATTAAAGCAGATATACAATATGATAAGAATCAATTGATATCTTTAGGTTTTAGTATAAGTCAAATAAATACATTAACGAAACATCAAGTGTTCATTTTATCGAGTCAACAAATGATAAGAAATATCAAACATGTATTTGATGACAAAGATAAATTAGTTCAATTAACAGATGAACAAAAGCTTGCAGCTGTACTTATTAAACAATCTTTTAATCAATCCAAAACATTTTTATTAAAAGGTGTTACAGGCTCTGGGAAAACTGAAGTTTACTTAGATGTTATAGAAGATTTGATAAAACAAGATAAAAGAGTTTTAGTGATGGTTCCTGAAATCACTTTAATCGCTCCTATGGCTCAACGCTTAAAATCTAGATTTTCAAGTGTTGCAATCTATCATAGTGCACTTTCAGCTGGTGAACGCCTTGATCAATATCAGATGATTTTAAATGATGAAGCGTCTATTGTTTTATCAACAAGAAGTGGTGTATTTTTGCCTATTAAAGATCTTGGATTAATTATTATGGATGAAGAACATGATCGATCATATATCCAAACTGAACATGTGACATATGACGCCAAACATATCGCTTCATTAAGATCAACATATCATCATATACCTTTAGTTTTAGGCTCAGCAACACCATCTGTTGTTTCTATGTATAAGGCTTTAGGACATGAATATACATTACTAAATCTAACAAGTAGACCATTAGGAATTGAACAACCTGATATAAAACTTATTGATATGAAAGATGAATTAAAACAAAAAAACACATCGATTTTTTCAAGAGATTTACTTATATCTATGAAAGATCGATTGAAAAAAGAAGAACAAACACTCATCCTTTTTAATAGAAAAGGATATGCTCCTTTTGTATTATGTAGACAATGTGGAGATGTTCCTAAATGTCCAGATTGTGAGATATCTTTAACTTACTATAAAGATAAAAATATCTTGAAATGTCATTATTGTGGATATGAAAAACCATTTAATCAGACATGTGAAATATGTCATCAAAATGCTGTTAAAGAAGTTGGAGTTGGCATAGAATATGTCGAAAGTGAACTAAAAAGAACACTCCCTAATGCACGCATTTTAAGAATGGATCGAAACTTAACACAAACTAAAGGAAGTCATGAAAAGATATGGCATCAATTTCTAAACCATGATGCAGATATTCTATTAGGCACACAAATGATATCAAAGGGGCTAGATTTTCCTAAAGTTACTTTAGTAGGTGTATTAATGGCAGATTTATCTTTAAAAGTTCCTTCATATTTAGCATCTGAAGATACTTTCATGTTATTAACACAAATAGCTGGAAGGTCAGGAAGACATCAAAAAGGTGAAGTTATCATTCAAGGATACGATTTAAAACATTATGCTATTGATGCCCTAACAAAAGGGTATGACACTTTTTATAAAGAAGCTTTATATGAAAGAAAACTTTCACAATACGAACCGTATTCACATGTGTCTCAGTTTTTAATCGAAGGACAATCTTATTTGAAAACATATCAAAACGCATTTTTATTAAAAAAGAGATTATCAAAATTAGAGACTGTGACAGTCTTAGGACCTTCAAAAGCTTTAATTAAAAAAATAAGACAAAATTTTAGATTTGTCGTAACTATAAAATATAAAAATATCGATCATGATACAATTAAAGAAATAACGAATGATTTATCAAATGATGATATTCATATAAAATATTATCCAAATTTAGACATGATATAGGTGGTGAATAAAATGAAAATTGTATTTATGGGTACTCCGCTTTTTGCGGTAGAAGTTCTAGAAATGTTAATCCAAGAACATGAAGTTTTGTGTGTGGTGACTCAGCCAGATAAAAAAGTAGGTAGAAAAAAAATACTGACACCTTCTTTAGTGAAAGAGATTGCAATTAAACATGGTATTGAAGTCTTTCAACCCGAAAATATCAAAAAAGAATATCAAAAAATTATTGATTTGAAACCAGATATGCTAATCTCAGCAGCTTATGGTCAAATTCTACCTAAAGCATTGCTTGATCAAATTACTGCATTAAATGTTCATGGGTCTTTATTACCTAAATATAGAGGTGGTGCACCCATACAATATGCATTGTTTAATGGAGATGCTCAAACCGGAGTCACTGTTATGTATATGGCTTTTAAAATGGATAGTGGACCAATCATTAAACAAGAGTCATTAACCATTGAACAAGAAGATGATTATTTATCATTAACTAAAAAACTATCAACTTTAGGAACAAAATTACTTAAAGAAGTTTTAGGTGATATAAAAAACAAAAATATCAAAAGTATAGATCAAGATGAAACAAAAACAACATTTTCTCCGACATTAAAACCATCAGATGAGTTTATATCATTTAATAGACCTACGTTAAAAATTGTTAACCAAATTAGAGGTTTATCACCTGAACCAGGTGGATATGCACGTGTAAATGATTCAAAAATAAAGATTTATAAAGCACAAAAAAGTGATATAATAATAAATGTAGATGCACAACCAGGCCAAATCATCATGATTAAAAAAAGATTAATTGTTAAAACACTTGATGGAGCGATAGACATTCTATTGATTCAAGCTCCAGGTAAAAAAATCATGGAAACTAAAGATTTTCTAAATGGACAAAACATCATGTCACTTAATGATGTATTTAAAGGAGAAGATACCTTATGAAAACAAAGAAAAAATTATTATTTACAAGACCGGAAATGTTTGAATTAAACAAAAAGCTATTACTTAAAAGAGGAGTAACCATTGAAGCGATTGCAGAAATATCTTATATGCAACAATCTAAGTACTCTGATGATGTAAGTAGAGCTATTTGTGTTGAATCTGTTGAAAAAATTCTATCTTTAAGAGATGTTTTTCACCATGTCCAATTAGCAGCTGAAATTGATCGTTTAGCTGAAGAAAATAAATTTCAAGGTCCAATCCAAGATATCATTATGGAAGACTTGGGATTATTTGGTGTTGATGAAACGCTTGGTTTAGATGTTTCTGGATTATATGGAACTATTGGACAAACCAATTTTGGTGATATCGATGTTAACAAACATGGGATTGTTCAAAGATTAAATGATGCAGGAAAAGAAGAAGGCATTTGTCATACATTTTTAGATGATATTGTTGGAGCAATCGCTGCAGCTGCATCAACTAGAGTTGCTCAAGTTGTCAATGAAGACTTAGCTCACGAAGATATAGATGTAAAAAGATTTAGCATATTTGATTTATAACAACAAAGGATGATTTGAATTGGCAAAAGATAAAGCTAAAAAAAGAAAGTTTTGGGATTTAAAATCGCTTGGCAATGATATATTTGCTAAGTTTTTTGGCTTTGAACAAGGTGTGGATATTACAAATGATGTTGCAGTTCTTTTTAGAAGAAATGTTGTAATCAAAAATATCATTTTCTTATCAAATATTATGTATACTGTTATACTAATTATTTTATCTCTGTCAACTCAAGACCGAGTTTCTGACTGGGTTGTTACAGTACTTGCTTTTCCAATGACTTATGTAATTAATAGAATGTTAAACAAATTAATTCATTTAGATCCTGAAGATAAAACAAAACAAAATGTTGCGATGTATGTCTCAGCATTTTATATATTCTTTTCCGCGATTTTAATTTATGCAAGACTATACACGCACGAATACTTTGAAACCGGTGCTTATATCTTAATGTATTATGCAGTAGTTGTTATATCCTTGTATCAAGAAAAGAAACTTTTAAGTAGTAGTTTTCAAGGGTTGTTAGCAATGCTTACCGTGATTCATTTGATATGGACATATAACTTCCATGGATTAGTAAATGGACAGACCATTCTTGAATTTTTACCAAGCTTTTTAAGATTACCAGAGTTTAGTGATATATTACTTAGAACTTTATTATTTATATTATTTTATTTTGTTGTTTATGCGATTGTTTCTATGGGACAATACATGCAAGAAGAGCGTAAAAATGAATTGATCAAAAGACGACAAGTTCAAAATGATTTTTCACATATCGTTGGAGATTTATTTACCGTAGTCTTTTCATCATCTTATACATTAATGGAAAAAAGACATGCATATCAAGTACAACAAATGAGTCAAAAACTAGCAGACTATTATGGATTAAATGAAGCTGAAATTCAAAAATTAAATGATTATGCAATGGTTCATCTTCAATATCAAGAAATTAAGCATTTATTAAATGATATTAATACCTATGATGAAAAAACTTATGATATCTTAAAAGAACAAACAGAACTTGGCTCAAGAATTGCAAAACGTATTCAACTTGCTCAAAAATGTGAAGATATTGCTAGAGCACAAATTGAAGATATTGCCAATGAAAAATTCTTAAAAGAGATGTTACTTATTCAACCAGATATTCAAGCACAAATCATATTGTTATGTGATCTTTATATAACCATGCGTAGCCATAGATCGTATAAAAGACCAATGGCACATAGCATTGTATTGAAATTATTTCAACAAGAATTAGGGCATTTTTTTGATTATGATTTAAAAGAAAGATTTTTAAAGTTTAATGATGAATTTTCTGAAATGTATAATAATTTTTAATCAAGATAATTTCAATTGACTTTTCACCTACAATCATGTAATATGATAAGGTGTTCGTAACAATTAAATCTTATTCAGAGCTATCGAGGCTAGTGACCGACGACGTAGCAGCAACCTATTTGATTAGGTGCTTATCATGAGGGGTTCATCCCAACAATAAGGAAAAATGATCGTTTTCCTTATGGAAGACGTTTTTTATTTGAAAAGGAGAAATAAAAATGTATAAATTATTTAGTAGTGAATCTGTAACAGAAGGTCATCCAGATAAGGTTAGTGACTATATTTCAGATTCTATTTTAGATGCTTGTCTAGAACAAGATCCAGAGTCAAGAGTTGCTATTGAAACAGCAGTAACATCGCATTATTGTTTATTGTTTGGTGAGATTACTTCAAAAGCAGTTATCAATTATGAAAGTATTGTAAAAAAAGCGATAGAAGAAATCGGATATACCAAAGAAGAATATGGATATAGTGCTGATACAGTAAAAATTGATATTAGAATTGACAAACAATCTGAAGATATCGCAATAGGTGTTGATAAATCAAAAGATAAACAATTAGGAGCTGGTGATCAAGGTCTTATGTTTGGTTATGCCAATCATGATACAGATGTATATTTACCATTACCTATTTATCTAGCACATCGTTTAGCAGAAAGATTAAGCTATGTAAGAAAAAATGAAATTATTCCTAATCTTCGTCCAGATGGTAAAACACAAGTAACTATAGCATATGACAAAGATAATAAACCTGATTATATTCATACTGTTGTTTTATCAACTCAACATGATGATTGCTGGAAGCAAGAAGATTTGAGAAAAGAAGTAATGAAACATGTTATTAAACCAGTTTTAGAAGATTATGATACATCTAAGACTGTTTATCAGATTAACCCAACAGGTAAATTTGTTAAAGGTGGTCCACATGGAGATGCTGGATTAACTGGTAGAAAAATTATTGTTGATACTTATGGTGGTTATGCTAGACATGGTGGAGGAGCATTTTCGGGTAAAGATGCGACTAAAGTAGATAAATCTGCTGCTTATATGGCAAGATATATTGCAAAAAATATTGTTGCAAGTAATATCGCAACTGAGTGTGAAATACAATTAGCTTATGCAATTGGTTTATCTGAACCAGTTAGTTTTTCTATAAATACTTTCGGAACTGAAAAAGTAGATATAGAAAAAATATATGAAGTTGTCAATCAAAATTTTGATCTTACACCACAAGGCATTATTGAGACTTTAAATCTAAATAGACCAATCTATAAAAAAACATCATCATATGGACATTTTGGACGTAATTTAGACGAATTCACATGGGAACAAACCAATAAGATTGAATTATTTGCTAAATTATTATACAATGAAAATGGTGATAAAATATGACGGAAAATTTAAAGACTTTAGAACAGAAAAGATTAGAATTATTAAAGGCTCGAAGCAAGGATATAAAAATAGGACTTCTTATTTTACTAGGAGCTGTTTTATTTGCGATTTTAGGATTTGTTACTGAAGTAATGTTCTTGTTAATCATAGGTGTAGTTATATTTATGGTTTCAATTATATTTTTAGGCAAATCTGCTATGCATTCCAAAGTTTTTAAAGACTTTGTGAAAAGTGATTTAGTTCCAACACTTTTAGAAGAATCTTTTGAGGAAGTTTCTTATGATCCTAAATCACATATTTCTATTGATAGAATCAATGGTACTGGATTAATAAAAAGACCAGACCGATATCAAGGGGAAGATCTCATTAAAGGCTCTTATAAAGGAGTTAAATTTGAGGTTTCTGATATTAATTTAAAAGAACGTGTAGAAACAAGAGATTCAAAAGGTAATGTTCAAGTTTCTTATCAAACATATTTTAAAGGCCGTTGGTATATTTATAGATATCAAAAACAATTTGATGAAGTTTTAAAAATTGTTGAAGGTAGAGGCGGATACGCTAACAAAAAAGGTCTAGAAAAATTTGAAACTGAAAGTATGGCATTTAATAAAAAATTTGCTATATATGCTTCATCTAAAGAGTTTGGATTTTATTTGATAACATCTTCAATGCTAGAAAAATTATTAGAATTAGAAGCGCTTCATCGTGGTTCTATTGTATATTGTTATCAAAACAATGAGCTTCACATTGGTGTAAATGATAGTAAAGATTATATGGAATTTAAGTTAAAAACACCAATCAATGAAAAAACACTAGAGATATTTATGTCAGATATAGATCTTATTCCATCTATTATCAATGAGTTTAGATTAGACAGTTCAAAATTTAAATAAAAAAGGAAGGAGAAAAAACACATGCCAGGTCCATTAACTATTATTTTAATTATTGTAGGAGTTTTATTACTTATCTTTGTTTCATGGTATATTTCTACAGTCAATTCATTTAACCGTATGCTTATTAAGATTGATGAATCAGAATCAAGTATTGATATTGCATTAACTAAACGTTTTGATTTGTTATCAAAAATGTTCCAAGCAACAAAAGGGTATATGAAACATGAATCGGAAACACTTCAAAAAGTGATTGCGATGAGACAACCTGCTCATGGAGCTCCAATGGAACAAAAGCAAGAATTTGCTGATCAAGTTTCTAGAGGACTTCAAGCAATAAACGTTGTTGTAGAACAATACCCAGATTTAAAAGCTTCTACAAATGTTGCTAAATTACAAGATGCAACAGTCGAAGTAGAAGAAAACTTACAAGCATCAAGACGCGTTTATAATTCTAATGTTTCAATATACAACCAAAAGGTCGTAGTATTCCCTTCAAGTATAATTGCGAACATGAAGCATTTCGAAAAACGTTCATTCTTCGAAGCAGAAGCTGCGAAGAGAGAAGATGTAAAATTTGATTTTTAAAATAAAACGCCAAGCGTTTTATTTTTTTTGCCTTTATGTTGCCTTTTACTAGAATTATGGTAAATAACTAGAAACCGCTAAAACGCTTGTAAAATATAGTCTATTATAGTAATATAATAGAGAACGAAAAGGATGTGGAAGTATGCTAAAAAATTGGTTTGATCCTAGCAAAAAAGAATTAAAAAGAGCTAAGAAAATCGCAGATGCTGTTTTTTTATTAGAAGATGAAATGGCTGCTTTATCTGATGATCAATTAAAACAAAAAACCGAAGAATTTAAATCGAGATATCAAAAAGGTGAAACACTTGAAGAACTTATGGTTGAAGCTTTTGCTGTTGTAAGAGAAGCATCAAGAAGAGTAACTGGATTGTTTCCATACTTTGTACAAGTACAAGGTGCTGTTGCCATTTACGGTGGTAATATTGCAGAAATGAGAACCGGTGAAGGTAAAACTTTAACGGCTGTTATGCCTGCTTATCTTCATGCATTAAATGGTGAAGGTGTTCATATTGTTACAGTCAATGAATATTTGGCTGGACGTGAAGTTGAAGGTGAAATTGGAGATCTATTTCGCTTTTTAGGTCTTACTGTTGGACTAAACATTAGAGAGTTAAATAGAGAACAAAAGAAAGAAGCTTATGATTGTGATATTTTGTATTCTACGAACTCAGAATTAGGGTTTGATTACTTAAGAGACCATATGGTTTTATATGCTAAAGATATGGTTGCACAGCGTGGATTAAACTATGCAATTATAGATGAAGTCGATTCTATCTTAATTGATGAAGCAAGAACACCATTAATTATTTCTGGTGGTTCAAAAAATAATCAAAACTTATATCAAGCTGCTGATCGTTTTGCAAAATCAATTAGAGATGAAGATTATGAAATTGAAATTGAATCTAAAAGTATTGCTTTGACTCAATCTGGTATTGAAAAAGCAGAGCGTATTTTCCAAATAGATAATTTATATGAGCTAAAACATGTATCTTTAGTGCATCATATTAATAATGCACTACGTGCTAATTATATTATGTCTAGAGACAAAGAATATGTAGTCAATGATGGAGAAGTTTTAATTGTTGACCAATTTACTGGACGTATTTTAAGAGGACGTCAGTTTTCTGAAGGTCTTCATCAAGCATTAGAAGCAAAAGAAAGTGTTCAAGTAAAAAGAGAAACTGTAACGGTTGCTACTATTACTTATCAAAATTTCTTTAGAATGTATAAAAAACTATCAGGGATGACTGGTACAGCAAAGACTGAAGAAGAAGAATTTAGAGACATTTATAACATGGATGTTATTGAAATTCCTACAAATGCACCGATTATCCGTAAGGATGAACCTGATTTTATTTATGCAACATTAAAAGATAAATTTAAATCATTAGTTGATGAAGTTGAAGAAAGACATAAATTAGGACAACCTTTATTGATTGGTACCATTGCTGTTGAAACATCAGAGATGTTATCATTTATGTTAAAACAACGTAGAATTAATCATGAGGTCTTAAATGCTAAGAATCATGAAAGAGAAGCTGAAATTGTTGCAAAAGCTGGTCTTAAAGGTGGCGTAACCATTGCAACCAATATGGCTGGTCGTGGGACAGATATTAAACTTGGCGAAGGTGTAGTAGAACTTGGAGGATTAGCTGTTATTGGTAGTGAGCGTCATGAATCAAGACGTATTGACAATCAGTTAAGAGGCCGTTCAGGACGTCAGGGTGACCCAGGATATTCTAGATTCTATTTGTCTGCTGAAGATGAACTGATGATGCGATTTGGTGGAGAGTCCTTTAAAAGAAGAATTGAGACGCTTGAACGCATCAATACAACTGATGAACCTTTATCATCAAAATTATTTTCAAGATTTGTGACAAGTGCACAAAAACGTATTGAAGGTAATAATTATGATTCAAGAAAAACAGTCTTAAAATATGATGACGTTTTAAGAAAACAAAGAGAAATTATTTATCAAAACAGAAGAGAAGTTCTTACATTTGAATCTATTGAAGATCAAGTAAGACAAACAGTTTCAAATGCTTTATATGGACAAGCAACTCAATTTATTCATGCAGTTGGAAAAAATGAATATAAAATTGATTATGATCAATTATTAGCTCATTTTAATGGAAATGTTTTTCACTTAGATACGATTAAAAAAGAAGATATTGAAAAATTAAATGAACAAGAAATAAATAATTTTATTGTTGATTTGGGATTATCTGAATTAGATAAGAAAAAAGAAGCATTCCCTCCAGAAGTATATAATGAATTTTTGAAAGTTGTTATGCTTCGTGTTATTGACACATATTGGATGAGACATATTGATGCGATGAGTGAACTTAGACAAGGTGTTACATTACAAGCATATGGACAACAACAACCTTTAACTATTTATCAAAAAGAAGGTCTTCGCATGTTTAATGAAATGGTGCAAAATATTTCAAATGATGTTGCTAGATATGCAATTCGTGCACAAATTAAGTATGATCAAGAAAGAGAAGCTGTAGTTAAAAACACACAAACAAATCAAGGTGTTGAAGATAAGAAACCAAAAAAACCTAAGGTAAGAAAGAATAAAAACCAAAGAAATCTACCTTGGAGATAGGAAGACAATCATGGAACGTTATGATGTAAATAAACTAATTACTGAGTTTAAGCAATCGATTGAAGACTTTCATAGAGCGATACAACCAGATGTACTAGAAGAAAAATACAAAGAACTTAATCAAGAGATGCAAGATCCAGCATTTTGGTCTAATACGAATCAAGCTAAAAAAGTAACAAAAGAAGCGAATTCGATACGTCATAAAGTTGATCAATATCTTCATTTAAAACAAAAATTAACTCAATTAATCGATTGGGCTGAAATTTCTGAAGAACAATCAGAAGAATGGGATTTATTAGAAATTGATATTCAAAGTTTACAAGAAGAATTAAAAGCATTTGAACTAGAAACAATTCTTAATGGTCCTTATGATGAAAATAATGCAATTATAGAAATTCATCCTGGAGCTGGTGGTACTGAATCACAAGACTGGGCAGATATGCTTTATCGATTGTATTCTAGATATGCGCAAAGAAAAAAATATAAAGTTGAAGTTATTGATTATCAATCAGGTGATGAAGCAGGGATTAAAAGTGTTACGCTTTTAATCAAAGGCTCTTATGCATATGGATATTTAAAAGCTGAAAAAGGTGTACATCGTTTAGTTAGAATCTCACCTTTTGATTCTAATGCAAGAAGACATACATCATTTGCGTCTATTGATGTCTTACCTGAAATTAATGATGATATAGAAATCGATATCAAAGATGAAGATTTAAAAGTAGATGTTTATAGAAGTAGTGGTGCTGGCGGACAATCCGTTAATACAACTGACTCTGCAGTTAGAATCACGCATCTACCAACAAATATCGTAGTTACATGTCAAAATGAGAGAAGTCAATTAAAAAACAAGGAAACTGCAATGACGCTTTTAAAAGCTAAACTTGTAGCAGAAGAAATAAGAAAACAAGAAGAAAAATTAAAAAATATTCAAGGTGAACAAAAAGATATTTCTTGGGGTTCACAAATTAGAAGTTATGTCTTTCATCCTTATCAAATGGTTAAAGATCACAGAACCAACTATGAAGTTGGTAATGTAGAATTAGTCATGGATGGTGATATTGACGGTTTTATCAATGCTTACTTAAAATCAGGTGATGCTCATGAGTAGAACAAAAGTTGTAGAAATATTAGAAATTACGGGTGGAGTTATACTCTTAACACTGGGTTTCTATTTTTTCTTATTACCACAAAACCTCGTTATCGGTGGGGTTATGGGTATTTCGGTTCTGGTACAAGATTTCATACCAGTGTCTTTATTTATTATGATTGCTAATATAGTTTTATTAGCGATGGGACTTATCTTTTTAGGAAAAACTTTCTTTTTAAAAACTGTTTATGCTACAGTTTTATATCCAGTCATTGTTTTTATTTTAGAAAAAACTGTTGCACCTGATTTCTTTATGCAGTATATTAATGAAAGTCCTTATTTAATTGCTGGTTTATTTGGCGCATTAACTGTAGGAACAGGTCTAGGACTAGTTATTAGAAACAATTCAACAACCGGTGGCATAGATATTTTGCAAAATATGATGCATAAATATCTTCATATCCCTTTTGCTTGGGCAATTTACATTATTGATGGAGCTATTATTACAGTTGCATTATTTATTGATTTTCAAGCAGGATTATATGCATTTGGTGCAATGATATTAAGTGGTATGATCATTGATCGTATGTCAATTGAAGGCAGATCAGGATTTACGTTTTTCATACTAACAGATAAAACCGCTTTAATAAAAGCAGCCATTTATGAAAAACTTGATAGAGGGCTTACAAAGATTAAAGTTATTGGTGGATATTCAAACCAAGAAAAAGAAATGATTGTATGTACAATTGATAGATTACAGTTATATACGTTTAAATTAATACTAAAAGAAATTGATCCAAAAGCATTCACTTTTGTTACTAGAACAAAAGAAGCGAGTGGTTATGGATTTAGCAAAGGAAGTTCGCAATGGAAAATAGAAAAATAGGTATATTATTTTTTGCATCAGTCTTATTAGCATTTTTTGCTGGATATCAAGTTCAGACTTTTTTAGTTACAAACGAACCTGAACCCTTTTTAGATGTTTATGCAGAAATCACTGAAGCTCTAGATAGATATTATTATTATGATTTAGAGCAAGGAGAAAAAGATGCTGCATTTGTTGCACAAATGGAAGCAATCGTTAACTCCTATGCTGAGCAAAATAATGATCCATATACAAGATTATCAGCAGCAGCACTTAATGTTGCTCCAACAGGAGATGAATCTTATGTTGGTCTAGGTATAACAATTACAACACAAGACAATGGTCTTAGAGTTGAAGATGTTTTATTTCAAGGTCCAAGTTTTACCAAGCTTTATCCTAATGATTTAATTATTGGCGTCATGGATCAAACAACTGCTATTTACTTTGAAGATTTAGATGACTCAACCCTTTGGACTTCTTATCTGGCTGGTGAAGTTGATGAGGTTAAATCATTAATCGTTTTACAACCAAATTTAAATGAAGTGACAATTGATATAACATATGAAGAAATCTTAACACCTACTGCATATGCTAAATCTATAGATGCAGATATTGCGTATATAAAAATTACTGAATTTTCTGGATATATTCAAGATGTTACTGAAGGAACAGCTAAAGTATTCTCAGATGTCTTAAATAGTCTTGAAGATGATATATTAGTTGATGAAACAGACACATTAATTCTTGATTTAAGAAATAATCCAGGTGGATCTTTAACAGCTCTTCATAATCAAGGATCGCAAGGTCTAATTCCAGGAATTACGCAACAATTACTCATTAGAAATGTTGAAACACCATTATTTTCAATGATTAATAAAATAAATCTTCAAGAAGACTATCTTGGTGGATTATCAGTTGCAAAACCATACGATATCAAGGTATTAGTGAATGAACATTCTGCATCTGCTGCAGAAGTCCTAGCAGCAGCACTTAGTGTAAATGGCGGATATGAATTATACGGAAATTACACTTATGGAAAAGATGTTTATCAAAATACGGTTTTACTAGAAACGATCAATACGATAAGATATTATTTGACATATACAGAAGGTAATTGGCTTTATGATGGTGATAAAAAGGTATCAGAATATCCTTTAGATGTCAATCTAATTGAACAAACAGGATATCTAGGCTTATCGAATCTTTATTTTGATGGAGATTTAAGCATAGATGACGTATCAGCATACCTTGTTAGATTTCAAGAATTTTTGAATGTGTACTTTGAATTAGATGGCATTTCAATGATAAGAACTGATGGATATTTTGATCAAACTACAGAAGACTATATTTTGTTATTTCAACAAGAACAATCTCTTTTACAAACAAGTATATTAGACATGCAAACCGCAAATCATATGTTTAACTTATTAAAAACATATCAACAAGATCTAACATATGACAATCAAGTTGAGCAAGTCATAGATCTTATACGCTCATGAGCAAATTAGTAACAGATATAAAGAAATTAAAATCAGGATATAAAGTCACTTTTGATGATGAATTTATATCAAATATTGAACTTGATATCTTTATAAAGTATCGTTTAAAACCAGGTATATCTTTAGAAAAAGATGTTTACTATGAAATGCTTAAAGAAAACGACAAAATTTATTATACGAAATTAGGCGTTCTTAAGCTTAAGCGCATGCAAACAAAAAAAGAATTGCTTGATTATCTTGTAGATAAAGGTTGTAATTATCATTTAGCACAAGAATTAGTATCCGGTTTTGAAAAAAGAAGATATATTAATGACGATGAATATACAAGATTATACATCGAGATGAAAAAGCATCTTCAAGGTCCAAAACTTATCACATCAAAATTATTAAAAAAAGGTGTAGATCAAGATATTATAAAAAAATATTTAAGCCAAATAGATGAATATGAAATTCTATCTGTCTTAGTTAAAAAGAAATATACCGCTTATAAACAAAAAACACAGAAACAAGCACTTATATCAACTCGAAATCATCTCATAACTAAAGGGTATAAAAGAGAAATTATAGATTCTATTTTAATTCATATGAAACAAGAATTTCCAAGAGATGAACAACCACTTTTAGAAAAAACATTTGATAAATTATATGATAAATATAAAGATAAAAAACAGGGATATGAATTAAAAGCATTTTTAAAACAAAAACTTTATCAAAAAGGCTTTGAGATGAATGATATTGAAGCTATATTTATACAAAAAAATGTTCTATCATGATAAAATCATGGTAGAACTTTTTATTAGAAAAGGGTGAATTAAATGATTTTATGGAAAAACGGATATTTTCATACACTTGAAGATGAAACAAAAACATATCATAAACTAGCTACCAATCAAGGTTTGATTGTTGGATTTGATGATGATATAAAAGATTTAGATTTTGAGAAAGAAATTGATCTCAAAGGACATCATATATATCCAGGTTTTGTAGATAGTCATCTACACTTGATTGGTTATGGACAAAAACTAAGTTTGGTTTCTTTAGAAAAATTTAATAAAAAAGAAGCTCTTTTAAATGAACTAAAAAAACAAGTTGCTCTTCATCAGAGTTTCTTTGAAGGATATAAACCATTAGATATTGATAAATATGAATTAAATGATATCCATTCAGATGGCCCAATTGTTTTAAGACATTCTGATTATCACAGCGTCACGGTAAACGATTATGTCTTAGATCGTATAGGTATTGACAGTAAGACAGGTTTTTTAACAGAAGATGATGCTAAATTAGTCATTAAAAGCTTTCATAAACAAGATAAAGATATGTTAAAAAAGATGTTAGTTAACTCTATAAATAAATTACACAGCTATGGTATAACTGGAGGCCACTCAGATGATCTTTACTATTTCAATGGTTTTCATGAAACACTAGATATTTTTAATGAAACACTTATAAAGCTACCTTTTAGAGCACATTTACTGATGCATTATATGATTATTGATGATTTCATTGATTCAAAATTAGCTTTTCTAGATCAAAATCAGTACTTACAACTAGGTGCAGTTAAAATATTTTATGATGGTACCTTTACATCTAAAACAGCTTTACTCAAGCATTCATATCTTCACACAAATGATCAAGGCATGCGTATGTTTGAACAAAATGAACTTATAGAACTTGTTAAAAAATTAAGAAAGCAAGATTTACCACTTGCCATACATGTGATAGGTGATTTAGGTCTCAAAGAACTTATTGATATCCTTGAAGCATATCCACCTAAAAAAGGATTACATGATCGCATCATTCATGCTTCACTAGCAGATTTAGATACAATCAAATGTATGGAAAAGCTGCCAATTATATTAGATGTACAACCTCAATTTATAACCTCTGATCTTCCCCAAATTCTAGATATTTTTTCAAAACAACCCCAATTTATTTATCCACTTAAAACATATTTAAATCACAATATTACAATTTGTGGATCAAGTGATGCACCAGTTGAAGATCCAAATCCTTTTAAAGGCATGCATGTGGCAATCACAAGATTACTAAATAATAATCAAATATTTCAAGAAGCAGAAAGACTTACAAGATATGAAGCACTAAAACTTTACACAACATATGCAAATATTCCAACATATAAAACAAATAGAGGCTTACTAAAAAAAGGTTATATTGCAGATTTCACAGTGACTAAAGATGACTTATTAAAAATTAATTTAAACCAATTATTAAATCAAAGTGTAGAAATGACTATTATAAATGAAAAAATAGTCTATAAAAGATGATTATAAGCATCATGCTTGAAGCTTATATGAATAACTGTTAAAATATTTGCAGATGAGAGGTGAAAGCATGAAAATTGAATTTTGGTTAGATTATTTATGTCCAAAATGTTATCTTCAACATCAAATCATAGAAGAGTTGATCAAAACTTATGATATGAAAGACATTGAATTAGTATGCAGAAGTTACGAAATGGTTGAAGCTAAATATTTTGATACAAATGAGCCATATGAAAAGTTTATATCAAGACATAAAAATCTTCCTGTAGAAGAAGTCAAAACATTTTTAGATGAAAATGAATTTAATTTAGATTTATTTAAAATTCATGATGCTCATCGTCTCGCACATTTAGCTAAAAAAGAAAAAAAATCACAACTATTTAATCATTTAATCTTTGAAGAAATATATGAAAAACATCAAGATTTATCAAATCATCAATTATTAAGAGAAATTGCATTAAAAGCTGAATTAGATCAAAACTTAACTGAGGAAATTCTTAATTCTGATTTATATTCTTCACAAGTGATTTCTAATAGAGAAAATGCACAACTAAAAGGGATTTATGAACTACCTTTTATGAGAATAAATGGTAAAATTAAACTCCAAGGATTACAAAGTGTAGATCAAATCGTAAAAACATTAAATCAATCATTTGGTAAGCTTAAAGATATAGAATTTTGCGAAGGCGAAAATTGTGTTAGAAAAAGAAGACAATAAACCCATAATAGGGTTTTTTTGTTATATATGACTAAAATATAGGGATATTTCATCAATAATGTAGCAATTTTAGTTTATATATGATATAGTTAGTAAGGTTAAAAAGAATTGAGGAAAAAGATGAATATATTATTTAAAGATTTACCGATTAAAGAAGAAACAAAACAAGCTATAGAAGCTTTAGGTTTGGTTGAAACAACAGACATTCAACATCATGCAATTCCATTGATGTTAGAGAAAAAAGATCTCATTGGTCAAGCACAAACAGGAACAGGGAAAACATTTGCTTTTGCTATTCCTATGATTGAACATATCGATCTTGACAATAAAAACATACAAGGACTTGTCATTTGTCCAACTAGAGAATTAACTTTACAAGTTTACAAAGAATTTTTAAAACTTGTTAAATTTAATAAACAAATTAAAATTACATCCATATATGGTGGAGAATCATATCAAAAACAATTTAAAGCACTTAAAGAACATCCACAAATCGTTGTAGCAACTCCTGGTAGAGCAATTGATCATTTACATCGTGGAACTATTGACTTATCGAGTTTAGATATGTTAATTATGGATGAAGCAGATGAAATGCTTAAGATGGGCTTTCAAGAAGACTTAGAAACACTTTTAAAAGACACACCACAAGAAAGACAAACAGCATTATTTTCAGCAACTATTCCAGCATTTATTAAAGAAGTTGCAAAAAAATATCAAAAAACTCCAGAAATTATAAAGATTAAAACAAAATCACTTACTGTTGATAAAATTGATCAATTTTATTACATGATTAAAAAAACAGATCGCGATCAACTTTTATTAAGAGCTCTAGATTTTTATAATCCTTCATCAGCAATTATATTTGCAAACACAAAAAGAGATGTTGATCATCTTGCAGCGTTTTTGCAAAAATATTCATATGAAGCAGATGCACTTCATGGAGATTTAAAACAATCTCAAAGAGATTATGTTATGAATCGCTTTAGATCAAGAAGACTTACATTATTAATTGCAACAGATGTTGCAGCACGTGGGCTTGATGTATCACATGTTGATATGGTATTTAATTATGAATTACCATTTGAAGATGAAATATATGTACATAGAATTGGTAGAACTGCTCGTGCAGGATTATCAGGTAAATCTGTATCATTTGTTTATCCTTCAATGAGAGGCAAATTATTCATGATTGAAAAATTTATCAAGCAACAAATGGTAGAATTAGAAATACCTACACTAATAGAAATTCAAGCAAAACAAGAAGAAACTTTATTTGAACAAATCAAACATGAAACAGATTCAAACGAAACCAATTACGATATGCTAATTGCTAAGTTTGTAGAACTTGGTTACGATAAAGATGATATCATTTCTGCCTTAATTAAGAAACTATCAGTTCAAATAAAAACTTATGAAGATATATCTAAACCTAGAACTAGACAAGATAATAATTTTTCAAAAGATCAATCAAGAAGTGGTTCAAGAAATAGATCAAGAAGTGGCTCAAGAGATCAATCAAGAAGTGGCTCAAGAGATTCATCAAGAAGTGGATCTAGAGATCAATCAAATAGAAGAGATGACAATTCAAAACAATACTTTACAGCTACTATCAATCTTGGTAAAAATGATGGATTAAGAGCGCCTCATTTATTAGACTATTTCAAGAAAAACGCTGATATGTATCCTAGTAACATTGGTGATATCAATATCAGTGATGATCATACAGACTTTGAAATTCACGTGAAAGCTGTGAAAAGGCTAGACCAACTTACAGATAAAGTATTTAAAGGTCGTAAATTAAAGTTTAAAATTACAAAAAAATAATACCTTAAAAAATAGAAAATATGAACATTTCATGATACAATAAGTATGGAATTCATATTTTTTTATTTATATAAATAAAGGAGGACTTACATGGCACATTTGTTTGACAGGATGCATGACAATTTTTTTAGTGTGCTTTCCTCCCCAAATAGAAATACATATGTCGATTGTATTTTCATTATTTATAATGCTATTGATACGATTGAAGATGCTTTTCAGGGGGATCGAGAATTCATCGTTTCCAAGTTAGTTGATTATTTTGATGATCAACAAACTGATGAATTTTTAGACATGGATGAAGATGAACAATCAAACACTTCAAGACAAAAAGCGATTCACGTTATTAATGTATTAAAAAAGAATGGATGGTTAGGTGAAGAGGAATTAGGTAATTATAAAACCTCGTTAAATCTTTTTGATTATTCCATCCAAATCATAGATATATTAAGTCGCATAAAAAATAATCAACAAAACGAATACACAGGAGAAATCTACACAGTGTATTCTCTTTTGTCTAGTTTTACAATTGAAGAAGGTATCGGTGTTTTAGAACAAGCGTATTTAAAAACAAATGATATTATTAGAAAACTAAAAGCTTTAAAAGCTAATATTTATCGTTATTATTATGACATCACAAAAAAACATTCTAAAAATGACCTACCTCAATTATTAGAAAAACTACTTGTTGAATATAAGCAAAATTTCTTTGATTCAGCATATTATAATTTAAAAACGACAGATAGTTTATCTAGATATAAAAGAGGCATCTTAGAATCAATTTCTAACATACAAAATGATGCAGATTTAATGGATGAGCTTGCAAAAGTTGTCATTAAAGTCAAACGTATTGAAGATTATAATGAAGCATTTTTATATGTTGAAGATCGTATGAGGTTTATTACAGATAGTTTTTCTGCACTAGAGTATTTAATCTTAGCGATTGACCGTAAGAATGAACAGTATATTTCAGCAGCAGCTTCTAAGATTTTATTCTTCACCAATCAATCAGATGATATAGAAGGTATATTTAACAGATTGTTTAGAATTTTACTCAATCACAGTGATTTAGATTACAATCAACTCTTTCATATCACTCAGATGAAAAACTTGGATACGGATTCACTTTATAATCAAAGAAGACAAAGAGTACTACCAGAACCTGAAGAAATCAATTTTGATGATAGTTTTATCTCTGATGCATACAGAAAAGAGAAAATCAAAGCATTACTCAAAAATAATATTTATGGTAAAAAAGAAATTGATTTATACGTGAAATCTACTTTAGGACAACAAAAAGAAATTGAAGCTAAAGATATTCTACTTGAAACACAAGAAGATTACGTTAAACTCATTTTGATATTCTTATATTCAAAATCAGTAGGTATGCACTATGAAGTTAAACTTACTAAAGATAAATGCAAGAATAATTTCGTAACATTCCAAAACTTCATTATAAGGAGCATATAATTATGAATAAAACAAATGCAATGAAACAATTAAATGATATATACTTCAACTTAAAAGAAGGCGAAAAAAATAATGTTTCTAGAATCGTCAATAAATTACTTCAAGTTAATTTTTTAACCAAAAGAAAACCTGGAGATGCAAACGATTATAGATTTATTCTTGCGTATAAAGAAGTTTTTGAGGCATATTTCACTTTAGCTGATTTCAATCTAAATATTCATAGAGATGATGAAGTTGTTTATATTTCAAATGAACAATTATTTAATCATATGCGCTTAAGAAAAACTGAAACAATAATGTTATTAATTCTTCGTATATTATTTCAAAGAAAAAAAGATTTTGTCACATTAGATGATGATGTAGAAATCTTCTTGCATGAAATACATAGTGAACTTACAAGAATTGGATATCTTGATCATAAGCGTATTACAAAAGATCGTTTGAAACCAGCATTAACGTTTTTAAGAAATTACAATATGATTGATTACATTGATCGTGGATTAAACGATGATGCAAGAATCAAAATATATCCAACAATCTTATATGTTACAAATCTAGAATCTATTAAAGAAGTCGTAGATAAATTTGAAGCATATGCGGAAGGAGATACATCTGATTATGAAGAAATTGACGAAGATTAAATTAATTAATTGGCATTTATTTTCAAATCAAACGATAGATATTAAAGACAATGCTTTAATATCAGGTGAAAATGGATCTGGTAAATCGACTTTATTAGATGCAATGCAATATCTTCTAGTCGGTGGTAGAAGTGGCGCAAAATTCAATATAGCAGCTACTGATGATGCGAAACGTACACTTGAAGGATACATTAAAGGTAGAATCGGTGCAGAAAATAAAGAATACTTAAGAAATGGAGATGTGATTACACATCTTGCATTAGAATATTTTGATGAACAAAGCAAACAATATTCAACAATGGGTGTTGTTTTAGAACTTCCAAAATCAGGGAATCTAAAAGAAAGATTTTATCTTTTAGATAATATATCTATTCATGATAGTCTTTTTCTTGATAAGAAATATCCAAGAGACTATAAATCTATGAAAGCATATTTAAAAACATTAGATATGGATTTTTCTCCATTTGAGTCTCAAAGAAAATATAGAGAAGCACTTGCAAGATTTTTTGGCATGGATGCTACAAAATATGCAAAAATCTTACCAAAGGCTTTAGCGTTCAGATCTATTGATTTACAACAATTTGTTTTTGAGTTTTTATTAGATGATGATCCAATTGATATTCAATCCTTAAAAAACAATGTTGCACAACTTAAAAAGATTGAGCAGCAAATTAAAAATGATAGAGATAAATTAACACAATTAACATTAATCAATGAAAAAGGCGAAGATATTGAACAAAATATACGCCAAAAAGATATTAATAACCTAATTGATCAATTAAATTGGGTTGAAAAAAGAGAAGAGTTTATCAAAGAAAATGAAAATAGATTAACAAACATCAACAAACAACTTGATTATTTAAGAGATGCTAAATCTCAATTGGATGATCAAATGGATGAAAATGACACATCAATTTTAAATCTAGAACGTGCAAAAAATGATAATGATATCTCAAGAACTCTACAATCATATCAAGATGCCTTGAATAAAAAAGCTTTAGAGTATGAAAAACAAAAAGAAAATGTTTTACAAGTTAAACAAGACTTACAAAGAGAATTTAACGTGATGAAAGAATTGGCTAATCTTATGCCAAATCAAAGCATTAAACAATTTGTTCAATATTATCAACAATCCATGGATCAACTTGACACAGAAGAACTTAACAATCATTTAAGTACTCTAGAACAAGATGTTAAATCATTAGTACAAGCATATACACTTGAAAAAGATAAATTAGAAAAAAATAAACAAGATTTATCAAGTAGTATTAGTCAGTCAAAAGCTAACTTACATCAACTTAAAAAACATGTCAAAACTTATCCATATTATGTTCAAAAACTCATTACTTCACTAAATGATGAACTTTCAAATTATTACCAAAAAGAAGTGAATGTTCAACCGCTTTGTGAAATGATTGAAGTTAATGATGAAAAATGGAGAAATGCACTAGAAGGATATCTTGGAGGACAACGTTTTGATATTATTGTTGATCCTAAATATTTTAATGATGCATTAGAAATATATGATCGTATCAAGTTTGATCAAAAAATATACGGTGTTGGCCTAGTAAATACCCAAAAAATACAACACTATGATCAAATAAACGAAAATACACTAGCATCAAAAATAACTAGTGAGCATAAATATGCTAGATACTACGTTAATATGATGTTAAATAATATCATGTGTGTTGATGATGTTAAAGAATTAAAAAACTATCAAAGAGCAATCACAAGCACATGTATGACGTATTCAAATTATACAGCTAGACAAATCAATCCAAGAAATTATGAAGTTCCATTTATCGGTCAAAGTGCAACTGCCATTCAAACTGAAATGGAAGAACGCACATTAGCTGGATTAGAAGAACAAATGCAAGCATTATATAATTTAACTGATAAAAATGATCATATTTTAAAATTACTATTGCAATCTAGAAATGCACAATTGCTTCATCAAGGTCAAATTCGTTACCTTGATTTGATTAAACTCACAAGAAAAGAATATACTACCATTGAAGATCAAATCCTAGCATTAGGTAAGAGTAAGACGCTACAAAACATTGAAGAGCAAATTGAAAAAGCTAAACTTGCAAGGAAAGAATTAAGATTTGAATCTGATGAATTAGTTGGAAAGATTGCGACTCAAAGAGAAGAACGTCAACGTGTTCTAGATCGTATTGATGATGTTCAAATGAAACTTGATGAATTCGTCCAAGAACAAAAAGTTCTTGCACAAAAACATCCAGAAAAATTAAGTATCGCAAACACACAATTTTATGCATTAAAACAAAAATATAAACAAGATCATGATTCAATTACAAATTATCTTGCAAACTCTTCAGTCTCATTAAATTCACAAATTATCAAAGATAAGACTGAATTAGCTAATGTTATGAAAAACTATAACGAAACATATCACTTTGGTGCAGCAGCTACATTAGAAGAATTAGTCTATTATGAGCAAGAAGCCAATAAGATTAGAAACAATAATTTAGTTAAATATGAACAAGAAGCTACTGAATTAAGAAGAAGTTCTGAAACAGGATTTAAAGAAGAATTTGTTGGTAAACTAAGAGCAAGTATTGAAAATGCGCAACAACAAATTGCGGAATTAAATTATGCCCTACAAGACAAACGTTTTGGTAGTGATTCATATCAGTTAACGTATAAAGCAAGTACTGATCCTGATTATAAGATGTATTATGACATCATCATGAGTAATCAAGCCATTAGCAAGCATACGTTATTTACAGAAGGTTTAACGAAGAAAAATGAAGCAGCATTAATGGAGTTATTTGAAAAAATAGCTTCAAATGACCCTGAATATGACACATTAACATATAAATTCTTAGATTATCGTAACTATATGTCATATGATATTGAAGTTACCAATATTAATGGTAACAAATCTATGTTCTCTAAAGTTTCTAAAGAAAAGAGTGGTGGTGAAACACAAGTGCCATTCTATATCGTTATCGCAGCATCATTCCAACAATTATTAACCAAAAATAGAAGAATTGATTCAGGATGTATCGTCTTATTTGATGAAGCATTTAATAATATGGATGAATCAAGAATTGATGCGATGATGAAATTTTACAACTCACTTAGTATACAATTACTTATCGCAGTACCACCACAAAGAGTATCAAATATCATTAACTATGTAAATACGAGCTTAGTGATCGTTAAAGATAATGATTATGCAATTGTAGAAACATTTAATGATGAACGTCAAATAAGAATGTAGCAAAAAAAGGAGAAAGAATATGAAAGCAATCACACCTAATGACATTGACAAACTAAATAATAGTTTTAGTAAAAAACCTGTTCAAAAAGCATTATCTAGAGTTTTAGTTAAAAACAATTTAGCAGATCTATTTGAAAAGCAAGAATCAAGTTTATCTAATCAATTTAAGTTTTCTAATGAAATTAAAACATTACCTGTAACAAACCAAAAACAAAGTGGTAGATGTTGGATATTTGCAGGACTTAATCTTTTAAGAGAAGTCATCGCAAACAAATATGATTTAAAATCTTTTGAATTATCACAAAACTATACAGCTTTTTGGGATAAATTTGAAAAAATCAATTATTTTATCGAAATTATGGATGATTTCTTAACTGTCCATTATGATGATAGAACCCTGCAACACATCTTAAAAACAGGTATTCAAGATGGTGGACAATGGGATATGTTTGTATCACTGATTGAAAAATATGGTGTTGTACCTCAAGAAGCAATGGTTGAAACCACTTCTTCTAGTGGCACAAGATTTATGAATCAATTGATTAATGTTAAATTACGTAAATATGCAGCAGAAGCAAGAGCTTTAGCACAAAGTGGTAAACAAGCAGATATTAAAGCATTAAAAGAAAAGACTTTAGATGATTTTTATACATTGCTTGTAACTAATTTTGGTACACCTCCAAAAACATTTGATTTTGAATATGTATCAAAAGATACGTATAAAAATATTAAAGAGTTAACACCTCAAAGTTTTTATAAAGAACAAATCGGAGATATCTTAAAAGACTATGTATCTATTATCAATTCACCAACAATTGATAAACCATTTATGAAAACTTATACAGTTTCATATTTAGGTAATGTTATTGGTGGTAGAGACATTAAATACATAAATTTAGAAATGAAAGATTTAAAAGAACTTGTTATTAAACAAATGTTAGATAATGAAGTTGTTTGGTTTGGTTCAGATGTTGCTCGTTTTGGCGATAGAACTAAAGGTGTTTGGGATGACCAACAATTTGATTATGAGGAAATGCTTGGCATGTCTTTTGAAATGTCAAAAGAAAATCAACTATATTACAGTCAAAGTGCTATGAATCATGCGATGTTACTAACTGCTGTTCATCTTGATGAAGAAGTTCCAAAGAGATGGAAGATACAAAACAGCTGGGGAGATAAAACAGGAGAAAAAGGCTATTATATGGCTTCTGACTCATGGTTTGATCAATATGTTTACCAAGCAGTTATCAATAAGAAGTATCTATCTAAAGAACAATTGAAAGCTTGGGAACAAGAACCAGTCGTTTTAAAACCATGGGATCCTATGGGAGCACTAGCAAAATAATAAATGATAAGACACTTAAATGATTTAAAAATCACTTAGGTGTCTTTTTTAATGTGATGCACTTTGATATAATTAATATACGGGACGTGGCGTAGCTTGGTAGCGCGCTTGGATGGGGTCCAAGAGGTCGCAAGTTCAAATCTTGTCGTCCCGACCATTGAATAAAACTGGAGAGAATCATGAAAAATTTTAATCACATTATAGAACAATTTAAATATCATTCACTATTATATCTATTGCCATCAAGAGATATTAAAATGCTTAAAGATGACAAAGATGGATTTATATTTACTTTCTATGATGAACAACTTCAATTAGAAGAACTTAGATTTGCAGTGAATGATTCAAAAGCACTTTTAGATATTTTAAGAAAACATCCAAAGGAGTTGCTTATTCCTTTTGTGCCTAAAAGCTGGATTCCAAAATTAGAAGATGTAGGGGCAAAGCTAAGAAGTGTATTTAAAGATTATAAGAAGACAGATTTTTCTGATGTAAAAATAACTGAAAATTTTTTGTTTCTTCAAAGAAATGAAGCAGAACAAGCATCAATTTTAACCAGACAAGCTACTGGTGAGTCTCGAGGTTTTTTTGGTCAAACAAAAACATGGTTTGAAGGCTGGTTGGATGGAAGCTTAGAAGATGTAATCGAAAACAATCTATTTGTACAAAGTGTTATTGTTAAGAAAAACGAGAATAATCAATTAATTGGTCTGATATGTGTAGGTGTACATACAAAAAATAATCCGACATGCTGGATTAGAGAGCTAGTTGTAGATAAGACGTATGCAAATCAAAAGATTGCACAAAATCTCCTTAAACAAGGATTAGCATACGGAAAATCAAAAGGCGCAGTTCAAGCATCTTTGCTAGTTGATGAACTTAATATAAATGCGATTCATATATATTCAAAATTTGGATTTAAACCTAATGATGAAGATGGTCAAATCGATATGATTTTAAATGAGAAGAATTGATATAAAGTAATGCGATATGAATGATTTATGATCTCTTATTTGGTATAATAATTATAAAGTAAGATAAAAGGAGAACAAATATGATGATTTATGATTTCAAAGTGAAAAATATGAAAAATGAAGACGTATCTTTAGAAAAATATAAAGGAAAAGTCTTATTAATTGTTAATACAGCACCAAAATGTGGTTTTGCACCTCAATATGAAGGGTTAGAAAAACTATATGAAACATATGGCGGAAAAGATTTTGAATTACTTGATTTTCCATCAAATCAATTTATGAATCAAGCACCTGGAACAAATGAAGAAATTAAAGAATTTTGTGAATTAACTTATGGAACTAAATTTGAGACATTTTCAAAAATTGATGTAAATGGTAAAGATGCGATACCATTATATAAATACTTAAAAGAAAATGGTCCAAAAGAATTAAAAGGAACAGAAAAAGAAGAAGGCTTTTTAAGAAACATGCTTTTTGGAAACAAAATCAAATGGAATTTTACAAAATTTCTTGTTGATAAAGATGGTAAGATTGTTAAAAGATTTAGTCCAGGATTTAAACCAGAAGACATAGAAAAATACATTAAAGAATTAGTTGCATAACTTTAAAATGAATATTTATTAATAACATGAACTTTATATAATAAGGTTCATGTTTTTTAATATCTATATAAGAGATGTCTTATGCAATGTTAATTTTCTTTTTGTATATAAAACTATAGAGTTAACCTTTAAAAAATGGTAAAATAATATGAAAGCATCCGTAGCTCAGTTGGATTAGAGCGTAACCCTCCGAAGGTTAAGGTCGCATGTTCAATTCATGTCGGATGCACCATATGGAGGAGTACTCAAGTGGCTGAAGAGGCGGGCTTGGAAAGCTCGTAGACTGTAAAAGGTGCAAGGGTTCAAATCCCTTCTCCTCCGCCAATACGCACTGAAGTTGCTTCCAAAAGTTGGAGATATGGTATATTAAACCATATACTCTGATGGAGGGAGCTTTTTTATTTTATACCTCAATGGGGCATAAATCCATTGACAAATACCCCAATGGGGTATATAATAATGGTGTAGGTGGTGAATACTATGTCTAATAATATTAAAATAGTAAGAGAAAACTTAGAATTAACACAAGAACAAGTATCATTATTAACTGGCGTACCAGTAAAAACATTAAGAAACTGGGAACAAGAAGTAAGGAAACCCAGCGAGTGGACAATTGATTTAGTTATGGATAGATTACTAAGAGTAAAAATGGAAGAATATGCTAAGATCGATGAATCCTCAGGTGTTTTGTCATTTTTAACAATAAAAGAAAACATAAGTAAAATAGCTAAGAATTATGATATTGAAAAAGTTTATTTGTTTGGATCATATGTCAAAGGTCAAGCTACACAAAATAGTGATGTTGATCTATATATGGAGTCTGATTTATACGGTTTAGAGTATTTTGAATTTGTTGAACAACTAAGAGAAAATTTAAAGAAAAAAGTGGAAGTTCTAAGTAATAAAACAGTTCAAGAATATTCGAAAATTGATGAAGAAATTAAAAAGTCAGGAGCGCTGATTTATGAAAGATAAGATATATATTGATCGTATCATTAAGTATGCAAAGAAAATTGGCAGATATATGGAAGAAGTCGATACAATCACAGACTTTGAGAACAATGACGAGAAAGTCGATGCAGTTATATTAAATCTAGAACAAATCGGTGAAACAGCAAAGAAACTTTCAGATGAGACAAAACAAATTTATAATTCTATTCATTGGCCAAGCATTATTGGTTTAAGAAATATGATATCACATGAATACGAAGGTATTAGACTGAATATCATTTATGACATTGCTACAGTAAATATACCAGAATTGTTATATAAATTAGACAAATAATATGTGAATCGGTTACATTTAATTGAACAGTTTTCTTATAGAGTATGTTAGATAAATCATGTAAACCTTTAACAAGGAGGATTAAATATGAGTAAAACAGTGAAACATTATGATATGTTGATAGAAGAAAATAATGATCCAGTTTATGATTCTGAAGAAATGAAAGAGTACATGAAAAAGTGGGATGGGCAAAGTTTTTCTAAACACAATGGAATTAGATTTGACTAAAGCAGTTTTAGAAGTAGGAGTGGGAACGGGAAAAATCGCAATAAATGTTGTGCCATATTGTAGGAGTTTTACAGGAATTCTTATTTTAGAATTAGTGAAAAGCATATAATCTGAATATACGAAAGAATTTAATTTTAATAAAAAGATATAAAAGAAAGTATGATGAGTAATTGACAATCATACTTTTTTATTTATTTTAAAGTAAAAAGTCTTATAATTGAACAAGCGTTAAAAAGTGGTAAAATATATATAGATAAACAATTAAGGAGCATAAACTATGAAAGTACTATTTATTGGTGGAACAGGCTTAATATCAACAGCAGTTACAAATCTTGCAGCAAAAAGAGACATCGATCTTTATGTGTTAAATAGAGGGAATAAGAATACTGAATTACCCAAAGGTGTCACTTCAATCATATGTGATATCAATGATGAAAAAGCAGTTGAAAAGGCACTTAAACATCATAAGTTTGATAGTGTCGTTGATTGGATTGCTTTTAGTACAGATCAAGTTAAAAGAGATTATAAGTTATTTAAAAATATTACCGAGCAATATGTTTTTATTTCTAGTGCATCAGCATATCAAAAACCATTACCTAAACTACCAATAACAGAAGATGTTGCTTTGGATAATCAATATTGGGAGTATTCAAAAAATAAACAGCTATGTGAAGAATATTTGTTAAACTTAAAAGATGATAATTTTAATGTTACAATCATTAGACCATCACATACATATGACCATCATGGTTTGATATTTCAAATAAAATCAGATAAAAATCCATTCACTATCCCTCAAAGAATGATTGATCATAAACCAGTGATCATTCCAGATGATGGAAAGTCACTTTGGACACTTACATATAACTATGATTTTGCAGAGGCATTTCTAGATATTCTTGGTAATGAGAAAACTTATCAAAATTACTACCATTTAACATCTGATAAAGTTTATGATTGGAACCAATTAACTCAAGCTGTATATGATGCACTTGATGTTAAACCTAATGTCATTCATATCCCTACAGATTTCATTTTAAAGCATTTTCCTGAACTAAAAGGTGAATTGTATGGAGATAAAAAAGATAGTGCTGTATTTGATAATTCTAAGATCAAAAGAGTTGCACCAAACTATATATCAAAAACAGAGTATCCAGATATAGTGAAAAATTCTATAGCATATTATTTGAGTGATAAAAAACTACAAGAAATAGATGTTGATTTTACGAAAAGATATGATGCTTTAATAGAAGACTTTAAACAAAATTACAAATAATAAAGGAGTAAACTATGAAAAACTCAATTGAAAAAGTTCAAGACCAATTAAATAGTTTCACATCTAATTTTTTATCGGTTGTAATTTCAACTATTACTAATGAGCAAAAACCATATACATCATATGCACCATATGTCTTTTATGACAATCACTATTATTTTTTAATCAGTATGATTGCAAAGCATTATGACAATCTATCATTGAATCAAAATGCGAGTATTATGTTTATTCAAGATGAAGCACAAACACCAAATATATTTTTTAGAAAACGGCTTTCATATGCCGTTTCTACCATATTAGATATTAAAGATGATATGGTTAAAGGTGAATTTGTAAAACGCTTTGGAGATATGGCAACTATGTTATTTAAAATGGATTTTCTTATAGTTAAATGTAATATAGAAAACGGCAGATTTGTTATAGGTCCAGGCCAAGCATATAATATAGATTGCCAAAGACAAATCATCAATCAAGCAACAAATCCTAAAGGACATAATAAAAAATAAAGTATATTTAAATTTTTTTACATGTCCCTTTGAATTCATGTTAAAATAATATATGAATATTAAGCATAAAAGATTTCAAAAGGAGATTGTAAATGATTGTATGTGTAGGTGCGTCTGCTAGTGGGAAAACTCAATTAGCAAAAACTTTATATCAAAAATATGGTTATCAAAAATGTGTAACAACAACAACTAGAGAAAAAAGAGATGGTGAAATAGATGGTATTGATTATCATTTTGTTTCTAAACAAACATTTCTAAATCTTCAAAAAGAAAATGCCTTTTTTGAAGCATCTCAATATCACAATCATCTATATGGCATTCAAAAAAAAGATGTTCACAAAAATGGAATTGTTATTGTTGAACCAGATGGCGCAAATACTTTAATCAAACAATTAGCAAATGATATATTTGTTGTATATGTTAAAACAAGTGAAGCATTAAGAATAGAAAGAATGACAAAAAGAAATGATGATCCATTAATTATTGAACAAAGAATTAAAAACGATCAAAACATTTTTAATGAATCTAATTTAAATCGAATTGACTTAACAATTACCAATGAATCTAAAACATTAGAAGAACTAGCAAGATTTGTTAATCATAGCTATCAAAGATATATAAAAAATCAAGAAAAAGAAAAATGAGAAAACTCTCATTTTTTTTATGTATTAATAATAAAAAAAACTACTTAAATGATATAATATCAAGTGTCACTAGGAGAAAGCATGAAAAAATCAATACTTATAACCATATCATTTTTCCTTGTTCAAGGAATTATACATAATCTTGGTCATCCAGTAACGCCATCATTCGTTAGAAGTCTAGGTATACCAGACTTCATGTTTGGGGTGTTTTTTGCGTCTATGAGTTTTGGACTTATGATTGGTGGTCCAATTTGGGGTGTTTTAGGAGATAATGGCAAAAAGAGGAATTATATTGTAATTGGATTACTTATGTATAGTATTGGCCAATTTGGTTTTGGCTATGCAGGCAATCAATACATCATGGTATTTTTTAGATTCTTTAGTGGATTGGGTGTGGTTGCAGCAGCAACCTTATTAATTAGTCATATTATTGAAATTTCTGAAAAAAAAGATAGAACCAAACATTTAGCATATACAGCAGCAGCAATGACCCTAGGAGGATCGATTGGTTATTATCTAGGGGGATTCATAGGAACTAATGAAGTTATGGTAGATTTATTAAATATTACTTCATATTCTAAAATCTTTTTAATACAAGCTATATTAAATGTCTTTTATGCAGCATATATCTATTTTGCATTTAAAGATTCTAAATTTGATGTACAAACTGTAAAAAGACCAAATATGCTGCAAAGTTTAAAAGAAGTTGCACATATTAGACCAAGTTTATTATTCTTTTTAATATCTTTAACGTTCATGACTATAGGTGCAATCAATTTAAGCAAATATATGGATGTCTATTTTGATGAATTAGGTTATACACCGTTGCAATTAGGAACATTTGTTTTTACAACTGGTATTGTTTCAGTATTAACATCTATCTTTATAGTTCCTTTATTTGCTAGATTTAAAAAACAAATATTTGCGATTGCAATTATTCAAATATTAAGTGCAGTTATTGTATTATTTGTATTTAGAGCGTCTAATTTTTTATTAATTGTATATACTGTATATATGATATATGTTATCTTCAAAGCTGTATATCAACCACTAGAGCAAAATTTCATTTCACTGCATGCGGAAGAAGGAAAATTTGGGAGAGTCATGGGTGTTAGACAATCATTTTTATCAATAGGTATGGTCATAGGACCATTATTAGGTGGATTCTTATATGAAAGAAGTGCACTTTTATTATTTGATTCATCAGCACTTACATTTTTAATTGGTGTATTATTATTAGGTGTTGTTTATGTTTTAGAAAAGAAACATCAACAAAAGGTAAATTTAAGTGTTTAAAGCAAACACAATCAATCATTACAAAGATATCTCTAAAGAGTATTTATTGCTTTGGATTAGAGAATCAATTAAAAAAATGCACAAAGATCTTAATCTTGAAGATAGTGAGTTTAAACATATAGATACTCTTATGAATGCGTCTACGCAAAATATTGTAACCATTGCTGAAATTAGGAGAGAAGCTTTTAAACTGCATCAAAAAGCAAGATCATCAATAGATTTGACACATAAATTGCTTTATAGAATCTACGGACAATCATTATCAATCATTCATGTTAAGACACATGCTTTTCATGCAGCAAATTATATATTAAAACTGTATAAACTATATGATAAAGATGTGAAGTTAGTTTATGAAAATCAAGTAGAGAATTTAGAAAGTGCATATCAAGTGACATATAAAAAACTTGATGATATAATTTAAACATAAATCCACTTTCTCCGGATTATCAAAAGAAAAAATACGCGACCCATATCGCGTATTTTTCTTTATACATAAAAAAAAGTGATGATTATTCATCACTTAAATCAATCCAAAATCTTTGAATAATTTTATGGTCTGTAACATCATAGACCTCATTTTCTAATATCCCCTTATTTGCGATAATACTTTTAGCTGATGCAATATTTGATTTATCACATACCATTAAAACACGATTTATCCCTTTTTTTTTTGCTTCTATTAAAGCTAATTCAAGCATTATCTTAGATAATCCCATACCTCTTTTTGAAGGTCTAATACCATATGCTATATGACCACGAATCTTTAACAATATATCATTTAAATAATGTCTTATATTTACAAATCCAAAGATTTCATTATGTTCATCTACAAAAAAATAATTAGAATCTGGCACATAACCTCTAGGCAAATTAATATCATGTTCAGCTTGATAAAAATAACTTAAAAGATCTTCATAGCTCATATCCTTCATATCAGATGTCAATGGTGTCATGGATTGATCACCCCAGTCATCCAAATAATCTAGAAATTTAGCTTTATGTTCTAGATTAGGTTTTACTAATTTATACATATCTTCATACTTCCTTTTCTTGAAGAAATTATACCATAATTTGCTTTATTAAGCAAAGAAATCAATATGAACAAATGGTTCCATCACATCTAATTTCTGTTGCAGCTATATAGTTTTCATCTTTTTTTAAGATGATTTGACCACGACCAAAATGACCTAAATCAGGCTGAATAATAACATCATGACCTTTTTCTTTTAGACCCTTAATGATGGATTCATCTAGGTTTGGCTCGACATATATGGTGTTTTCTTTTATCCATTGGAATCTTGGTCGATCAAGAGCTTCTTGTGGATCAAGATTAAAATCTAGCATAGAAGATATGACTTGTAGGTGCCCTTGAGGTTGCATGAAGCCACCCATAACACCAAATGGTCCAACTGGCAATTTATCTTTCATGATAAATCCAGGAATAATTGTATGATAAGGTTTTTTATTTGGACCAATGTAATTGACTGATTTTTCATCCATAGAAAAATTATGTCCTCTATTTTGAAGTGTTATACCTGTATGAGGTACAACCAGTCCAGAACCAAAGCCCATATAGTTACTTTGAATGAAAGACACCATATTACCATCTTTATCTGCAGTCGCAAGATAAACAGTACCTGAAGATTTTGGATCTCCACATTTTGGAATTTGTGCATTTTCATTTATTTTTTCGTATCTTTGTTTTGCATATGATTTTGATAACATATCATCAACACTGATTTTCATGTACTCAGGATCTGCAATATAATTTAGTCCATCACTAAAAGCTAGTTTAATTGATTCAATATATTGATGATATGTGTCTACACTATCAGTTTCATTAAATTTATGGTTTTCAAGTATATTTAAACCCATGAGTCCAATGATACCTTGTGTATTTGGTGGAAGTTCATAAAGGTCATATCCTCTATATGAAGTGGAAATAGGATGTACCCAATTAACTTTGTGAGCACTTAAATCGCTTTTTCTAATTAAGCCACCATATTTAATTGAAAAGCTTTCAATTTTATCAGCGATATTTCCATTATAAAAACTATCCCCAAATGTATTGGCGATGTCTTCCAAGCTTTTAGCATGATCTTTTAAGACAACATCATCACCAACATCTGGAACATTTCCAAATGTTTCAAACCAGTACTTAAACATATCATCGTTTAAGTTTTTTTCATATATTTGTTTTGCACGCTTCCAATTGCTCGCAACTGTTGCAGAAATCTTATAGCCATCTTTTGCAAGCCTAATAGCAGGGGCTAAAACTTCTTTAAAAGAGAGCTTTCCATATTTTTTTGATAACTCCGCCCATCCCTTAACAACGCCAGGAACAGTGACGGGTAGAAACCCAAATCGCGGAAGTTCAGATAATCCTTTCTCCTTTAATACATCCATAGAAAGTAAAGCTGGAGATTTACCACTTGAGTTCATACCAATGAGTTTACCTTTATACCAAATAATCGCAAAATTATCTCCGCCAATACCATTACTTGTAGGTTCACATACAGTTAAGGCAGCAGCTGTTGCAATTGCTGCATCAATAGCATTTCCACCTTTTTTTAGAATTTCTAGTCCAGCATTTGCAGCATTAGGTTCGCTAGTAGCAACCACACCATGCTTTGCAAGTACGGGTGTTTTATTAGAATTGTACTTATTCATGATCTCACACCTTTTTATCTTAGTCTATATATAGTTTATCATTGATTTTATAAATCTATACAGGCTTTTATTTTCTTTTGTCATGTTATAATAAAACATATAGATAAAAAGGAGTTTTTTATGGATTATGAAATCACATTTAAAAACAACTCTAAAGAAGTGGTCTTTTTAATTGATAAAGATCCTAATTTAAAATCATTATTTGAAAATAAAAGTGAAATAAAAGTAAAAGTATCGGTAGATTACTATCAATCTTTAGTTCAAACAATTATTGCTCAACAATTGTCTACTAGAGTTGCTGATATCATCTATAATAGACTACTTGAGCTTTTAAACAATCAAATCGACCCATTTAACATACTAAATACATCAGATGATCAACTAAGAGATATTGGATTATCTAGACCTAAGATTAAGTATTTAAAGTCTTTAGCCAAACATATAGACGATAAAGAAATTTTGTTCGAAAAATTTGACTCTATGACAGATGAAGAAATCATCAATCAATTGACAGAAGTTAAAGGAATTGGTATATGGACCGCTCAAATGTTTTTAATGTTTTCAATGGGTAGAAAAGATGTTTTTTCCACATTGGATTTAGGATTAAGAAACGCACTTAAACAATTATTAAACAGACCGGAAATGACACATAAAGAAATTGAAGCCTATAGTCAAAAATGGATACCATATCGCTCATATGTTTCTCATTTTTTATGGCATTCTTGGGATTAACAAACATATATTATCAATGACATCAATTTGAAAGGACAGATATAAATAATGAAAAAACTAATATTTACAATATTTGGTTCTACAGGAGATTTAACATCAAGAAAACTGCTTCCTGCATTATCAAAACTATATAAAGATAATAAAATTCCTAAAGAAACTAAAATCATTTGTTTAGGTAGAAAAGATTTAAACACGAAATCATATCTAACTTATATGAATGATGAATCAAGTGCACCATTAGATTTAAAAACTTTAGAACAAATTGTTGAATATCATAAAATTCAGATTACAGATAAAAATGATTACAATGAATTAAAAAAAATTATCTCAAAGGAAACTGATAATCAAACAAAACAACTTTATTATCTTGCTATAGGTCCAGAGTTGTTCTTTGATGTTGCACAAAACATCAATCACTCTGGTTTGATCGAAAAAGCTAATGAAAATCAATTAATAATATTTGAAAAACCTTTCGGTCATGATTTAAAAAGTGCTAAAAAAATTAATCAAATGCTATGGGAATTCTTTGATGAAAAACAAATTTATAGAATTGATCATTACTTAGGAAAAGAAATGATACAAAATATTATGATGGTAAGATTTGCTAATAGAATCTTTGAAGAAGTTTGGTACAATAGAACAATTAAAAATGTAAAAATTATTGTTAAAGAAACAGATGGTATCTTTAATAGAGGTGGATACTATGATCAATCAGGTGCGCTAAAAGATATGGTGCAATCTCATTTAATACAAATGTTAAGTATGGTTTCAATGGAAGTACCTCTAAGTTATCATAGTGAAGATGTTAAAAATGAAAAAGTCAAAGCGATAGAAAATGTTTCATTTGATTCAAATTCATTTATATTTGGACAATATGAAGGATATTTAAATGAGGATAAGGTAAATAAAGATTCTAAAACTGAGACTTTTGTTTTTATAAAAGCATTTGTAAATACTCCAAGGTTTAAAGGTGTTCCTTTTTACTTAATGACGGGTAAGAAATTAGATCAAAAAGAATCAGTGATTATTGTTGAATTTGAAGAAACTTCAGAACAAAGAAAATGGAATCTACCATTATCTACAAATAAACTCTATATTAAAATTGCACCAGATGATGGTGTAGGCTTAAAATTTAATTCTAAAGTGCCTGGTTTAACAGGTGATGTCCAAGAAGTTGAATTAGAATACTGTGCAGCATGTAATGCTGTAGGTAATTTAAGTGAAGCCTATGAAAAACTATTACTAGAAGCTACAGAGTCACACAAAACCCTATTCACTAGATGGGATGAGATTGAATTATCTTGGAAGCTTATTGAGCATATCAAAGAAAAACAAACAGATCCTATCATTTATAATGATTACAAAGCCTTACAGGTTCTTATAAAAGAAAAAATGGATGTGAAAATGCCATGATTTATTATGATGTAAGTATGAAAATTACACCAGATATGCAAGTATATAAAAATAAGGATAGTAAAAAACCTGTTTTTAGAGTTGCATCTGATTTTGATACAAGTCCTGCTCATGAAACTGAAGTAACGATGAATCTGCACACAGGAACACATATGGATTTTCCGTTGCATATGATTAAAGATGGTCAAACATCAAGCAAATTGGAACTAAATAGACTCATTAGAGAAGTTAAAGTCTTTGATATGACTCATATTAAAGATGCAATTTCAAAAGATGATTTAGTTGATTTAGATATTTGTAAAAATGATTTTATTTTGTTTAAAACTCAAAATAGTTATGAAGATAAATTTAATTTTAAATTTATCTACATTGATCAAAGTGCAGCACTTTATTTAAATCAAAAAGAAATTAGAGGTGTAGGAGTTGATGCACTTGGTGTAGAGCGAGATCAAGAAAATCATATGACTCACAAATTGTTATTTGAAAAAGATATTTATATCATTGAAGGATTAAGATTGAAAGAAATTAAACAAGGATCTTATTTTATGTATGCTCTTCCTATTAAAATGGATCATGCAGATGCACTATTATTAAGTGTTATTTTGGTGGCATGACTTATGATTAGATTAGCTAAAATTAGTGATCTTAAACACATCTGGGATTTAAGATTAGAAACAACTAAGCTTTTAAAACAAAGAGGTATTGACCAATGGCAGTATCACTTACCAGATCAACAAACAATAACAAATGATATAAATCTTAATGAATTTTATGTTTATGAGCTTGATCGTCAAATTATCGGAATGATTGCGATTAAATCAGGCATAGAGCCAACTTATGACATCATATATGATGGCGCATGGACATCAGATAGACCGTATCTGACTATTCATAGATTAGCAGTCTCAAAGCAATTCTTAGGACAAGATATAGCTGAAAAACTGATGATATTTGCTCATAATCTAGCAAAAGAGAAACACATAGACTATATTAGAATAGATACACACGAGAATAACAAATATGCAATTAGATTTTTTAAATCTTTGGGATACGAGTTAAAAGGATACATATTTTTAAATAAAAATCATCCAGGAGATCCAAAAAGACTTGCATTTGATATATTACTATAGAAAAGGTGGGATAACATGAAAGTATTTTTAGATAAAAGATATGTAAAAATAGAATTGTATGAAGCATTCATGCTTGAATATAAAAATCACGAATTTATTTTCGATGTTGAAAAGAGTTATGATTGCCACATTATCATTACCGTTCCAAGTTATGTAACTATAGATGTTTTAGAACAATATAAAAATCTAAAATGGATTGAGTTGATTACTGCAGGTTATGATGGTATTGATTTAGAATATTTAAAGCGAAGAGGAATACTTTTAACCTATGCAAAAGATGTTTTTAGCATACAAATAGCAGAAGATGTCTTTTCTAAGATTTTGTATTTTAATCGACAATTAAAAAATCATATGAAAAATCAAGAAAAACATTTATGGAAATTTCAAAAATCAGACCATGAACTTTATGGAGCTACAATAGGGATTATAGGTACAGGATCTATTGGACAACATATTGCAGAGCGAATGAAAGCATTTAAAACAAAAGTTATTGGATATAAAAGACATTTAACACATGTAGATTTTTTTGATAAAATTTATACAACATCTGATGGGTTATATGAACTTCTTAAAGAAAGTGATTATATTATCATCGCAATCCCGTTAACAAAAGATACTAAAAATTTAATTGATGCTAGAGCATTATCAGTTATGAAAAAAGACGCATTGATTGTTAATGTAGCAAGAGGAGAAATCATTGATCAAATTGCACTTAAAAAAGCATTAATGAATAACCAAATAAGAGGTGCTGCTTTAGATGTAACAAGTCCAGAACCACTACCTAAAGATGACACGTTATGGGATTTAGACAATTGTTTAATTACGCCACATAATGCTTCATCATCTCCTAAAGTTAACAACAGAATTGCCTTTGAGATTATAGATACTTTTAAAAAGTATCTAGAACAAATTGAGTTAGATAATAAAGTTGTATAAAAAGTGAACATGTGTTCACTTTTTTTCTTATGTAAAAAATCATATAATAATTGACAATATATAATATTGTGATAGAATTAAAAGAGTATTTTGAAATTCAAATCATTTGAGATACAAAAAATAGAGGTGGTACATATAAGAAAAAATATTGTAATACAGATTATGCCGAATATGAAAAACCAAAGTTTAACTCAAAAATAAAAAAAAGTGATGGTACATCATGACAATAAAAGAGATACAGAATATAATTAAAGAATTTGAGAAATCTACATTGATGCATCTAGAATTAGAGACTAAAGATGTAAAAATCAAATTATCCAAACAAAAACAAAATGAAATAATCGAAGAAAAAATAGATAAAAATCAACATACAAAAGCATCAGGACACGCTGATGATAAAAACAAACTGAATAAAGAAGATCAAACCTATATCAAATCGCCGCTTGTAGGAACTTTTTATATGCAATCAACACCAAATGCGAAACCTTTTGTCCAAGTTGGACAAAAAGTCA
Organism: Mariniplasma anaerobium; assembly: GCF_016865445.1. Lineage (GTDB taxonomy): Bacteria > Bacillota_I > Bacilli_A > Acholeplasmatales > Acholeplasmataceae > Mariniplasma > Mariniplasma anaerobium. The sequence goes on along the minus strand of NZ_AP024412.1, from coordinate 1,277,574 downwards.
AAAAAGGACAAGTCGTTTGTATTATTGAAGCGATGAAAATTATGAATGAAATCACTTCACCTTATACGGGTGTCGTTAAATCAATTGAAGTTCATAATAAAGATGTCATTGGATATGACCAAGTTTTAATGACGATTGGTGAAGTCGTTGAAAAATAAATTATTAATTGCAAACAGGGGCGAAATTGCTGTTCGTATTATTAGAGCAGCAAAAGAATTAGGCATTGAAACTGTAGCTGTTTATTCAAAAGCAGATGAAGATAGTTTGCATGTGAAATTAGCAGATCAAGCAGTTTGTATAGGAGAAAATTTAGCATCTGATAGCTATTTAAATATGAATAGAGTACTTTCAGCAGCTATATCAACTGGATGCAATGCAATACATCCAGGATATGGCTTTTTATCTGAAAAGCATGAATTTGTAGAGATGGTTGAAAGTTGTCAAATCAAATTTGTAGGTCCAACGTCAAAATCTATTAAATTAATTGGAGATAAGTCATCTGCAAGAACTATTGCAAAACAAAATCACATACCTATTGTTGAAGGTAGTGATGGACTTGTCCCTACAGTAGAAGATGGATTAATAGTTGCTAAAAAAATTGGATATCCAGTGATGATAAAAGCCACAAGTGGTGGCGGGGGTAGAGGTATAAGTATTGTAGGCTCTGATGAAGAATTCAAGAGCGCTTTTTCTCGTACATCACTAGAAGCACTTTCTAATTTTGGAGATGGTGCATTATACATCGAAAAATTTATTGAATCACCAAGACATATAGAGATACAAATCATTGGAGATAGCTTAGGAAATTATGTTCATTTATTTGAGCGTGATTGTTCGATGCAAAGAAGAAATCAAAAAATGATTGAAGAAGCACCAAGTTCAGTTTTAAATGACATATTAAGAAGGAAAATGGGCTTAGCTGCCTTGAAATTAGCTAAATCAATAGAATATGTAAATGCAGGTACAGTTGAATTTTTAGTTGATCGTAAACAAAATTTTTATTTTATTGAAATGAACACAAGAATTCAAGTTGAGCACCCTGTAACTGAAATGATTACTGGTGTAGATATAGTTAAAGAACAATTAAGAATTGCATATGGAAAAGCTTTAAGTTTTAAACAAAGAGATGTAAAGATTAAAGGACACGCAATAGAATGTAGAATTAATGCAGAAAATCCTATGAAAAACTTTATACCAACACCAGGGAATATCAAAAATGTAATATTTCCAGGAGGTATGGGTATTAGAATAGATACGCATATCTATCCAGGCTATGATGTGCCCCCATTTTATGACTCAATGTTAGCCAAGCTAGTTGTTTATGCTCCAACACGCTTAGAGGCTATTAAAAAAATGCGTGTAGCATTAGAACAATTCGTTATTGAAGGTATTGAAACTAATATCGAGTATCAATATCTTATTATGTATAATCCAGAGTTTATAAAAGGTGTTTATGATACAGGATTCATCCAAAGATTTAATCGTCTTGTGGAGGAAAACAAAAATGAATGATTTTTTAGAACAAAGAAAAAAAAGATTAGAAGAATTTAAAAAAAATGTTAGAAAAAAACAAATCACATATAAACCTTTAGATATTCCTGAAGGTTTATTTATTAAATGTGACCAATGTGGCGCAGCCATTTATGAAAAGACTTTGCAAGTCGATCATTATGTTTGCCCTTTTTGTGATTATCATTTTAAAATGTCTGCTAAAGATAGAATTGCACTCATTGCAGATGAAGAAAGCTTTGACCAATTATTTAAGGATATTAAGTCTTTAAATCCACTTGGTATGGAAGGATATGAAGAAAAAGTTAAAATTGGTCAAAAGATATCGAATTTAAATGAAGCATTTTATTGTGGCAGTGCAACTGTTGTTGGTATAAAAGTTGCTATTGGAGCACTTGATTCATCTTTTATGATGGGATCTATGGGCAGTGCAGTAGGAGAAAAAGTAACTAGATTAATTGAATATGCGACACATGAAAAACTACCACTCCTTATTTTTTCTGCATCAGGTGGTGCTCGTATGCAAGAAGGTATTCTATCATTGATGCAAATGGCAAAAACAAGTGCAGCGCTTACTAGACATGATCAAGAGGGATTACTTTATATTAGCATTCTTACAAATCCAACAACTGGTGGTGTAGCAGCAAGCTTTGCGTCACTGGGTGACATTATGATTGCTGAAAAGTCATCATTAATCGGGTTTGCTGGTGCTAGAGTTATAAAACAAACTATTAGACAAGATTTACCTGATGGATTTCAAACAGATGTTTTTCAACTTAATCATGGACAAGTTGATATGATCATACATAGAAATGACATGAGAAAAACACTCTATAATTTATTAAAACTACATAAAAGAGATGATGAAATATGAGTCAGAAAAAAACAGCGTGGGAAATTGTAAAATTAGCTAGACATCCTAAACGCATGACTTCAAGAACACTTATAGACTTATTGTTTACTGATTTTATTGAAATGAAAGGTGATCGATTATTCAAAGATGATCAATCCATTATTGGAGGCATTGCAAAATGCAATGCAATTCCTATAACGATTATTGCAGAAGAAAAAGGGAAAGATACCGAAGATAAGATAAAGCATAATTTTGGTATGCCTCATCCAGAAGGATATAGAAAAGCAATAAGATTGATGAAACAGGCAGAAAAATTTAATCGACCGATTATTACCATTATAGATACTCCAGGTGCCTACCCAGGCATTGAAGCTGAAGAAAGAGGACAAGCTAGGGCTATTGCATATAATATATTTGAGATGATGAAATTAAGAGTTCCTATTCTTGTAATCATATTAAGTGAAGGTGGATCTGGTGGAGCACTTGCAATAGGTGTAGGTGATTACATCATGATGTTTGAAAATGCAATTTATTCAATTTTATCTCCAGAAGGATTTGCGTCAATTTTATTCAAAGACAGTCAACAAGCTGAAAAAGCAGCAACAATGATGAAACTTACTGCTAAAGATTTATTAGCGTTTAATGTTATTGATCAGATTATTTTAGAAAAAGAAGGACTTCATGAAAATCCTTTATATGGCATTGAACAGTTAAAGAAACATTTAGGTACTAATCTTACAAAATTAATGAAACAAAATAAAGATAGTTTGCTTAAAAACAGATATGAAAAATTCAGAAGTATCGGCATTTATAGCGAAGAAGGAGAAAACAATGACTCAAGCGAAGATCAAGATAATATCTAGTGGAAAATATATTCCAAAAGATGTCATAACAAATCAAGATTTAGAAAAATTGGTAGATACCAATCATGAATGGATTGTATCTAGAACAGGGATTATTAGAAGACATAAAGCAAGAGATGAAGAAACCAGTGATATGGCTTATCTTGCTGCTAAAGATGCACTTGATAAATCTAAATATAATATAGAAGATATAGATTTAATCATTGTGGCATCTATTACAGGTGATCAAATGACACCATCTGTTGCTAACTTTGTGCAAAAGAAATTAGGCATAAAGCATGATTGCATGAGCTTTGACATAAATGCTGCATGTACAGGTTTTGTTTATGGCCTTGAAGTTGCATCCATGATGTTGTCATCTGGTAAATTTAAAGCAGCGATTGTTATTGGTGCTGAAAAGTTAACTCGAATCACTAATTATGAAGATAGAAATACTTGTGTTTTATTTGGTGATGGTGCAGGTGCACTACTTATTGAGCCTAGTGAAGAGGAAAACAGACAAGCATATTTTTATAATGCTGCAAAAATCGATGAAACCGACGCATTAACCGTCGTTAAACATATTAAAATGGACGGTAGAAAGGTTTTCTTATTTGCAGTTGATATTATGCAAAAAAGCATCCAAAAGGTATTAAAAGATGCAAATTTAACGATTGATCAAATCGATAGAATTATTCCACATCAAGCAAATATGAGAATTATTCAATCAGTGTCAAAAGCAATGGATATTCCAATGGAAAAATTCAAAATAAACTTAGAAGAATATGGAAATACATCGGCTGCAAGTATTCCAATAGCTTTAGATGAATATATGAGTGAAGAAAATCAGGAAAACAAAAAAATTATCTTAGTTGGCTTTGGTGGTGGCTTTACTTATGGTAGTGCATTGTTTAGCCTATAGGAGATTGTATGAAAAATATTTGTGAATTATTAAAAACAAAATATCCAGTTATTCAAGGTGGAATGGCTAATATTGCAACCGCACAACTAGCTTCAGCTGTATCAAATGCTGGAGGTTTAGGTTTAATTGGAGCGGGTGGATATGATAAAGAATGGGTACGTCAAGAAATACAAAAAATGAAAACATTAACAAATAAGCCTTTTGGTGTTAATATAATGTTAATGAGTCCTCATGCAAAAGATCTTGCACAACTTGTTATTGACGAAGGTGTAAAAATTGTTACAACAGGTGCAGGAAGTCCAGGGATTTATATGGAACAATGGAAAGCACATGATATGATAGTTATTCCAGTTGTACCATCTGTTGCTCTAGCTAAAAGAATGCAAAGAATGGGTGCTGATGCAGTTATTTGTGAAGGTACCGAAGCAGGCGGACATATTGGAGAATTAACAACAATGGCACTTGTTCCTCAAGTTGTAGATCAAATTGATATTCCAGTGATTGCTGCTGGAGGTATTGCAGATCAAAGAGGAGTATTAGCTGCTTTTGCACTTGGTGCAAAAGGCATTCAAATAGGAACTGTCTTATTAGCAACTAAAGAATGTCCAATACATGATAATTATAAAAATTGGATTGTTAAATCAAAAGATATAGATTCTATAGTTACAGGAAGACAAACTAAGGCACCTGTTCGTGTTTTAAAAAATCCTATGGCTGTTAAATACAATGAGTTATCTCAACAAGGTATCAACTTAGAAGAATTAGAAAAAATGACTCTAGGTTCACTTAGAAGAGCAGTCTTTGATGGAGACATGCAAACAGGATCTATTATGGCTGGTCAAATCAGTGGGTTAATTCATGAAATTAGAACTGTTAAAGAAGTTTTAGAAAGCCTTTTTGATGGTGTTAACGCATATAAAGACAGTTTGGAAGTGTTGTAATGAATAAATTAGCAATATGTTTTTCAGGACAAGGAAGTCAGTATCAAAATATGGGACTTGATTATATTGAGTCATTAAAAACATATGAAGACATGGCAAACATTGCATCAAATATATTAGGTTTTAATGTATGTGATGTTTTAAAAGATGAAAAACTTATCAATCAAACAAAATATACTCAACCATTGGTTGCGCTAAAATCTATCTTCGGCTATGATATGATTAGTAAATTAAATCCAAATGTTCAAGCTTTATTAGGTTTTTCTTTAGGAGAATATAGTGCATATTATGCATCAAAAGTTTTTGATTTTGAACAACTTTTAGTAATCATTGCAAAAAGAGCAGAATTCATGGATCAGGATGCACAAAAAACTAAAGGATTAATGGCAGCAGTTATTGGTCTAGAAAAAGATCAAGTGAAATCTGTTTGTCTTTCTCTTCAAGATCAAGGAGTAATAGATATTGCAAATGATAATTCACCAAATCAATATGTGATTTCTGGAGAAGAAGCATTGGTTTTAAAAGCAATTTCGCTTTTAAAAGAAGCAGGAGCTAGAAGAGTTATAGAATTAAAAACTAGTGGGGCATTTCATACGAATTTAATGGAATCAGCAAGTAAAAAACTTATTCTAGAAATGAATAATAATCCAAAATTAACACCCTCAAAATCCAATATAGCCATCTATATGAATTTGGATGCAAAAGTATTAAATGATGAGGATATATTAAAACATATTGAAAAACAAATGATTAACGAAGTTAAATTTAGAGAATCAATTCTTAATATGAAAAAAGATGGCATCACTCATATTTTAGAAATAGGACCTGGTAAGGTTTTAACAAATCTTATTAAAAAAATTGAACCAGAAATTGAAGTGATCAATTTTGATCAAATTGAATCTTATGAAACTGTGAAAGGATGGTTAAAAATACATGGATTTACAAAATAGAGTCGCAATCGTTACCGGAGGTGCATCAGGTATAGGTAGAACTATATCACTAGCACTAGCTAAAAAAGGAGCATATGTTGTAGTTAACTATAATAGAAGTGTTGATAAAGCTTTATCTTTAGTTAAAGAAATAGAACAACTAGGCTCAAAAGCTTTAGCTGTCCAAGCAGATATATCAAACTTTGATGAATCAAAAAAATTAGTAGAAGCTTGTATTAATGAATTTCAAAGATTAGATATTTTAGTTAATAATGCAGGAGTAACTGAAGATAAACTTATCTTACGTATGAAAGAAGAAGACTATGATAAAGTTTTAAACACAAATTTAAAAGGTGCTTGGAATATGAGTAAGCACGCAGCTAAGTATTTATTAAAATCACCTCATGGTAGAGTGATAAATATATCTAGTGTAACAGGTTTAATAGGTAATATAGGACAAACAAATTATAGTGCTTCAAAAGCAGGATTAATAGGATTTACAAAATCTCTTGCTAGAGAATTGGCAAGTAGATCAGTTACAGTTAATGCGATTTGTCCAGGGTTTATAGAAACGGATATGACAGCATTTCTGGATGAAAATCTTGTCAAAGCATATCTTGATAATATACCGTTAAAACGCATGGGTAAGCCAGAAGACGTTGGTAACATGGTTTCATTTTTAGCAAGTGATTTAGCAAATTATATAACAGGTCAAACATTAGTTGTTGACGGCGGGATGGTGATGTAGATGGAAAAACGAAGAGTAGTTATTACTGGGATGGGATTAGTTTCTCCAGTAGGAAATGATGTTGAGTCATCTTTTAAAGCACTTGTTGAAGGTAAGAATGGTATTGATTTTATTACCTTATATGATGCAAGCAATTGGAAAGTCCAATTAGCTGGAGAAGTTAAAAATTTAGATTTTGAAAAATATATAGATAAAAAAGAAATTAAAAGAGCAGACAGAGTAACTAATCTAGCTTTAGTTGCTGCACATGAGGCATTTACTCAATCAAAACTTGATTTAGACAAAGTAAATCCATTTAAGTTTGGAACATTTGTTGGCAGTGGTATTGGTGGACTCACAACTATCTTTGAAGAAGCAAAAACATCAGTAACACGAGGACAAGATAGAATATCTCCATTTTTTATACCAAACTCAATTATTAATATGGTTGGTGCAAAAATTGGCATCAAATATCATGCTCAAGGTCCAAATCTTCCAATGGTTACTGCATGTTCTGCAGCAACCAATTCAATTGGTGAAGCTTTTAGATATATTAGAGATGGATATCTTGATTTAGCATTTGCTGGAGGATCAGAAGCACCAGTCAATGATTTAGGTATAGGTGGATTTGCTAGTTTAAGGGCTCTTGATACTTCAAATGACCCAGAATATGCATCTAGACCTTTTGATAAAACTAGAGCAGGTTTCGTGATTGCTGAAGGTGCTGGTATTTTAGTCTTAGAAAGTTATGAACATGCAACTGCTCGAGGCGCTAAAATTTTATCTGAAATCGTTGGTTATGGTACAACAGCTGATGCATTTCATATGACAGCTCCAGATGAAAAAGCTACAGGTATTACCGAATGCATTAGAATAGCTTTAGAAGATGCTAAACTTAAACCCGAAGACCTAGGTTATATTAATGCACATGGTACATCAACTATCCTAAATGATAAATTAGAAACTCTAGGATTTAAGAATGCTTTAAAAGAACATGCTTACAATGTTCAAATAAGTTCTACAAAATCAATGACAGGTCATGCATTAGGTGCTGCAGGAGCAATTGAGTCTATCGCAGTTATTAAAGCCATACAAACATCCTTGATACCCCCGACCATACATTTAAAAGAAATTGATCCTGAATGTGATTTAAATTATACGCCAAATCATTTTGTTAAAAAAGAGTTAACTTATGGGATGAATATAAATATTGGTTTTGGTGGTCAAAATGCTGCAGTTATCTTTAAGAAGGTGTCATTATGAAATTGAATTTAGAAGAAATTAAAGCAATTATTCCTCATAGAGATCCGTTTTTATTTTTAGATGAGATTATAGAATTAGATGCGCAAAAAGCAACTGGTATTAAACATGTTACTGAAGAAGAGTTTTATTTCAAAGGGCATTTTCCAAAAAAACCTGTAGTACCAGGTGTTATTTTAGTTGAGTCACTTGCACAAGTTGGTGCAGTAATTTTGCTATCTGATGAAAAATATAAAGGAAAAATCGCATATTTTACTGGTATAAAAAATGCGAAATTTAGAAAAAGTGTTGTACCAGGTGATTTACTATATCTTCATTGTGAAGTTACAAGAATAAAAGGTGCATTTGGTTTTGGTTCAGGAAAAGCTTATGTAAACAATGATTTGGTTTGTGAAGTTGATATCTCTTTTGCAATAGGACAATGATTAGTTATACACTACTTTCATTTGATGAAATAAAATCTACAAGCGATTTATTAAAAGAGCATTTTAGCTCTTTTTCTCATTTTACAATCATCAAAACAAACTATCAAATCAATGGAAGAGGACAATATGATAGAGTATGGTCATCAAATAAAGATGAAAATATTTTGTTTAGTATTTTACTAAAAGATTTACATATAAATCAAATGAATGATTTGAAACAATGGATTGTCACAAGTCTGATTGATTTTTTAACATCTTATCAACTTGATCCCAAATTTAAAAATCCTAATGATATTTATATTGATAATCAAAAGATATGTGGAATTTTATTTGAATCAAGAACAACTCAAGAATCTCTTGATTATGTCGTGATTGGCATAGGATTAAATGTCAATCAAGTTGATTTTCAGTCCTTAAACGCAATATCTATGAAAAAAATTCTTCATAAGACTTTTGATATCCAATCATTATTTGATGAACTAATGAATACCATGTTAGGTCGTTATCAAATAATATAAAAATGTGTATGTTCATCTTGGATTTCATGATATAATAAAAAAAGAATTGAGGGGATATATATGAATCATAAAAAAAGAGATTTATGGATTGTATTAGTGTTGTATATAGTTAGTTTTGGTCTAGGAGTTTTAGTATTTGAATTGTTTGATGCCTCGGGGCACCATGAATGACTGTATGTGGCTATGAAAATCAATACTTTGAACTGTCTGTTATTATGAAAACAGACTAGAATTATCTGATTTTTCTGTCAATTTACTATCACAAAAACTTCTTAAAATTGTTGATAAATCTAGTACAGTAGATGAATCCCCTTAACCCTTTGGGATAGACTGTTGTGAGTCACATACGTCATTTTCATACTGGTGACGTATGCCAGTATGAAGTTTATTATACTTGTTGCCCTGACCCTTTAGTTAGAACTGTCGGTCCTTATGAAACCAATGTACGTGGCTATGAAAATGTCTCAACTAAGACGTGGAAGTCACTTTTTATGTCTTGAATATCGTTTTGAAAAATCAAAGGAAAATCAGTAAAAAATCGTAATTTTATCATTGGACCCCAGACCCTTTGACATGGACTGTGGTAAGCGAAATACATCATCTTCATGAAACTGATGAACGTGGCTATGAAAATCTGATTATTTTTTGATAAGTATAAAGTAAGATTTTTACTAATCACCATTTTTATATGTTGTAACATATTGTTTTAACAACTTTACAGCAGTTCCATTTGAACTTTTACATAATGCCGAATCAATATTCGCCATTTCTTCTAAAACATTATATTTTTTTTCTGCCAAAACCGGTTCTACAAATATCTTTTCATTTTCTGTTTTATGTGCTTTTGAATAATCAACTAACAACTCTTCAAACATCTTTTCACCAGGTCTTAGCCCAGTAAATTCAATCTCAATATCTCTATATGGTTCTAATCCAGACAGCCTAATTAACTTTTCAGCTAAATCAAGAATTTTAACAGGTTCTCCCATATCTAAAACAAACAATTCTCCTCCTTTGGCGTATGCTCCAGCTTGTATCACAAGTTGGCATGCTTCAGAGATTGTCATAAAGTATCTAATAATTTCAGGATGAGTAACTGTCACTGGTCCACCTTCAGCAATTTGCTTCTGAAATAAAGGGATTACCGAACCATTACTACCAAGAACATTTCCAAATCGTACAGCTGCAAAATCAGTATAACTTTCTTCATTAAGAGCCATAACGATTCGCTCTGCGAATCTTTTTTTCGCTCCCATGACATTAGTTGGATTTACTGCTTTATCAGTGGAAATAAAGACAAATTTCTTTACTTTATGTTTATCCGCCATATTAGAAACATTATAAGTTCCTAAAATATTATTCTTAATTGCTTCCTTTGGACTAACTTCCATTAATGGCACGTGTTTGTGTGCCGCTGCATGGAATACTACATCTGGCTTGTACTCTTTAAATATTTCATCGATTCTTAATTCATCTCTTACACTAGCTATTAAAACAATTATCTCAGGTTTAAATGAACAAGAATCTAATCGATACATTCTTTCAAATTCCATTTGAAGATCATATACACCATTTTCATAAATGTCAATAATTATGATTTTTTTTGGGTTAAACCTTATAAGTTGTCGACATAGTTCAGATCCAATAGATCCTCCACCACCAGTAACAACAATTGTTTTAGAATCAATATATTCTTTAATCCCAACTTCATCTAAGTAAATCGGTTTTCTACCAAGCAAGTCGACAATATCAACATCTCTTAATTTAACTAAACTTTCTTTACTCCCCACCATTTCATAAAATGGTGGCATCAATTTGATTTTACTTCCAGTTAACTCAACTTTATTAATTAGTTCCGTAGTATCTTTTATACCAAGACTTGGAATTGCGATAACAGTTACAACTGCCTTATATTTAAAAACAACCTCACTTAAATCATCTGTTGTTCCAAGCACAGGAATTCCTCTGATTGTTTTGCCTGCTAATTTGTCATTGTCATCAATAAAACCAATTACTCTCATATTGAACTTAGGATTTTTAGATATTTCATCAAAAAGTAAAATGCCTGCGTTCCCTGCGCCAATAATTAACGTTCTATCTAGTGAGGATGAAGTCTTCCAGTGTGATAAATAATACTTATATGTACGATAACTTAGTCTTGTTCCAAGTGTTAGAGTCGAAACAGTAAAAAAGGCAATCGCATATAAATTATACTGAAAGTAATCAAGCTTAAACATCATCAATATTAAATATGATAAATTAATAGCTATAAAATTCGCAGTTACACCACGAATAGCTTATTCAAATGAGACATATTTCCAAACACTTTTGTACATTCCTAAAAAATAAAACAAGATTAGATAAGTGAAAATTATAAAAGGAAACTTTTTTAACAAGCTAAGAAAGTCTTCAGGATAAAAAACAAACTCATCTTTTAAGAAAAGAGCCATAGTAAAACCAACAAATATCACAAAGATATCTAAACAAAGTACAATAAAACTTTTATAAGATTTCATATGCTTACTCCTCCCCCAGTATAATCTTTTTAGGATTAGAGATGAATATCATCTTCGCCTTCTCTATCCCCTGTTTCTTTTCAATATATTGATATGCTTGTTTAAAGTATTCAAAGGTTGAACTGTTTCGATGAGAATCACTCGAAACAAAATCAACCAAATTATTCTTAATTAATTTTTTAACTTGTTTTTTAATTTGCTTTGAAGCAAACAAACTAGAGGCATTAATTTGAATTAAAGCTCCCGTTTCTTTCCATTGTTTAAATGTATTAAAATCTTTAATATATGAATATCTTTCAGGATGAGCAATAATCGGAATATATCCTTCAACAATAAGTTCATAACAAATATCATCAATCACTGCTTCTCTTGTCCCAAAATCAATTAATACATATTTAGAATTATCGAGTTTATGACACATATTATTTTCTAAAAAGTTGTTTAAATCACTTGTTTCATCTATTTCACTACCAAGATATAAGTTCACTTTTAATCCTTTTTGAGCAACTGCTTCTTTAAGTAATAAGAATCTTTCTTCAATAACATCATATGTTACAGTAAACTTTCTTCTAAAAGAATAATGAGGAGTAACAAATAAATCAGTTATTCCAACTTCAATCGCTTTTTCAATCATTTCTAAAGAATCTTCGATTTTTTTACACCCATCGTCAACATCAAATAATAGATGTGTATGAATATCTATCATAACTTGCTTCCCCTTTCCCTGTTAGTATAGAACAATAGCCGCCATTGCTGACAGCTAATAATTATTCATCCCCGTAATAATAGTAGTCCATACCGTAATATGAATCGCTTTTTTGAACTTTTGTAAGAACTCCACCAATAAGATTAGCGCCAGATTCTCTTAGCTGTTTTAATACTCCATTTGCGATATCTGAATTAGTTTTTCTCGAAGCAACAACAAAGATAGTTCCATCGCTGAAATTCGAGATAATTGTTGAATCAGCAACTGCTGTAAGCGGAGGACAGTCAATAATTATTTTGTCGTATTTGCCACGTAATTCAATCATCATTTCTTTAATCTTCTTAGAAACTAAAACTTCAACTGGGAAAGGTACTTTTGACCCAGACACTAAAACATCTAAATATTCATCAATGTGATGGATATTTTCATCAATCGAATGTTCATTTGTTATATAATCGCTTACTCCGCCTTTATTAGAAAGACCAAAGGCACGGTGAATTTTAGGTTTACGTAAGTCCAAGTCTAAAAGTAATACTTTTTCTTTTGTTTGAGAGTAAACTGTCGCTAAATTGATACAAGTAACTGTCTTTCCTTCGTTTGGGAAAGTACTTGTTAAATTTAAAACTTTTAATTCTTGATCAAAACCAGAATAATCAATACTTGTTCTTAATTTACGATATTGTTCACTTACAGAACAGTGAGGATCTATATTAGTTATAACTTTATAGTTTGGCATAGTTATTTAAGCTCCTCATCCATAGAATAATCAGGAATGAGTCCAAGAAGTCTTAGACCTAAGACTTTTTCGATATCTCTTCCTGTTTTAATATCTTTACATAAAAACTCAATTGCGAGAACGATTCCTACTCCTAACATACCACCAAGTGAAATCCCTACAACTAAATATAACATTCTATTTGGTCCACTTGGAGAAACTGGAGTTAAGGCAGTATCTAAAACTTCTACATTTTCAAGTCCTTCAAATTCATTTGAAAGGTCTTTAACTATACTTACAAGTTCGTTTGCAATTTGACCTGCCAGTACTGGATCAGTACTTTCGACTGACAAATTGATAATTAAAGTATCGTTAACACTGTTTACACTAATCATTCCTCTTAACTGAGAATTAGTATAATCAATTCCTAAATTTACTTTTAGTGCTTCTAATACACGATTGCTTTCTGCAATCTCTGAATAGGTATCTACTAATCTTTGTCCTGTTAATAACGCTGTATATTCAGAATCGGTTGAACTAGTTACTTGAACAATCATACTTGATTCAGCTGTATAGACATCATCTAGTGCGATATAGGCATAAAGCCCTACCGCTGTAGCAATAGCCACAGTTACAATCCCAATTAAAATCCACTTTTTTAATATTAGTTTAATTAAATGTATTAAGTCAATTTCAGTATCTTCAATTAATTCCTGTTCCATATTATTCCCCACCTTCGCGAATATTTCAAATTATATTGTCTTCCAATAATTAGTCTATTATATTATATCATAACTTTACTTTTTTTACACCTCTGTTATCTATTATTTAGCTTTCTGTTAAAAAGACTTTCACCTGCTCTTACACCAGTCATTAGACTATTATTAGCTGATTTAGCAGCAATGCTTTTTATATATGTATTAAGTTTAATTTTAAACAATGCATCTTTATATGATCCTTATTGGAGCGTGATTCCACCTGTCTTTTTAACTTTAGCATTTATAAGTTTAAATAAAGGTATAAATCTATCATATTTTCTATTTTTATTTTCTATTTATTTTTGGGCAGTTCGCTTAACTATAAATTGGATAAAAAATTGGCATGGATTTAATGAAGTTGATTGGCGCTATATTATGATTAGAGATAAAGCACCAAAACTATATTTCCTTACAAATTTTTCAGCTATCCAACTTTTTCCAACATTAATTGTTTTTGCACAATTACTAGTTGGGCTAAAAATTATTGAGCTAGGTGCATCTTTAAATATAGTATTTATATTAGGGTTTTTGATGATTATTGTTGCTTCAATCATCCAATATGTTTCAGATGAACAAATGAGAGCATTTAGAAAAGAGAATAAAGGAACAAAGAAGTGTATAGATCAAGGGTTATGGAGAATATCAAGACATCCTAATTATTTTGGAGAAGTAACTGTTTGGTGGGGACTTTATGTGATGTATTTAAGTATTGTTCAAAGATTGGACTTTTATATACTTGCTCCATTATCAATGACGCTACTAGTTGTGTTTATTTCCATTCCTATGATGGAAACAAAAATATTAAATACTAGACCAGAATATAAAGAGTATCAAGAACAAGTGTCAATGCTTATTCCTTTTGCAAGAAAAAACGATAAAAAAAGCATTTATCAAGAAAATAATTGACATATTTGTAAATATACTTATAATAAGTCTAGGGAATGAATGTCTCCCTTAGTTTTATACTAAAACCGCAATTGCTGATGACTTCTACAACTTTTTTGTTGTAGAGTCTATTTTTTTTAAAAAGGAGAAATATATGTTATTAAGTATATCCATCATCATTTTAAGTAGTCTATTATTATCTAAAATCTTTAATCTCATCAAACTACCAACAATCCTAGGTATGCTTTTAACAGGTATGATTATTGGTCCTTATGCACTTGATTTAATTGATATTGATATATTAAATATATCAGCTGAACTTAGAAAAATAGCTTTAATTGTTATTTTAATAAGAGCGGGATTATCACTTGATATCAGTGATTTAAAAAAAGTAGGAAGACCTGCAATTTTGTTATCATTTGTTCCAGCAACCATTGAAATTTTAGCGATTACTTTACTTGCACCAGTCATATTTGATATATCTTATACGACAGCAGCAATCATGGGTGCGATTGTAGCAGCAGTATCACCTGCTGTTGTTGTTCCTAGAATGATTAAACTCATTGAAAGTGGACATGGTAAAAACAAAAATATACCACAAATGATTTTAGCAGGTGCATCCATTGATGATGTTTATGTCATTGTTTTATTTTATGCGTTTTTAAAATTAGGACAAGGTGAGAATTTCCATGTTACAACAATACTTAATGTCCCTCTTTCAATAGCTTTAGGCATATTTATTGGTGTTATATCAGGATATTTAGCATCTATCTTTTTTAAGAAGTTCCATATGAGAGATACTGTAAAAGTTCTTATTATATTTTCAATTGGATTTTTAGCTGTCTCCCTTGAAGATGCTTTGAGTCAAGTTATTGCGCTAAGTGGTTTATTAGCCGTGATGTCATTTGGTATTTCATTAAAAAATTATCATCCAGTATTATCAGAAAGATTAGTTAAAAAATTTGAGAAAATATGGGTCATAGCTGAAATTATACTCTTTGTATTAGTTGGAGCTTTAGTAGATGTATCAGTATTATTAAGTGTTGGTTTATGGTCAATAGTATTAATCATTTTAGCAATGGTTTTTAGAATGTTTGGTGTATATTTAGCCCTTTTAAAAACAAACTTGAATGGTAAAGAAAAATTGTTTACAGCTATTTCATATACACCAAAAGCAACTGTTCAAGCTGCAATAGGTGCGATTCCACTTTCTCTAGGGTTAGCAAATGGTGAATTGATCTTGATGGTCTCTGTGGTTGCAATATGTATAACTGCTCCATTTGGTGCTATTTTGATGGATAAAACATATCAAAAACTCTTAGATAATCCAGTAAAACATGATAAAATAAACGTAAATATAGTATAATTTAATGCACTTTTTACGAAATAATGTTAAAATGTATAAGGTATCATGAAACTATGTATTTAGGCATAAAATTTAAAGGAGTATGATTATGAAAAGAAATAAGTTCATTGTCATTGGTTCAGGAAGACTAGGATCGAATATTGCAACTTCTATGTCAGAATTAGGAGAAGATGTCATTATTATTGATGCAGTAGATGATTCATTTAGAAAATTACAAGAATCATTTTCTGGCTATCAAGTTGTAGGAGATGCAACAGATCTTACTATTTTAGAAAATTCATATATTAAACAAGCAAAAACAGTTGTTATTACAACTGATAGTGATAATGTGAATATTTATTTAGCTCACATTTGTTTTTACGTCTATAATGTACCTAAAATATTTGTTAGATTATCTGATACAGATAAAGGAAAACTTTTAGAAGGTACAATGATTAAAGCAATCTATCCATTTAATTTATCATATAGTGAATTTATGGATTTAAATGATGAGGAGGCAGCTGAATGAAAATTGTAATTACTGGCGGAAAACACGAAGCTGACTATATCGTAAGCAAACTAAAAAAAGAACATCATCAATTGATTATTATTAATCAAGATATAGATTTTGCTGAATACATTAGTGCAAATAATGATATCGGTGTATTTCCAGGAGATCCGACAAAAGCATATGTTCTATCAGATGCAGAAGCGCATAATGCGGATGTTTTACTTGCATTATCAGATAGTGATACCGATAATTATATCACTTGTATTACTGCTAAAAAACTTTTTAATATTAAAAGAACAGTAGCAAAAGTAAAAAACCCAAAAAATGTAGAACTATTTAAACGTTTAGGTGTGGATAGTGTCATCAGTTCAACTTACCTACTTGCACAAACCATTTTAAATGAATCTTCTGTTGAAAATATCATTAAAACACTTTCTATAGAGGATGAAAAAATAGTAATGATTGAAATTGGTGTTGAACCAGAGCATAACATCGTTAATAAAAGATTAATGGATATCAAATTCCCATCAAATATTAATATAAGTTGTATTTTTAGAGATCCACATGTCATTATTCCTAAAGGGGATACATTGATTAAGGCAGATGATAAGTTAATTATTGTTACAACGCCTAACGATCAAGAAGAAATTGTGGAATTTGTACAAAAGAGAAAATAACATGAATATTAAAAAGAATATATCAGGTTATCCATTAATAATCAATTATTTAGGCATATTTGCCATCTTAATTGGTGTTATAAACTTAATACCATTACTTGTTATTCCATTTTATCCAGAAGAGATAGTAGAAGCTAAATATTTCTTTATTCCAGCTTTATCAGCGATTTTTATTGGTTCACTTATTGTTTTAATATATAAAGGAAGAGAAAAAGATCGTTTAGAAAGATCTCAAGATGCCATTTTAGTTATGTCCATTTGGATTTTAGGTATCTTTGTATCTTCTCTACCATTTGTATTAACAGGAAATTATAATTTTACGCAAGCAATATTTGAATCGACATCAGGATATTCAACAACTGGTTTAACGGTTGTTGATGTAACTGTTACACCACATATATTTTTATTCTTTAGAAGTTTACTACAATTTGTTGGTGGGGTTGGACTTGTCTTAGTTCTTACTTCAGCAATTAGTGATAAATTTGGAATGAGACTATATAGTGCAGAAGGACACAGTGATAAACTAGTTCCTAACTTAATTAAATCAGGACGTATGATATTAAGTATTTATATAGGATATATTTTGGTTGGATCTGTATTTTTAATCATATTTGAAATGACTCCATTTGAAGCAATTAATCATTCAATTACTGCAGTAGCAACCGGTGGATTTTCAACTGAAAGTCTTAGTATAGGCGCATTTAATAGTGTTGGTGTAGAAGTTACGATTATGATTTTAATGCTACTTGGTGGAACAAACTTCTTTGTACATTTGATGTTATTAAGAGGTAAATTCAAAAATGTGTATAGACATGTTGAAATCAAATTATTAGGTATCCTACTTTTAATCTTTATTCCAATGTTAGTTATTAATTTATATAGTATGTATGATGGAAATTTCTTTCATACATTGAGAGTTGCATCATTTCAATTTATTTCTGCTGTTACAGGTACAGGATTTCAAACCATTGATACCTTTACCGTTATGCCACCAACATTTATTGCAGTATTAGTTATTGTGATGGTCTTAGGTGCTGGTATGGGATCAACTGCTGGCGGGATGAAACAATATAGAGTAGCACTAGCTTTTAAGAGTCTTTATTGGAATATTAGAGAACAATTTGGACATAAGAAAACAATTCGAACACATTTTATCAATAAAATAGGAAATAAAACTGTTGTAACAAAAGATGAAGTTGTGCAAAACTATTCATTTTTAATGATTTATTTGCTTGCATTATTTACAGGAACATTAATCTTTACAGGACTTGGGTTTACCATTAGAGAATCATTATTTGAATTCGCATCAGCTTTAGGTACTGTTGGACTATCAGTTGGTATTGTTGGCTATGATGCAAATCCAATTGTCTTATGGACTTCAACTGTTGGTATGTTTTTAGGTAGACTAGAATTCTATGTTGTATTTATTGCTTTAACTAAAATATTTATTGATATAAAGAAAAAAGCTTAAAACTACTTTTTATAAGTAGTTTTTTTGTTATATAATGGTATTAACAAGCAAGTATTGCAAGTTATCTTTATATATTGCAAGTTATCCTTAATTGCTTTAAATATCTAATTTCATGTCATATACTATGAATAGGAGGAACTCTTTATGATTAAAATCATTTGGAGCAAAGATGAACTATCAACGTTAGAAGAACAACTTCATAATAATCATGTCAACTATGTACTTATCAACCATTTAGATAATCTTCCTGATCATGTGGTTGGTATTGAGATTGATGATGAAAAAGTAGATGATCTAAAAAAGGTTATTGAAATGATTGAATATGAAAAGATGCAAATGTTCTTTCCAACACTTGATGGATTTGTACAACTCTACATTTCTAATATCTATTATATTGAAGCATTTGGTGAAGATATAGTGTGTCACATGAGAAATCTTGAACAACAACACATCAAAAAACTTTTATATCAATTAGAAATGATTCTAGAGCCTTATCATTTTGTTCGCATTTCAAAATCTTTTATTGTTAATTTAAGACAAATCAAATATATAAAAGTCGGACTAAATGCTAAACTTCATCTTACCCTAAATAATCAAAGTCAACTAGAAGTCACGAGATCCTTCGTTAAGAAATTTAAGAAACAATTAGATCTATAGGAGGTAAGTAGTATGACAATTTTTGGATGGATAGTCATATCAATATTATCAAGTTTTGTAGGATATTTAATTTATAATCTTATAAATGAATTCGTTATGAACAGAAAATTAAATAAGTTTAAGGTAAAAAACAATATGGTAGGTGTTAAGATATCCCAAATGGTTATCTTAAAAAAGGCATATCAAATTGTGCTTGCAACTGTGCTAGTTGTAGTTGTTGGTGTATCGGGTGTATTTTCTTCTGATATAAGATTAGATAATAATAAAATACTAACTCAAGCAAATCAAGTAGGATCAAAAGCTAAGTTATTATCGTTACTTGAAGATCAAGATCATTATTATAATCAAGTGGATGCATTTCCAGAAGCTATGTTAGATGATGCTGCCGAGGGTGATCAATCAAGAGACTTTATTGACACAAACACTCAAGTCAATGGAGTTAGTGAAGCAGATATCATAAAAACAGACGGAAACTATATTTATTATGCATCTAGATACTTTCAAAAAATCAATGTAGTCTATGTTGATCAAAACTATGAAGCAATTGTTTTAGCTGATATAGATCTTGGCAATGTATATACTGATAACATGTATTTAACAGATGATTATCTTGTTGTTATTGGATATACTTATGAACAAACACCTTATAGTTTTTATGAAGGCGATCTTGTACTTTCTTGGTATCGTCAACCAAGTGGAACGATTTTAGTTATTGATCGACAAACCTATAAGATCGTTTATGAAATGGAAACTGATTCATTCTTTTATGACCATAGAATGATTGAAGATCAATTGTATTTAGTATCTAGTAAATATATCTATAATGATCAAGAAGAATTAAGACCTCAATTTATAGAAAGAAAAAATTCAAGTATAAAAACATCTTATGTTGATTATGATAATATTTATTATTATGATCAAGTTATCGCATCTAATATGACGGTTTTAACCAGTGTTGATCTATCTGATTTCACTTATGATTCTCAAGCCTTTTTAGGATACGTGAGTCAAATGTATGTCAACCAAACTAGTATTTATACTGCATATAACTATTATAAATATAGTTTAGAAGATGACTATAGAATTCAAACTCAAATTTTAAAATTTGATATTGATCAAGATAATAAAACTATTCAATATCAAGGTGGACAAATTTTAGATGGTCACGTTCAAGACG